>JBBRUD010000047.1:0-31962 GCA_038248065.1 Desulfovibrionales bacterium | reverse complement strand
TGAAGACCCACTTCTTGTCCAGACCGGTGTTCTTGGCCAACGAATCCGCGATGGCGGTCATCAACTTGGCTACCATGTCGTCGGTTAAGAAGCCGGGTACGTAGAGGTCCACGAAGATGGGCTTGTCCGTGGAGGGCTTGCCCATGCAGTGCACGGCGTCAAAGGTCTGCCAGTAGTAAGTGATGAGTTCCTCGCCAAGCCCGGTGGACTTGGTCACCTCGCGGCTGACAGCTGCCAGCACGGCAGGGACGTCCAGGTTGGATTTCGAATAGGTGATGCGCACCATGGGGTCGGCTGGATCGATGCCCCCCTCGGCGCGGGCCTCGGGCAGCACCGGAAAGCCGAGCAGGGCGGCAAAGACGATCATGAACGCCGCAACGGCGCATCTCCAAACGTTATGCGACATGACTGGAAGACCTCCTTCAAAAGCTGGGCTGGTTCATTTCGCTATTGAGGACATGAAATACAAACCTAGCAGACCATCGCTTACAAAATCCTGACATCGGCCAAGAATATCCCGATAACGGGGAGTTGTTCGGGAGTTATGGGAAAACTGCTCTTCCCTTAAACGTCCGCTTCCTAGTGTATCTTTCTCATCAGCGATTCCCTTAGCCTCCCCTTACAGCCATATGGTTTCGTAGACTGTATCGGGCGCATTTGTACACGATGAGACGTAAGTCACTTGTCGTAGCAGCGGCTGCTGAGGAAAGGGAGCTTGTTGAACGGAACGGCGTGTTTCCGGGGGGCGCAAGAGCTAAGGGTCCAATATCTAAATATTTTTCTATGATCTCTTTGGCGTCCCCAAGGGGAGCTGAACTCCTGCTAACGGCGTGAGAGAGGCCGAGCAGCCTCAAATACTAAAGACCACCAGTGCAGCACGGTTATGCTCTGGAGAGCGCTTTCACGGCCCAGTCCGCCGCCGCGCCAATATCCTTGAACTCGTCAAGGGAGCGTGACGCGATGCCCGGTGCGGCGTCCAGAACCATGTGGGCCAAATCCCTTCCTGGCCCGAGTTCCAGGAAGACCCTGCACTCCCGGGAGAGCGCAGTTTCCATGCAGGCATCCCAGCGGATGGTGGTGCTGATCTGTCCGGCCAAGGCTTTCACCGCCTGATCCGGGGTGAATACAACGTCTCCGGTCACTCCTGAGAGAATCGGAACCAACGGCATGGCCATGTTCACGCTGTGCAGCTCTTTGCTGAACTCCGGGGTGGCTTTGGCCAGAAACGGCGTGTGGGACGCAAGGGGAACCTGCAAGGGAATGACCCGCCTGGCACCCGCCTCCAGAAGCGCGCGCGTGGTGTCCTCGAATGCGTCGCGCGCCGCGCCAACCACAACATGCTCTGGCCCGATAACGATAGCGAGAGCGCCGCCTGACTTACCAAGGGCCGAGACCACCGCGTCAGGAGACAGGCCAAGAACGGCCATCAGCCCGGAAGGCGTTTCCTGGGCCGCGAGGTCCATCAGCTCGGCTCGCCTGCATGCCAGCCGGATGGCTGCGTCCGGTGGAAAAACACCCGCAATGGAGTAGCTGGAGAACTCGCCCAGGCTGTAGCCCGCATACAGGGCGGGGTCGGGCATTCGTGGCTGGAGTATCTCCCAGGCCATGCGTTGGTACAGGCAGATCAACGGTTGGGAGACGCGGTCGAGAAAAATGGCATCTGGATCAAGCCCTGAAAACGGATTCCGCAACGCATCGGGCAGGAGGTCGCTCACAGAGTCAAACAGCCGCATAGCTTCGGGATTGGTTCCGAGCTTGGCGAGCAGGTCGGGCGATTGATAGCCTTGTCCTGAACACAGTATGGCAAGTCCGCTCATGCATGTACTCCCATCAAGCGGCAGAAAAGCGTTACCGAAAGCAGATCGGCAACGCCACCGGCACTCAGGTTGGCTGCCGAGAATTCCTGGTGAAGCTGCACGGCGCGATGTTTCCAATCCGGCGCAAGCGCTCCTCCCAGACGGTTGAATGCCGCAGCAGAACGTTTGGCAAGGTCCAAGCCTGTCAGCCCGCCCCTGTGGATCAACGTTGTGTCATCCGCCACTTCAAGCAAGGCGAAGAAGCAGTGGACGCAAGCCCTCACCAGCGGCAACTTCGCATCCAGGGCTTCTTCCAGCGATGGCAGGCCAACGCGGGCCACCGTCGGGAAGCCAAGACCGGCTTCAAGGCGTGCGCCACCCACCCCGTGAAGGCAACGGGCGCGTTCGCCTGCGCTGTTCGCCTCATCAGGAAAGGACGCGAGGATTTCCGAGCCGAAGCGTTGGCGAATGTATGCTGATAGGTTGTCGAACACAGGAAGAAGGCCACCTGCGCCAAGAGCGCCGGAAGCTGCGGCAAGCAGGCCAAGACTGAAGATGGCCCCCTTGTGGGTGTTCACCCCCCCTGTGGCCGCAAACATGCGCCCCTCCGCCTCCAGACCCAGAATGCGCAACGGCTCCATGCCTGCACCTGCGCTTCCCGCCGAGGCCATGTCCCGAAACGAAGGGCGCAGCGCTTGAATGCTGGCGAGGAACGTGTGCGCGTCCATATCCGCATGGCTGCCAGTGTCCTGGAAGCTGACAAGCCCCGGCTTGGGGTAAGTGGCAAGTTCCAGCAGAAGCGCGTTGCAGGCCGCCTCGGCGATGGCATCCGGGGCGAGAGCCCCCCAAGGGTGATCAGTCACCGAGGCCGTCCAGCAGTGACTGCCTGTGGACAAGTTGGACAGAGTCATCTGCTTTCACAAGTATATCGCGAGTATTGCGTGAGAATTCGGCGAGTTGAAAGCTTCTGGAGTCCGGGAGGAGTATCTCGGTGTCAATTGGCGGGACGCCGCTTCCAAGATTGGCCAGCGTCTTTTCCAAGGCGGCCACCTCCGGCCTGCCTGAAACCGCTACAAGCAAATCGACATCGGACTCCGCATGCAGATAGTCCAAGGCTGTCAGGTGCTTCCAGGCAAGGCTGCCGAACACGCGCGGTACCAGACCCAGGCCTTCAAGGGCCTGAACGCACCGGGTGAGCCCGGATTTCCAGGCTTCGGGGACAGCCGTCAGGCAGTCGGCCAGGCGGGGCGGTGGGGATACCTCCCGGATGCCCCGCGTGTGGACCTGAAAGGGCAGCCGGAGTTTGCCCGCCTGGGGAGGCAGGGCAAGCCCGCAGCAGAGCAGACCCTCCGGGCTCCAACACGGGCGGCGGAGAATAAGAGGCCGCCCGGCTTCAATCCAAGGCCGTATGATCCCGCCATCCGGGGCGGAGCAACCGTCAGCCCGCAGCACCCCGGACTCCAAGGCGTTCGGGGTCAGGCGCGCAAACCAGTGGCGGTGGACCGTGAGGTGCGCGTGCGCTCCGGGCATGGGTCAGGCCGAGGCAACCATGCTTATGAGATCCAGGGCCAGGGTGCGGCCGGAGCGCTGTTTGCCCAGCGCGGCGCGGTTGTCGTCGGGAGCGCAGGCCGCCAGGGCGGCTTCAAGGCTGGATGCGCCGTTGGAATCCCAAATTTCGTGGATGCCGCCCATTTTCTGAAAGTTTTCAAGCCCTGGCGCAAATATGGGCAACGTCAGGCTGAGCCGCTCCAGAAAGTCTTGGGAAAGGTGGGTCACCCGGGCAATGGAGGGCAGATTCATGACAGAGGTCTGGGCATCCGCCAAGGCGTAGATCCTATCAGCGCACATGCCGCAAGCGATGAACCCGCCGGCCACGGAGTTGCCGTAGACCACCGCCAGCAACTTGTGCCCCCGGCGGCGGGCCATGTCCTGAAGGGCTGCAAGATTGGCGATGTATTCAAAGAGCCCGAGCAGTTCCTCGCGCAGAGCCATGCGCTGCCCATTGTTACCCACCAGCAGGACCACAGGGCGGCCAGGATGGTCGCGCATGACTTCCTCGAACCCTTGGGCCAGGGCCAGAATTTCCTCCAGGCCAATGAACGCGTTATCGGTTGTGCCGAGAATGGCCACCGTCGTCGCGTCTTCGGTCCCGACCTTGGCTTCCCCGGAAAGGACGCTGCCTTTGACTTCGACGGAACTGCCCGCAGGGAACAGGTTCTTCAAAACCTCGTCCAGTTTCATGCCCCGCCCTCCGAAAGAGCCGTCCGTTTGGCTGTAAGTTCCTCAACACTCAAGCCGGGGATGTCCTCGGGCTTCAAAAAGCCCATGTTCCGCCAGACATCCAGGGCGTCATGGGCCGACGCGAAGGTGTCCAGCCGGGCGGCGAGCTCCGAGCGCTTGGCGGAGAGGGTCTCAAGGGTGAAGGCTGCCGGTTCGCCCATGGCGGCAGCAATGGCCTGCCGGAAAGCGGGGATGTGGTCATCCACCAGAGAGCGCACGGCTCCAAACAGAAAGCGGTTCTTGCCGCCAGTGGTTCGCCAGACCAGGGCCCGGTCGCGGGAGTCGAAAGCGTCGACTCCCATGGTTGTTTCGATAACCTCCGGCCCTGAAACGCCCATGCGGCCCTGCTCCGAAGCGATGAGCGTATCACAGCAGCCGCTGATGATGCCTGCACCGCCGAAACAGCCGCAGGAACCGCCCACCACGCCGATAACCGGCACTCCGGCTGCGCGCAGGTCAAAAATGCCCCGCATGATCTCCGTGACGCCGATTTCTCCCGCGTTGGCCTCCTGGAGCCGCACACCGCCGGAGTCCAGTAGGAATATGAACGCCTTGGGCCTGACGCGAAGGCTCCTCTTGAGCAGCCCCACGATCTTGGCGCTGTGGACTTCGCCAAAGGCTCCGCCCATGAAGCGGCCTTCCTGGGCTGCAAGGGCGATGGGCTGGCCTTCCATGCTGCCGTCACCCACCACGACACCGTCGTCGAAGGAAACCGGGAGGTCGAAAAACGGCAGGCTGGGGCTGGTCCGGCGCTCCCGGGGGCCACAGATCTCCGTAAAGCTTCCCGGGTCGGCGATGCCTGCAACCCGTTGCCTGGCCGAGGCCTCGAAGTAACTTTGCTTGGCTTTCCGCATGGTCGCTCCGATCAGTCTTTGAGGGCTTCCAGCACCTGGGCCAGCCGGAGGCTGACCACGGCGGGGCTGGCTGCGGAGTCGTTGATGGAAAACAGCAGATCTGCTGGTGCGTGTTTGGCCATGAAATCTTCGATGACCGCCTTCCATGTAGACCCGAATCCCTTGGTGGAGGTATCGATAACAAAGCGGCAAGCGCCGTCCAGATTCGCCGCCTCGGCCAGGATTTCGAGGTTGCCGGAAGTGACCACGCCAACGATCGCCCAGTCCTTGGAGCGCGCGGGACCTGGTTTGCCGGAGTACGTATATTCCAAATGTTCCATGCCTTCTCCTGCTACCAGTTCCTGAACCGGCTGGGCGGATCGTAGAGCCCGCCGGACCAGTCCACGAGGTCCTTGATGCTTCTGGCCGCCAGCATGTCCCTGGTGGCCCTGCTTTCCTGGATGTCCAGGTCGCAGGCCCATTGCACGGCCTTGCGCGCCCGCAGTTCGTCCACCATCCGCTTGTCGCGTCCAAGCCCTACCGGTGTGAACCCGGCCACGCCGCGCACTGCCTGTTCACGCTCCTGCGGTGTGCGGCACAACAGGAGGTTGGCCACGCCTTCCTCGGTGACGATATGGGTGATGTCGTCGCCGTAGATCATCACCGGCGGGTTTTCAAAGAAGCCTTTTTCGCTGAAATCCCAGGCATCGAGCTTTTCCACGAAGGTCGGCTGCATCTTGCCGTAGAACGTCTCCACTATCTGCACCACCAGCTTCCGGCCCCGTGGCATGGCGGCCCCGGCGTAGCCCTGGGCTCCGGCTTTGAGCCACGCAGGGCTGGCATGCCTGCGCCCGCGTGATTCGCAGCCGAAGTTGGGCGCGCCGCCATAGCCCACAAGCCTCCCGGAGGTGACCGTGGAGCTGTTGGCCTGGGTGTCGATTTGCAGGGTGGCCCCCACGAAGATATCCGCAAAGTGGCCGCTCATCTGGCTGAAAAACCTGTTGGAGCGCATGGAGCCGTCAAACCCCACGGGGAAGATGTCCGGCTTGGTGTTGACGTACGCCTCCATGCCGACCTCGCCGCCCACGGGATAGATAATCTCCGCGAAGCCTTCTTCGATGGCGGGGATCATCGTGGGGTGGGGGTTGAGCGCCCAATACCGGCAGGCCTTGCCCTTGAGGCCAAGTTCCTCTCCGTAGGTGGGCAGCAGCAGTTCGATGGCCGCAGTGTTGAACCCAACCCCGTGGTTGATTGTCTGGGGGAGGTACTCGGCGTAGATGGCCTTCATGGCCATCATGCCCATAAGGACCTGGATGTCGCTGATGCTGGCGGGGTCTTTGGTGAACAGGGGCTCAATGTAGAAAGGGTGCGGGCTCTCCACGATGAAATCCACCCAGTCCGAGGGGATGTCCACGCGGGGCAGCACGTCCACGATTTCGTTGACCTGGAAGACGGACACGCCGCCTTTAAAGGCCACGGCCTCCACAAGGGCGGGGGTCTCCTCGGTGCTGAACCCGGTGTAGATGTTGCCGGCCCTGTCAGCCTTGGCGGCCACCAGGAGACAGACATCCGGGCAGAGGTCGGTGAAGTAGCGGGCGTACAGTTCCACATAGGTGTGGATGGCCCCGATGGTCAGGCGTTTCTGGTCGACCATCCTGAAGAGGCGCTCCCCTTGTGGACCGGCGTAGGCGAAATCCAGGCTGCTGGCGATGCCGCGGTCGAAGATATCCAGATGCTGCGGCAGAATCACGGAGGATTGGGCCATGCGCAGGCCGTGGACTTTCTGCGGGTTCACCCGCGCCAGGCATTCGGCCAGAAAATCGGCCTGTTTCTGGTTGTCGCCCTCGATGCAGACTCTGTCGCCGCTGGCGATGACCGTCTCCAGTAAGGGGACAACTTTGTCCTGTGGGATACACTTGCCCGAAACGATCCCGGCGGCAGCCTCTAACTTTTGGGACCGCGCTTTCATCCGGGTACTGTACCGTGGATCACAGACCATGCATGCCTCGCAGAGGAGAGTGCTTGTTCTCGCTGGCGGTACGGCGTTGAAGCGTCCGCAAGCGGGGCAAGCTGTGTTGCAGACACAAAGCGGGGGTAGCCCCTGCC
Organism: Desulfovibrionales bacterium; assembly: GCA_038248065.1. Lineage (GTDB taxonomy): Bacteria > Desulfobacterota > Desulfovibrionia > Desulfovibrionales > Desulfovibrionaceae > Fundidesulfovibrio. Next base: position 24,947 of record JBBRUD010000047.1, on the reverse strand, counting down.
AGGTCATTATGTGATTGCGCACCTCTTGGGAATAGGGCTATTCAATAAAATATGACTCGGCGCATACCTCCGGCAGGCCCTTCCAACGCGCGCTCGGGTTCACAGCGTTGCAGCCGGGAGTTCTTACGTCTTCAACAGTCGTTTGTTCCTGGAGTATCTCATGATCGACCAGGCTTTCATGCGCGCCAAGCTGAACGTTGACGGGATCGAGGACAACACGCTGGAAGTGGTGGAATTCAAAGGGATGGACACACTTTCCAAACCCTATGAATTCAAAATACTGTGCGCCTCTTCAGATGGCGGGCTTGCTTCCCGCAGGATGTCCCGCCGTTCCGCCACGCTGAAAATTTCCTGGGCGAAATGGGAGAACTCCTACAGCGGCGTTCTGTTCGCATTTCAGAAAATGCAGACCGTGGATAAGCTGACCTTCTACATCGCCACCCTCAGCCCCAGGCTGCGGCTTCTGGAACTGACCCAGCACAATCAGGTCTTCCTGAAAATGTCGCTGCCGGAAATTCTGGATTCCGTGTTGAAGGAATGCGGCGTGCGGCAATATGATATCCGTTTTACGGGCGAACATCCCAAAATGGAATATGTCTGCCAGTATAATGAGACGCACTTCAATTTCATCTCACGCTGGATGGAGCATTCAGGAGTATATTATTTCTTTGACGAGACGGACAACGGCGAAAAGCTGATCATCACGGATTCCAAAATCGCCCATACGCCCCTTTCCTCACAGGCGTTTCCCTTCCGTCAGGCCTCCGGCATGGACGATGGAGAGAAGCTTCGCTCCATCTTTGTCCTGACCAGGGAAGATCGCATCGTTCCCAAGGAGATAGTCCTCAAGGATTACAACTACCAGCGCCCGGACATCGAGCTGCTTGTCACCGCCCAGGTGGACCCGGAGGGGGTGGGGCGCACCTATTCCTACGGCGATCACTTCCCGACAACGGATCAAGGCAAGGTCCTGGCGAAAATCCGCGCCGAGGAACTGTTGTGCGGCAAGACGATCTTCCATGGGCAGGGCGGCTGCCTGCCTTTCAGGACCGGTCGGCTGTATTCGCTCTCCGGCCATCCTGACGACGGCTTCAATACCTCCTACCTGCTCACCTCCGTGGAGCACTCGGGCAGGACGTCAAGCCCGCTGGTCAGCGGTGTGGGCACAGGGGTGGAGTTCAAGGACAACTACGGCTACCGGAACGTGTTTGCCGCGCTTCCCGGCGACGGGCAGTTCCGGCCCGCGCGCACCGCAGTGAAAACCAAAATCGAAGGCATGATCAACGCCGTCGTGGATGCGGAAGGCTCCGGCCAATACGCCGAACTGGACGAGCAGGGGCGCTACAAGGTGCGGTTGCCCTTCGACCTGGCCAACGAACCGGCCGGGCACGCCTCGCATTGGCTGCGCATGGCGCAGCCCTACGCCGGTGAGAACTACGGGATGCACTTCCCCCTGCACAAGGGCACGGGGGTCATGCTGGCCTTTGTCAACGCCGACCCTGACCGGCCGTTCATCACCTCGGCGGTGCACGACGGCGAAAAGGCCAATCCCATCAGAGGGAACAACGCCCGTTTCGGGGGCATCAAAAGCGCGGCAAACAACCAACTGGTGTTCAACGACACCGAAGGGCAAGAAACTGCGGCCCTGTGGTCGCCCTACCACAACAGTGGCATCGCTGTGGGGGCGGTGAAAAATGGAGGCGGGGGCAGCATTCTGACGAGCACGGCAGGGGACAACGACACCTTCGTGCTGGGCAGCTCCGTCGAAGGCGTCCTTGGGCAATGCACTCAGGCGGTAGTTGGGGCCACAAACTATTGTTATTCGGGATCGCTCACAAACGTGGTCGGGCCTCTGGCCTTGAACCTCAATTGGGGTACGTCGTTTACGTACACCAAGGGTGCAGCCATGAGCTTCGGCGATTCCAGCACGGATATGTCCATCACGATTGAGCAGGCCGCCCAGGATTCGTTAACTTTCTCCGCTGGAACAGCTGTTGTGGCTAAAGAATTGCTGGCGAAGGCCAAAACAGCAATGGCTGCGGCGGGTGTGGGGGTTGCATTGGCCTCCGCAGGTGCTGTCGCCACAACGGAATGTTTTTCTTCTGATGGAGCATGGAGTCAGGATGGGGGGGCGTCTATTGTTGGAGGTGTTTATGGAAGCACGGAATTAGGAATTGGTGCGCTGGTGTCAGCAGGAGCGGCTTATAAAGGTAGTGAGTTCTGCAAAAAGTTCCTTGATGCGACGAAAAGGGCGCGTGCATCAACGATAAAACTCAATAAAGATGGCGTTAATTTGTTTGTTGACGAATTGATTGGATGTACGCCTAGCGGGAAAAAGATACTTCTTGCCACAGGTTAAATTTTAAATGAAACGCCTTCATTGTATCAGTCTTCAAGCTTGTCTATCAAGAAAAACTCCGTCGACATTAGTAACCAATCGAACGGGTTGATATCCATGCAGGGGAGCTTCGGCAAAGAGTCGATTAAAATTAGCGAGAAATCTGGAGGCGGATGTGTCGAGATGAATAAGAAGGAGATAGTAATACAACACGGGACGAGTGATGACTACTTTAAAATGAAAATGAGCAACACAGGTGCCGTCTTCTCTTCTGAGAGCGCTTTTAATGCCAATCTTAGAATACAAAAAGATTCTCTTGTACTGTATGGAGGAAGTAACTCAAGAATCATGCAAACCGAGAATGGGATAAGCATGGACACAAAAATGGTAAACATCAACGGAAGCACCTATGTTAAGGTAAACGGCAACGTGATCAATATCGGATAGCAGCCCCACCCATGCGCACCCTCAAACCCGACACTCTGGCCTATCTCTACAAGGTCCTCAATTCCGAGCAGGGCATGGTATTATGCTCCACGGTTCTGGCCGGTTTCGTCTTTGACGAGTCCCCTGAATCCCGCCTGATTTCGGAGCAGGACCTCTGGAAAATGACCACATCCGTCATGGGTGAGGACGAAGTCCTGGACTGGAGCTTCCCCAAGTCCGAGGCGGAGTACCTGGTCTACGGATCGTGCCATCTTCAGCGTCCGGCGCAGGCGGCCCAGGTGCGCGTAAAAGTGGCGGAAAAGACCAAAACCCTGGACGTGTACGGCCACAGAACCTGGCAAGGCTCCTTTCCGGGCGATCCTGAGCCCTTCAGCGTCATGCCCATAGCCTGGAACCACGCCTACGGCGGGCCGGACTTCCCCGAGAATCCTCTCGGCAAGGGCCGCCCCAGTGCGGACGGCCAGCCCATCCCTGTACCTAACATCTTTCCTGAGGGAGTGGTGGCGCAGGCCCCGGACCAGCCGTGTCCTCCGGCAGGATTGACCGCCATGCAGCCGCACTGGCCGCAACGCCTGAAATATTTCGGGCCTTTCAACAGGGACTGGCTGACCACGCGCTGGCCCTACTATCCCAAGGGCACCACCATGCACTACTGCATGACGGCCCCGGAGGATCAGCGCATGGGCCGCTTCTTCAACGGAGACGAACGGATTGCAGTCAACAACATGCACCCGGACGCCCCCCTGCTGGAGACCTCTCTGCCGCCTGTTCGCATCAGGTTCTTCCTGAACAGGCTGAAAGCGGGGGAGGAAACTTTTTCGGAGCGCCCCTGCATGACGGACACGCTGTGGCTCTTCCCGGAACGCGCGGCGGGCATCGTGGCCTACCGCAACCTGACGCTGATCAGTGATGAGGAAGCCGCCGATGTCCGCCACTGCCTGATCGCCGTGGAACCGCTGCGCAGCGCGCCGCTGTCTGTGGAGCACTACAAAAACCAGCTCGCCGAGACGCTTTCCCCGCCTCCCGAGGAAGCGCCCGCGCCCGCCGCGCCTCCGCAGGAGGCCGCTCCGGCCCCGCCGCCGCCTCCCCCCCCAACGGAAGAACCTTCCGATGCGCTCAAGGAACTCGAAGCCGCCGTGGCAGAATTGGAGGCGCAGACCAACGCCAATCTGGCGAAGCTTGGGGTCACGCGGGAAGAGGCCGAGGCGTACGCTCGTTCCAGCACGGCCAAGCCCCCCACCGAGCGGATTGAAGAGCTCATCGACACGTACAAGTCTCCAGCCGACGCCGACCCGGAAAAGGACATGCAGGAATTGGAGGCCATGGTCGGCAACATGGAAAAACAGGCGCAGGAGCAGCTCGCCGCGCTGGGCGTCACCCCTGAGCAGGCCGAGCGTTTTCTGGCCGAGAAGATGAACGTCCCGGCGGGCGACCCCGTGGCGGCCATCGACGCCATGCTTGCCCTGCCCAACCTGGATCCCGAGGCCAGGGCCAAGTTCGAGGAGGCCCGGCAGGGCTTCGTCGCGATGAACAAGGCCATGGCGGACATGGAAAAACAACAGACTGCAAAATCCGCTGAAGAACCGCCACGGCAGGAGCAGACGCCTCCGGCTGAGACATTCACGGTCGAAAAGGCCCTGGAAAGGCATGCCAGGGGCGAGAGCCTCGCCACGCTGGACATGCGGGGCTTCGATTTCTCCGGGCGCGACGTCTCGGGCGCGGATTTCTCCCGTTGCCGCCTTGAGGGCGCGCTGTTCACGGGGACCACGGTTGCCGGAGCGAACTTCTCGGAAGCCCGCCTGGACGGGGCGCGCTTCGACAAGGCGCTGGCGGCGCAGGCCTCTTTCGAGGGATGCCTGGGTTCCAAGGCCGCGTTCAACGGGGCTGACGTGTCCGCTGCGGACTTCTCCCGCGCGGACATGACCGAAGCGGACTTCTCCAACGCGAATCTGCAAGGCGCGAAAGCGGAGGCGGCCACATTCTGCCAGGCCAACCTGTCTGGAGCCAATGCCCAGGGGATCACGGCAGACAGGGGCGATTTTTCCCAGGCGAACCTTGACGGCGCGGACTTGCGGCAGGCCGTTCTTGAGGACGCGGACCTTACGGGTGCGGTTTGTACCGGGGCGGACTTCCGGCAATGCCACGCTCCGCGCCTCCGCCTGGCAGGCGCGCGCTGCGCCGGGGCGCGGTTCAAGGAAGCGATGCTTCACAACCTGCGGGCCGACGCGGAGACGGACCTCACGGGCGCTGATCTGCGTGCGGCGGACCTGACGCTGGCGGCAATGGAAGGCGTCCAGTTGGCAAAGGCCGACCTGAAACGGGCCACCCTCGCCACGGCGAACCTGAGCCGGGCCACGCTCACAGGCGCGAGGCTGCGCAAAGCCGACGCCAGGGGCGGGCGTTTCGACAAAGCTGATTGCACTGCGGCGGATATGACCAAGGTCAATGGATTCAAAAGTTCATTTCGCAAGGCGATATTGACGGACTGCACCATGAAGAAGGCCAACCTTTACGGGGCGGACCTGTACAAGTGCGTCATGGGCCAGACTCTTCTCGACGGGGCCAACTGTAGCAGGACCATTCTTGATCCAAGGCTTGCCAATTATGACGGCTGAAGAATTTCTGGCCGCCATCGCCCAGGGCGGCGGCGTCAGCAACAGCGATTGCTCCGGGATCAAGCTCGCCGGAGCGGCCCTTTCGGGCGCACGGCTGGAAGCTGTGGATTTTCGCGGGGCGGACCTGAGCCGTTGCGATTTGCGCCGCGCCGAAATCATGGGGTGCCGCTTTTCACACGCGGCGCTTGCGGAAGCCACCCTCGCCGAGGCATCCATCACCAACAGCGTCTTCGATGGGGCGGTGTTCCTCAAGGCAGACCTGTCCCAGGCGCACTTTGCGGGAGGGGACCTCTCCGGCGCGGACTGCACCGGGGCCGATTTTTCTCACTGTACGCTGGAATCGGTGAACCTCGCAGGGGCTCTCTGGCGTCAAGCCAAGTGTTTCAGGGTTACGTTGTCCACGTGCGGCCTCGCGGGCCTGGACTGCACGGGCGCGGACATGACCCGCGCCATGCTTGAAGGGGAGGACTGCACCGGGGTCATCTTCCGGGAGGTCACGCTCCACCAGGCGTACATGAAGGGAGCCAACCTCCGGGGACAGCGATTCCCCGGCTGCGATATGAAGTTGGCCATTCTCGACGGGGCCGACGCCACTGAGGCCGATTTTTCCGGTCTGGACCTGTCGCGCGCCAGCTTTGCCGGGGCCGTGTTGCAGGGGGCCAATTGCCGCAACGTCAAGGGTCGCTGCGTTACCTACAGCGGGGCCGATGCGAAGGCGGCGGTGTTCTCCGGGTGCGAGCTGCCCATGGCGTCGTTCAAAAAGGCCGAGTTGACGAACGCCGACTTCTCGCAAGCGACGCTGCAACAAGCCCAGTTGAACGGTGCGAACTGCGACGGGGCATCCTTTATCGACGCGGATTTACGCTTCGCGGATTTCTCCCACGCCCAAATTCTCAACGCCCACTTTGACCGCTCCACACTCCAAATGACCAACATGCATTGCGTCCTGCTGGACAGCGCCGACTTCACCGGGGCCAGCCTGTCCGGTATCCGCCATACGGATGCGGAGTTGGCCGAGGCTGAAACCTGGACGCCCGACGCATGAACCCAAAAGGAATCCTCCATGAGCCATACTGCTGAAGCTCGCGTGGCACACCCCTCCCCGACTGGCGAAGAAAGCGCTTCAAATGCTGTATCGCAGCATCCGCGCCTCAGCGTTGTCGGCGCAGGGAGCAAAGTCCAGACTGTCGCATCGGCAAGCCCGGCTACGCCTCACGGAATCTGGCGCGGCACGGTGGAAGCTGCCAGGCCTGGACAACTGCGCGTGCTCGCGGAAGGGGCGGGAGGCGTGTCCCTGGACGCCAGGCGTGCGGCGGGCTGCCTGCTTCGGCCAGAAGTTGGCGATGTCGTCTTGTGCCACGCCCAAAATGGGGCGCCGGTCTACGTGCTGAGCGTATTGGAACGCACGGCTGGCGTCCCTGTGCTGGATGTGGAAGGCGATCTGAACATCCAGGCCGGGGGACGGCTGGGGATCGAAGCGCAGGACGTGCGGGTTGGGGCCGGGCGGATTTTGCAGTTGGAGGCCCCGGACGTGAACCTTACGGCGCGTACCGGACGGTTGCGCTTCCTCGGGCTCGATCTGCTGGCCGGAAAGCTCAACGCACGGTTGGGGCATCTCTCCAGCGTCGCGACCGCCATCGACAGCGCCGTAGACTGCCTGACCCAGAAAATCCGCACCGGCGTGCGCGAGGTGGGTACGGAAATCGTGCGTGCCGGGGGCATTCGCCAGTTCGTCCGGGACCGCTATCTGCTCCGAGCCGGGCGTGCAGACATCCTCGCCGATGAGCACGTCACCGTGGACGCCAAAAAGATCAACCTCGGCTAAAGGAGCGCCCTTATGTTCGCTATCACCAAGCAGGGCGGCATGCTGCTCAGTCCTACCGATGTCTGTCTGACACCCGCCGGGCCGACAGAAATACCTGTACCGTATCCCAATATCGCCGAGCCGACCATGGGCGATCCAGCGTGCGAGAAAGTGCTGATCTGCGGCAGCCCGGCGCTGAACAAGAGTTCGTCCATCAGCCAGTCCAACGGGGATCAGGCCGGGGTTGGCGGAGGCGTGATGTCGGGCAAGATCATGGGGGAGGTGAAGTTCTCCCAAGGCAGCACCAAGGTGAACATCCAGGGCAATCCCGCAGTACGGCTGACCACCCCCCCCACCCATAACAGCAACAATTGCGTTGGAGCCTGTTTGGCCCCCAGTCAGACGACCGTCCTGATTATGGAATGATTCTGGACATGAGGGTCCGTCTCACTGGACGTCGCAATGAGGCAGTCCCCACCAGTTTTACCCGCTTCCCTAGCCGCAAAACATCGTCGCCTTCCACGCTTCCACCTGCATCGGTCAGTGGTCGGCCCTATCCCGCTGCCGGATATGCGGGGCAGAGGAATTCGCAGCGGAGGCATTCAGGGGCAGGAGTATGACAGTGGGGAGGCGGACGATTTCGCAGTTGGCCCCCGCGCCGTCGCGATCCAGAACCAGGAAGTCGGAGGTTTCTTCCAGGGCCATGAGGGGATGGTGCCAGACGCCGGGCAGGTAATGTACGCCCTGGTCTCCCCTGGCCAGGAACACGCGCAGTCGTTCCAGGTCCGGGGCGCTGTCCCCAGGGGCCACGGCCACCAGGTAGGGCCTGCGCTCCAGAGGGAAGAAGGCCTGGCTGCCAAGGGGGTGGCGCTCCAGTTGGGTGAGCGCCACAGGAGGCTTGAAGCCCTGGCCCCGGAAAATGTTCACTGTGATGCAGCCGTGGGGGCCGGGATCGAGACGGGCCAGGTGGTGGTACCTTCCAGCGCTACCTTCGTTTATCATGAAGTCGGGTGCGCCGTGGGCCTCTATCACGTCTCCGAAAGGCGCGAAGCCTTCAGCTGTCAGCACTTCAACTTTGGGCCGCTTCACTGCCTCTCCTTGCCGCCGCACGGTGCTTGGGACGGCTCACCCCACAGGCGTACCCGGCTGACGCCGCCATCAGGATGGATACTAAACCGCACATGGGTGACAGGGCCAAGAGTGGCCAGACCCTGGTCGAACACGTGGATGCTGTCGGCAGTCAGGGGCCGGGGGGCCAGCAGTTCGGGCCAGAACATGCTTTGAGCGGGCAGGGACGCAGTAACGGCATCCGGGGCGTATACTGCCTGAAAAGAGGCTTTCTCAGGGAAGTTGCCCCGGAAGTGGGCGGTATCCACCTCGATGCGCCGCACCTCGCCCGGCAGGCCCAGGGCCAGGATGCACCAGTCGTGCCCCGGCTCGCGGCGGCGGCGGGTTTCCCATCCGTCGCCCATGTCCGCGCCCCGTCCGGGCAGGAGGATATTCTCGGCGCTGCCGAAGTGGGCGTCGTTCCAGGCGACGACCCGGCCTCCGTTGACGGCGGCTACCAGGTCGGCTTCACCGTCGCCGTCGCGCCACAGCGGAACCGGGTTGCCGAAAACCCGGAAACGGGCCACGCCGCCGTCCGGGAAGATGTTCAACCGCACATGGGACCACACTCCCGGATCATGGACCTCAACAAAGCACCGGGAATCGCCATGAAGGGCCGAAGCAGGAACAAGGGACTGCCACACGGCGTCTTCGGCAGGCGTCCGGGCGTCGGTAAGACAGGCGTCCACGGAAAAGGCCGGAGGATAATTGCCGGTGAAAAAGCTGGTATCCACCAGAAACCCGCGCACCCGTCCCGGCCTGGCCAGGCGCACCACGCAGAGGTCGTGGCCCGGCCCCCGGCGGCGGCGGGTTTCCCAGCCGTCCATCCATTTGCCGTGGGCGTCGTATGTTCCCGGAAGGAATACGGGCTGGCCCGGCGCCAGCATGCGCTCCTTGGAGGCGAAAAATTCGTCGCTGGCCACCTGGGTCTCTGCTCCCAAACGGGGGTCGGCCAGATTGAGGGCTTTTGCGGCCCATTCCGGCAGGCTGGGTGCCGGGGCGGTCACGGCCCCCGTAACGTGTGTGGAATCGCTCATGGCCTTCTCCTTGGCGTGTTGGCGGCTCACATGATGGAGCCGACGAAAGCCGCCAGCTCCGGTGTCTGCGGGTTGGCGAAAAGCTCCTTGGGGTCGCCGGATTCATGGACCTTCCCCTGGTGCATGAACACCAGCTTGTCGCACACCTCCCGGGCGAAGCGCATCTCGTGGGTCACCATGATCAGGGTCATGCCTTCCGCGGCCAGCCGCCGGACCACCTCCAGCACCTCATTGACCAGCTCCGGGTCTAATGCCGAGGTGATTTCGTCGCACAGGAGCACCTTGGGGGACATGGCCAGGGCGCGGGCGATGGCCACGCGCTGCTGCTGGCCGCCTGAGAGCTGGTCCGGGAAGCTGTCGAACTTGTCTTCCAGGCCCACCCGCCTAAGCATCTCCCTTGCCACGGTTTCGGCTTCGGCAGCGGGCATTTTTTTCACCACCTTGGGGGCCAGCATGATGTTGTGCCCGGCGCTGAGATGGGGAAACAGGTTGAACTGTTGGAAGACCATGCCCACCGTGAGGCGCAAGGGGCGCAGGTCGCTTTCCAGGCCGGTGACGCGGATGCCGTCGATGAGCACGAAGCCGTGGTCAAAGGTCTCCAGGCCGTTGAGGGTCCGCAGCAGGGTGCTCTTGCCGGAACCGCTGCGCCCGATGACGGCGATAACCTCGCCTTCCTCCACCGACAGGTCCACCCCTTTGAGGACGTGGTTGTCGCCGAACTTTTTGTGCACTTCATCAATGAGGACGAGGGGCATGGAATCTCCTTTCCAGATGGCGGGCAAACAGAGACAACGGATAGCACAGCACGAAATATCCCATGGCCACAAGCCCATATACCAGGAAGGGCTTGAAGGTGGCGTTGGCGAGCACGGAGCCAGTTTTGGTCAGCTCCACGAAGCCGATGATGGAGGCCACCGCCGTGCCTTTGACCACCTGCACGGAAAACCCCACCGTGGAGGGGATGGCCAGGCGCACGGCCTGGGGCAGCACCACATGGCGCATCTGCTGGTAGCGGCTCATGGCCAGGCTGGCCGAGGCTTCCCACTGTCCCTTAGGCACCGCTTCCACGCAGCCGCGCCATATTTCGGCCAGGTAGGCGCTGGTGAACAGCGTCAGGGACACGGCCGCCGCTGTCCAGGGGGAGATGTCCAGCCCAAGCAGGGCCAGCCCGAAGAAGGTCAGGAACAGCTGCATCAGTAGGGGCGTGTCCTGAAAGAATTCAATGTAGGCCTTGGTGGCCAGCCGCAGGGGCGCAATGGGGGAAATGCGGGCGAATAGAGCCAGCAGGCCGGTGCTACCGCCCAGGACAAAGGCCATCAGGGAAAGCGCCACAGTCCAGCGCGCTCCGAGCATGAGGTTTCTGAGGATATCCCAGAGTGTAAAGTCGCCCACGGCTTACCTCCTGACCAGAACGCGGTTGCCAAACACCACCAGGAACCTGCGCACTCCAAGCGCCAGGAGCAGATAGAGTAGCGTGACCACCAAGTACGTTTCAAAAGCCCGGAAATTGCGGGCCTGTATGAGGTTGGCCGCAAAGGTGAGCTCCTCCGTGGCTATCTGGGAACAGACGGCTGATCCCAACATCACGATGACCACCTGGCTGCACAGCGCGGGCCAGACCTTGCGCAGTGCCGGGCGCAGCACCACGTACCAGAAAATCTGCGTCCGGCTGAGGGCCAGCGAGGCGGCGGCCTCCAGCACTCCCACGGGCGTGGACTGGATGCCCGCCCGGATAATTTCCGTGGAGTAGGCCCCCAGGTTGACCACCATGGCCAGGATGGAGGCCTGTTCGCCGCTGAGCATCACCCCGATGGCGGGCAATCCGAAAAAAATGAAGAACAGTTGGGCCAGAAAGGGCGTATTGCGGATAACTTCAACATAAATGGCAAACACGGTGCTGAACGGGGTGATCTTCCAGGCCCGGCATACGGCTCCGGCAATGCCTATAGCTACCCCCAAGGCCGTGCCCACGGCGGTGAGGTACAGGGTTGCGCCCATTCCGCGCAGCAGCATTGCCCCGTTGGCGAACACGGGCACAAAATCGAATTGGTAGCTCATGGCTCGCCTTTATTTCAGCCGGGCGCTCCTGTGGGGAGCGCCCGACCGCAATGGTACGTTCTGTCTTCTTCGCGAAAACCTGTGCAGCTGGTTCGCAGACCCTCACGGGAAAGCCCGGCCACGTGCTTGGGAATGTCTTCTCCTGCCTTGCGCTGTGGCGCAGATTCACATGGCATGGGACAAACCTTCCTCAGTGTGCCGTGGGTCCGGTCTCAGCAGGGTAGTATCGCAACCCGCAGGCCAGGAACGGTGCCGGAAGGCTGTTACAGGTCCGCAGGCAGGGGGGCGTGCAGCCACTTGTCTGCCACTTTGGCAAGCTCGCCGTCTTTTTTGGCTGCGGCGATGATGGCGTTCACCTTGGCCAGAAGCTCCGGCTGGGACTTGTTGAGCCCGATGTAGCAGGGGGAGTTCTTTACCAGGAACTTCACCGCGAGCTTCTTGGCCGGTTTCTTCTCATTGATGGCCGCAGCCACCACGTTGCCCGTGGCCACAAGCGCCACCTGGCCGGAGAGGTAGGCGGAGATGGTGGCGTTGTTATCCTCGAAGCGTTTGATTTCGGCAGTGGCCGGGGCGATCTTGGTCAGCTCCAGGTCTTCCACGGCACCACGGGTGACGGCGATGGTCTTTCCGGCCAGATCTTCGGCTTTGGCCACTTTGGCATCCTCTGGGCCAAATACGCCGTTGAAGAAGGGGGCGTAGGCCTGGGAAAAATCAATGACTGCTTCGCGCTCCGGGTTCTTGCCCAGGGAGGAAATGACCAGATCCGCCTTGCCGGTGGTCAGGTAGGGAATGCGGTTGGTGCTGGCCACGGGGATGATTTCGGCCTTCACGCCCAAGGCCTTGGCGATGAGGTTGGCCATGTCGATATCATAACCCACGGGCTTCATGTCCGAGCTTACGGAGCCGAAGGGGGGGAAATCCTGAGGGACCGCCACTCTGATGACCCCGGCCTTGACAATGGCGGCCAGGGCGTCTTGCGCCTGGACGGGGTGGGCGGTCTGAAACAGGGCGGCCAGGGCCGTCAGGGTGATAACCAGCGTGCGTAGGGCGTTGTGCATTTCTGCCTCCGGTTGTGGTGGCGACAACTCCGGCGGCGGGGAATCCCCGGCGGTTTGTTGTCAATTTTGGTAATGTGTGGTCTTACCGGCAAGACCGGATTGCCAAGAATTGATTTTTTTGTCAAATCAGATTTCAACAACGCACCGAAAAATCGCATATTCGCAAGGTGGTCATTTTGGAGAACAGAAACGTGAAGCCCGCTGCGGCAGCCAAAACCAAGTCGGTGCCCAAGACATCCAGCAGCGAGCACGCGGCAGTGGCCATTCGCGACATGATCCTTTCGGGTGGCTGGCGGCCGGGGTGGAGGCTTCCCTCCCAGCGGGAGCTGGCCCTGCGCTTGGGAATTAGTCGCCCGACCATCCGCGAGGCCTTGATCGCGCTGGAAATGCGCGGGGAAGTGGAAACCCTGCCGGGCAAGGGGGTCTATGTCGCCAGCCCAGCGCCTGACGGCGCGGACGGGCCGGACGGCTGGAGCGGATACCCTGGTCGCGGCAATTCCGGCGGGCAGGTCGGTTCAGGTGGAGTTGGCGGAGCGGCCGGACTTGGCGTGCCCGACAGTTTGGGCCGGGCCGGATTGCGGTCGGAAGATGCGGGGGCGGTGCCCGAACTTACTGCGGGCAAGGCTGCTCAGATGTATCAGTTTCGTCTGGCCATCGAGCCGGCAGTGGCCGGTCTGGTGGCGGAAAACGCCACCATGGCCCAGATGGAGGACCTGCGCCAGCTTTCGGGCCGGATGCGCGCGGCCCTGGTGAGCGGCGACCTGACGATTCTGGCGCAGCTGGATTTCGCCTTCCACAGGCAGTTGGTGGAGGCTGCCAACAATCCCTTTTTCACCCAGGCCATTGCGCCCTCACTGGATATGTTTTTCGAAAGCCAGCAGTTGCCTTTCGCCAGCGGTTTGTCAGTGGGCGAAACCGTGGCTGAACATGAGGCCCTGGTGGACGCGCTGCAAAGGCGCTCCCCGGCCGAAGCCGGGGAGGCCATGCGCCGCCATATTCTTGGTGCGGCTTCCCGGGCCGGAATCTCCCTTGTGAGTGTTCGGCACGATGCTCCGGCGGTGTGAGGGTGAAGTCCGTCGGATCTCTGCACGGCGCGGGTACACCCCGCAAATATTTTCAAATATGGCAGATCTGCACAACACCTCGACATTATGATGGTTTTGCGGAAAGGGCTCAACGGGGAGAGCGGTTTCCAGCCATTCCTCTAAAAAGCTGGGAAGAGTATATGGGTTTTAATACAATAATTCAGGTTGTTAGGTGTTATCGCGACAAGGGTAAGAAGTAAGAGAGATTCCTGGTAGGAAGTTGACAAAAAAGTCATTTTTGTCAAATGTTGGACCTAGAAAGAGGTGAAGGAACATTTTTGTGTGCCAAGTCCAACAATCGAGGAGGGAATCCGGTGAGAAAGTTCTACAATTTTGTCCGTGTTCTGGTGGTGGCTTTGATCGCCGTCGTGCATCTTGGAAGCGGCCCGGTCCGGGCCGAGGATGTTATCAAAGTGGGCATCCTCCACTCGCTGTCCGGCACCATGGCCATCAGTGAGACCTCGCTCAAGGATGTGGCCCTCATGGCCATCGAGGAAATCAACGCCAAGGGCGGGCTGCTGGGCAAGAAGATCCAGCCCGTGGTGGTGGACCCGGCGTCCAACTGGCCCCTTTTCGCTGAAAAGGCCCGCGAGCTGCTGACCAAGGACAAAGTGGCCGCCACCTTCGGCTGCTGGACCTCCGTATCCCGCAAGTCCGTGCTGCCCGTGTTCGAGGAGTTGAACGGCCTGCTGTTCTACCCCGTGCAGTACGAGGGCGAAGAGTGCTCCTACAACGTGTTCTACACCGGCGCGGCCCCCAACCAGCAGGCCATCCCCGCCGTTGAATACCTCATGAGCAAGGACGGCGGCGAAGCCAAGCGCTTCGTGCTGCTGGGCACAGATTACGTCTATCCCCGCACCACCAACAAGGTGCTGCGCGCCTTCCTGCACTCCAAGGGCGTGGCCGATGAAGACATCATCGAACAGTACACCCCCTTCGGCCACAGTGATTACCAGACCATCGTGGCCGACGTGAAGAAGTTCGCCGCCGCAGGCAAAAAAACCTGCGTCATCTCCACCATCAACGGCGACTCCAACGTGCCTTTCTACAAAGAACTGGGCAACCAGGGCATCAAGGCCGAAAATATTCCCGTGGTGGCTTTCTCTGTGGGCGAAGAGGAACTGCGCGGCATCGACGTGAAGCCCCTGGTGGGCCATCTGGCTGCCTGGAACTACTTCATGTCCTTGAAGAATCCTGAAAACGACGCCTTCATCGCCAAGTGGAAGGCCTTTGTGAAGAAGAACAACCTGCCCGGCGGCGACAAGCGCGTGACCAACGACCCCATGGAAGCCACCTACATCGGCATCAACATGTGGGCCCAGGCCGTCAAGCAGGCCGGAACCACCGATGTGGACGCCGTGCGCCAGGCCATGATGAACCAGAAGGTCAAGGCCCCCTGCGGCTTCGAGATCACCATGGATCCCAAGAACCACCATCTGCACAAGCCCGTCATGATTGCCGAAATCCGCCCTGACGGACAGTTCGAGGTGGTCTGGAAGACCAAGGGCCCCATCCGCGCCGACGCCTGGAGCCCCTTCATCCCCGAGAGCGCCAAGAAGGTTGCCGACTGGACCTACCCCTGGGTGTGCGGCAACTGCGAAAAACCCAAGTACTAACTGCCAGCAATCCATAACCGGCCACGGCGGCGCTTTCGCCTGAAAGCGCCGCCAGCCGTGGGGCGATATATGCGCATCGTGAACATACCAGCGATTGTGGTGGCTTTGTGCCTGCTGGCACCCGTATGCGCTCCCCGCGTCCATGCGGCGTCCGGCGCTCCCGGAGCTGCCCTGTGCGTCGAGAGCAGGGCGGAGATTCTTGAGGCCCTGGAAGCCATGGGCAAAACGGGCGACCCGGCCGGGGCCGAGTCCATTGAAGCCCTGCTGGACCGCAGATTAGGCCGCGACGCGCAAGGCCGCTGCGTCATGCTGACCCCGGACGGCGGCCCGGCCTTGAATCTGGAAACAGGTGAGGCCATAACGCCTGCCCCGGACATCGAACCCGTGGCCATCAACAATATGGTCCGCTCCAAAGGCAGGAAGGCGCTCTCGCTGCTGCATCTGTCCTCCGCCAACCGCGATGACAGGCTTGCCGCGGCCAAAGATCTGGAAGGCAATCCCACGGAGGAAGCCCGCGACGTTGTGGAGGTCGCCCTGGCCAAGGAGGCCGACCCGGAGATAAAGGGCTATCTGGCCACAGCCCTGGCCCAGATCGACCTTTCCGGGCAATCCAAGGAAAGAAAGCTCAACGCCGTGGCCGCCATCAAGGCTTCAGGCAACACCTCGCTCATCCCCAACCTGAAGACGCTGCTTGAATCTTCTGGCGGTTCACCGGCGGACCCGGAAATCCGCAAGGCGGCGGATGACGCCATATCCTCTCTTGAGCGCAAGACCATCATCTCCAGAACCCTGCGCGACCTGTTCTACGGCGTCAGCCTGGGCAGTGTCCTTTTGCTGGCGGCCCTCGGCCTGGCCATCACCTTCGGCCTCATGGGTGTCATCAACATGGCCCACGGCGAAATGCTCATGCTGGGAGCCTACGCCACCTACGTGGTTCAGGAGTGCTTCAAAACCTATTTCCCTTCGGCTGTGGACTACTATCTGATAGCCGCCATACCCTTCGCCTTCGGCGTGTCGTTCGCCGTGGGCATGCTGCTGGAGCGCGGCATCCTGCGCTTCCTCTACGGCCGCCCACTGGAAACGCTGCTGGCCACCTGGGGCATCAGCCTGGGGCTCATCCAGACCGTGCGCCTGATTTTTGGCGCCCAGAACGTTGAGGTGAAGAATCCCTCGTGGCTGTCAGGCGGCATCGATCTCATGGAAGGGCTCACCCTCACTTACAACCGGCTGGCCATCATCGTCTTCGTCATCTTCGTGGTGCTCTTGTGCTGGGCCATGCTCAACAAAACCTCCCTGGGCCTTCAGGTGCGCGCCGTCACGCAGGACCGCCCGACAGCCCAGGCCATAGGCATCTTCACCTGGAAGGTGGATATGTGGACCTTCGCCCTGGGTTCCGGCATCGCCGGGCTAGGCGGGCTGGCCCTGACCCAGGTGGGCAACGTGGGGCCGGAGCTGGGGCAGAGCTACATCGTGGATTCCTTCATGGTGGTGGTGCTTGGCGGCGTGGGCAAGCTGGTGGGGACCGTTGCCGGGGCGCTGGGCCTGGGAATGATCAACAAGGCCCTGGAGCCCTTCATGGGCGCGGTGCTAGGCAAGATCATGGTCCTGGCGATAATCATCATATTCATTCAGAAACGTCCTCAGGGCCTATTCGCCCTGAAGGGCCGTTCAGCGGAGTAAGCCATGCCCACGCTCTTGAACCTGCAATCGCGCACGGCCTGGGTGGTCACGCTGCTGCTGGCCCTGACGGCCTTCGTGGTCATCCCGGCGCTCAATCTGGCCGTACCGGAAGGTTCGATGCTGCACGTGCCTAATTATTTCGTGCAGCTGCTGGGAAAATTCCTCTGTTACGCCATTTTGGCTCTGGCTCTGGATATGATCTGGGGCCTGACAGGGATTCTGAGCCTGGGGCACGCCCTGTTCTTCGCTCTGGGCGGCTACGCCATGGGCATGTACCTCATGCGGGCCATGGCCGGGGAGGGGGTCTACCGTTCCGCCTTGCCCGACTTCATGGTTTTCCTCGACTGGAAGGAGCTGCCCTGGTTCTGGCAGGGCTTCGACATGTTCTGGTTCGCGCTGCTGGTGGTGCTGGTGGTACCGGCCCTGGTGGCTCTGGTTTTTGGCTTCTTCGCCTTCCGCTCGCGCATCAAGGGCGTGTATTTCTCCATCATCACCCAGGCCCTGACCTACGCGTTCATGCTGCTTTTCTTTCGCAACAACACAGGGTTCGGCGGCAACAACGGGCTGACGGATTTCAAGCGCATTCTGGGATTCAATCTGCATGAACCGGCCACCAAACTGGCGCTGTTCATGCTCACCGGGCTGACGCTTCTGGCCTTTTACCTGCTCTGCCGCTTCGTGGCAGCGTCCAAGTTGGGCAGGGTGCTCACGGCGGTGCGCGACGCCGAGTCGCGGGTGATGTTTTTGGGCTACGACCCCTTGCGCTACAAGCTGTTCGTCTGGACGCTCTCTGCCTTTATGTGCGCGGTGGCCGGAGCGCTCTACGTGCCCCAGGTGGGCATCATCAACCCAAGCGAGATGCAGCCCGCCAACTCCATTGAGATCGCCATATGGGTGGCCGTGGGCGGGCGGGGCACGCTTGTAGGACCGCTGCTGGGGGCTTTCCTGGTCAACGGGGCCAAGAGCCTGTTCACGGTGGCTGCGCCGGATCTGTGGTTGTATTTTCTGGGCGCCATTTTCATCTGCACCACCCTGTTTCTGCCCAAAGGCCTGATGGGGCTGGGTGCCCTGGCTGGCCTTGCAGGCAGATTCACCTCCGGCAGTACCGGGGGTTCCAAACCAAAGGGGGCCAAGGCATGAAAACTCCCGGTTCCCTGACCACTTCCCACTTTGTGGTGAAGGAGGGCATAGACACCTCGTCGGGGGTAATTCTGTACGTGGAAAACGTCAGCGTGGTCTTTGACGGCTTCAACGCCCTGACCAACCTCTCGCTCTCCATCGACATGGGCAGCCTGCACTGCATCATCGGGCCAAACGGCGCGGGCAAGACCACCATGCTCGACATCATAACCGGCAAGACCAAACCCACCGAGGGCACGGTCACCCTGGGGCAGAACATTACCCTGACGGATATGAACGAGTGGGAAATCGCCCGCATCGGCGTGGGGCGCAAATTCCAGAAACCCACGGTGTTCGAGAATCTTACCCTGGGTGAAAACCTGGAGCTGGCCTACGCCTGCGACAAGGGTGTGAAGAAAAGCCTGTTCTGGCGGCGCGACGCGCAGCTTGAGGAAGCCGTAGAGGCCACGCTTGCCACCATCGGGCTTACAAGCCACCGGCATCGCCTGGCCGGGCCGCTTTCTCACGGGCAGAAGCAGTGGCTGGAAATCGGCATGCTGCTCATGCAGAAGCCCAGCGTGCTCCTGCTGGACGAACCCGCAGCGGGCATGACCCCGCATGAACTCGAACTCTCCATCGAGCTGCTCAAATCGCTGGCAGGCAAACATACCGTGGTGGTCATCGAGCACGACATGGAATTCTTGCGGGCCATCGCCCAGCGCGTCACCGTGCTCCACGAGGGCCGGGTTCTCACTGAAGGCAGCATGGATTACGTTCAAAACGACCCACGCGTGGTCGAAGTCTATCTGGGAGCATGACATGTTGACCATCAAGGGTGTGAACCAGGCCTACGGCGGCAGTCAGATTCTTTGGGACGTGGACCTCACCCTGGAAAAAGGGGACTGCGTCTGCCTGATGGGCCGCAACGGCGTGGGCAAAACCACCCTGCTCAAGGCGGTCATGGGGCTTTTGCCCGTCAGAAGCGGTTCCATCGTCTTCGACGGCCTGGAACTGGCGGGCAAACCGGCGGCCATCCGGGCCCGCAACGGCGTGGGCTACGTGCCCCAGGGCCGCGACGTGTTTCCGCGCATGACCGTGGAGGAAAACCTGAAGGTGGGGCTGGTGGGACGCCGCGACAACGTCAAGGTGATCCCGGCCTTCATTTTCGAGCTTTTCCCCGTGCTTAAGGACATGATGGCCCGCAAGGGCGGCGACCTTTCCGGCGGGCAGCAACAGCAACTGGCCATTGGGCGCGCCCTGGCCAGCGACCCCAAACTCCTCATTCTCGACGAGCCCACCGAGGGCATTCAGCCCAACATCGTCAGCCACATCTGCGAGGTGATTTCCAAACTCAACCAGGAGATGGGCCTGGCCGTGCTGTGGGTAGAGCAGAAGCTCCCCATCGCCCGGCGGCTGGGCAAGACCTTCCAGCTTATGGACAAGGGCCGCATCGTGGCGGGCGGCAACATGGTCGATCTCTCCGACGAGCTCATCAACCGGCACCTGAAGGTGTGAGGTGTTCGCTTCCGATGCAATGGAAAGCGTGGCGGACTGGAGCGAGGAACCCGCCAGGGAAAGCGGCATGAACCCCACTAAAGAAAGTGCCAGGGAAAGTGCCATGGAAAACGCTGCGGGCTGGCGCGCCAGTCTGGCCCTGGGGTTCGAGCGGCGCGATGGAAAGACCGTGCTGGCCACCCGGTGCCACCATGGCCCGCTGGTGGTGCAGAAGCCGTTTTACCCGGAAGCCCGCGACACTTGCCACGTCTACATCGTCCATCCCCCCGGCGGCGTGGCCGGTGGCGACGCGCTGGAGGTGGACCTGCATCTTGCGCGGGACGCGCGCGCTCTCATCACCACGCCCGGCGCGGCCAAGATGTACCGCAGCGCTGGCCTCACGGCGCGGCTGGCCCAGCGTTTCCGCGTGGAGTCCGGGGCTGTCCTGGAGTGGATGCCTCAGGAGACCATCGTGCATTCGGGCGCTCAGGCCACCATGGAGACGGAAATCGACCTGGATGCAGGCGCGCATTTCGCGGGTTGGGAGATCGTCTGCCTGGGCCTGCCCGCATCGGGCAAGCCTTTTGACGCGGGCAGTTTCCGTCAGGGAATGCGCCTGAGCCGGGGCGGTGAACCGCTGTTCCTGGACCGCTGCCGCTTCGAGGGCGGCGGGGCCATGCTCGACGCGCCCTGGGGCCTTGGCGGCAACACGGTCTGCGGGGTGTTTCTGGCCACCCTCGGCCCGGACGCGGAAGGTATGGCTACGCCCTTTCCGGGCGTCCCGGGGCGGTCCTGTTTCGGCAGGGTGGACGGTCTGCTGGTTGGGCGCTACATCGGCTCCGATCCCTGGGAAGCCAAAAAAGTTTTTATCGGCGCGTGGGCACGGTGGCGCGAGAGCGTGTTGCAAACGCCCCCCTGTCCGCCCCGCATCTGGAATACGTAAACACCTTCGGAGGAACCATGAAACTGTCCCCGCGCGACAAGGACAAGCTGCTCATTTTCACGGCCGGGCTGCTGGCGGAACGCCGCATGGCCAAGGGCCTCAAGCTCAACTATCCCGAGGCCGTGGCCTTTATCTCCGCAGCCGTCATGGAAGGTGCGCGGGAAGGCAGGAGCGTGGCTCAGCTCATGGAATATGGCCGCACCCTGCTCACCCGCCAGGACGTCATGGAGGGCATCGCCGAGATGATCCACGAGATCCAGGTGGAAGCCACTTTCCCGGACGGCACCAAGCTGGTCACGGTGCATAACCCCATTCTGTAGCGTCGCGCTGGCGAATGGGTTGTGGCCGCGATAAACGAAAACCACTGAATGTATTTTGATAAACATTTCATGTTTTTCAAAACGTGAGGAGGCCCCATGCATCCGGGAGAAATCATCCGCGCCCAAGGCGATCTGGAAATAAACGCCGGGCGGCCTACGCTGGAAGTCAGCGTGGCCAACACCGGGGACAGACCCATCCAGGTGGGGTCGCATTTTCATTTTTTTGAAGTCAACGAGGCCCTGCGCTTCGACCGCGAGGCCGCCCTGGGGTTCAGACTGAACATCCCGGCGGGCACGGCTGTGCGCTTCGAGCCGGGCCAGCAGCGGACTGTGGAGCTTGTGGAATATGCCGGTGACGGGCTGGTCTTCGGGTTCAACGCCAAGGTCATGGGCAAAATCGCGGAGGTGCGCCGTGGCTAGAATTTCGCGGTCCGCATATGTGGACATGTACGGCCCCACCGTGGGCGACAAGGTGCGTCTGGCGGACACCGGCCTGTTCATCGAGGTGGAGAAGGATTTCGCCGTGCCCGGCGAAGAGGTCAAGTTCGGCGGCGGCAAGGTGATCCGCGACGGCATGGGCCAGAGCCAGTATCCCAGCCAGCACTGTGTGGATACCGTCATCACCAACGCCCTGATTCTGGACCACCAGGGCGTGATCAAGGCCGACATCGGCCTCAAGAATGGGCGCATCGCGGCCATCGGCAAGGCGGGTAACCCCGACGTGCAGCCCGACGTGGATATCGTCATCGGCCCCGGCACCGAGGTCATCGCGGGCGAGAACCTCATTGCCACCCCCGGCGGCATCGACAGCCACATCCATTTCATCTGCCCCCAGCAGGCCTGGGAGGCGCTGCATTCGGGCGTGACCACCATGATAGGCGGCGGCACCGGCCCGGCGGCGGGCACCAACGCCACCACCTGCACCCCCGGCCCCTGGAACATCATGCGCATGCTCCAGGCCGCCGACGGCCTGCCGGTGAACGTCGGCCTGCTTGGCAAAGGCAACGCCAGTCTGCCCCAGGCCCTTACCGAGCAGGTTGAAGCCGGGGCCATGGGACTCAAGCTTCATGAAGACTGGGGCACCACCCCGGCGGCCATCGACTGTTGCCTGGACGTGGCCGAGGCCACCGACGTGCAGGTGGCCATCCACACCGACACCCTGAACGAATCCGGCTTCGTGGAGCGCACCCTGGAAGCCTTCAAGGGCCGCACCATCCACGCCTACCATACCGAAGGCGCGGGGGGCGGCCACGCCCCGGATATCATCAAGGCCTGCGGGGTGGAGCACGTGCTGCCTTCATCCACCAACCCCACGCGGCCCTACACGGTAAACACCATCGACGAGCATCTGGATATGCTCATGGTCTGCCATCACCTGGACGCCTCCATTCCCGAGGATGTGGCCTTTGCGGAGTCGCGCATCCGGCGCGAGACCATCGCCGCCGAGGACATCCTCCACGATCTTGGGGCCATGAGCATGATTTCATCCGACTCCCAGGCCATGGGCCGGGTGGGCGAGGTGATCATCCGCACCTGGCAGACCGCCCACAAGATGAAGGCCCAGCGGGGAGCCCTGCCCGGCGACGCCTCGGGCAACGACAACCTGCGCGCCCGGCGCTACGTGGCCAAGTACACCATCAACCCGGCCATCACCCACGGCATCGCCCACGAGGTGGGGTCCATCGAGCCGGGCAAGCTGGCGGACATCGTGCTGTGGAAGCCCGCCTTCTTCGGCGTGAAACCGGAGCTGGTCATCAAGGGTGGCATGATCATGTCCGCCCCCATGGGCGACCCCAACGCCTCCATTCCCACGCCCCAACCGGTGCACTACCGCACCATGTTCGGGGCCTTGGGCGGAGCCATGGCCCAGAGTTCGGTGACGTTTCTGTCCCAGGCCGCGGTCAAGGCCCAGGTTGCCGCGCGGTACGGCCTGCAAAAGCCTGTGTCTGCCGTTTCAAGCTGCCGGGGGTTGACCAAACGGGATATGGTGCTGAACGACGCCCTGCCGGTCATCGAGGTGGACGCCCAGACCTATCAGGTGCGGGCCGACGGGGAACTCCTGGTGTGCGAACCGGCTGCGGTGTTGCCCATGGCCCAGCGCTACTTCCTGTTTTAGCCATGCGGGTGTTTGTCCGGGTGGTCCCTTCGGCCCACGGCAAGGGGGGCGCTGCGGGTACTGCGGGCTCTTCAGATTCCGAGGGCACTGCGGGAATTGTGGGCTCATCAGATTCCGTGGGTACACAGGATTCTCGCTGTCTGCCTGTCCCCCTGGTTCCCGAGGGGTGGCTGTGTCTCAGTTTTGAGGGGCGGTGCGTCTCGCGCCAGCGGGTGCGACTGGAGGACGGAACCGAGGCTGCGCTGATGCTGCCCAGGGGGACCCGGCTCAAGGACGGCGACTTGCTGCTGGCCGAGGACGGCTGGGCGGTGCTGGTGCGGGCGGCTCTGGAGGAACTCTCCGTGGCGGACTGTCCCGACGCCCTGACCCAGGCACGGGCGGCCTACCACCTGGGCAACCGGCACGCCGCCGTGATGCTGGAGCCGGGCGCGGTCAAGTATCCGGCAGACACCGTGCTCGACCGCATGCTAACAGGCATGGGCATGGCGGTCAGCCGGGTGCGGGAGCCCTTCCAGCCCGAATCCGGGGCCTACGACTTTACCGCTGCCGACGCCAGGGCCGCGCTGCTTTCCATGCCGCCGGTGCTTGTGCGCCGGGGGCAGGAAGGCACAATCCCTGCGGAGCGGCCATGACCCCTCAAGCCCTGTTACACCTGCTGCGTCTGGCCAGCCCGGCCTTGCCCATCGGTGGCTACGCCTATTCCCAAGGACTGGAGCAGGCTGTCCAGGCGGGGACGGTGGATTCGGAGGAGAGCCTGTGCGTCTGGCTGGAAGGCCTGGCCCGCTTCGGGTTGGCCACCCTGGACCTGCCCATGCTGGCCGGAATGCACCGGGCCTGGACAACGGGAGACGAGGCTGCTGCCCACGCGCTGAGCCAGGAACTGCTGGCCTGGCGGGACTGCGCCGAGGCCCGGCTGGAGGAGCGCCAGATGGGCGGCGCTCTGGCCGGGATACTGGCCGAATCCGGCCTGGAGGCCGCCAAGGCGCTGGCCGTAAGCGGCCAGGCCACCTATCTGGGGGCTTTCACCCTGGCCTGCGCAGCGTGGGCCATCCCGGAGCGGGATGGTCTGCTGGCCTTTGCCTTCAGTTGGGCTGAAAATCAGGTGACGGCCGGGGTGAAGCTCATCCCCTTGGGCCAGAAGGCCGGTCAGCGGGTGTTGGCCCGGCTGATGAGCTCGATCGAGAAGGCAGTGGAGATTGCTTTGGAACAGCCTGTCGGCATGCTGTGTTCTTCAACACCCGGACGTTCCCTGGCCCAGTTGCTCCACGCCGGGCAGGACGCTCGTATGTTTCGATCCTGAAAGGGAGTTGCGCGATGACGGTGAAGCAAACCTTGCGCGTGGGCATCGGCGGGCCCGTGGGTTCGGGCAAGACGGCCCTTCTGGAGCAGCTGTGCAAGGCCATGCGCGGCAGCTACGATATAGCCGTGGTGACCAACGACATCTACACCCGCGAGGACGCAGAGTTCCTCACCCGCGCTAAGGCCTTGCCGCCGGAGCGCATCGTCGGCGTTGAGACCGGCGGCTGCCCCCACACGGCCATCCGCGAGGACGCCTCCATGAACCTGGCCGCCGTGGAGGACCTCTGCGCCAGATTCCCCGGCCTGGACATCGTGTTCGTGGAGAGCGGCGGCGATAACCTGACCGCCTCCTTCAGCCCGGAGCTGGCCGATCTGTCCCTGTTCGTCATCGACGTCTCCGCCGGGGACAAACTGCCGCGCAAGGGCGGGCCGGGCATCACCAAGAGCGGGCTGTTGGTGATCAACAAGATTGATCTGGCCCCTTTGGTGGGGGCTTCTCTTGAAGTCATGGAACGCGACGCCAGAAAGGCCAGAGGGGACAGGCCGTTCGTATTCTCAAATTTGAAGACGGGCCAGGGGGTGGAGGAAATTATGGCCTTCATCATCCATGTGGGGATGTTGGAACGCTAACCATGCTGGCGGGCAGGGGCTTCGGGTTTTAGCTAGAACTCGGTAAGCGCGCAATAGCCCCCTTCTTACGCCACCGCCCATCATGTGCGATGCTGGCCCCTTCAATCAAAGAGGGGCTATGGGAAGCAAACCAAACGTAGAAAAACGGCGATTGTGGAAACGCCATCTTCTGGCGGTACAG
>JBBRUD010000046.1:0-32275 GCA_038248065.1 Desulfovibrionales bacterium | reverse complement strand
TGCATTACCTGGCTAGACTGGTGCAACGGAATCTATTCCAGCAATGTGAAATACTCGACCTCGTAGAACCACGAAAGAAACGAAATAAATGTAATCATTTTAATCAACTAGCACTGTTGTCTTAACCGGACAGAAATGATGCTTTATTGAACCAAATACGATGATCGTTTGTATCCTTGCAGTACACTGGTGACGGAATAGCATCCGCAAGCGCCTTTATAAAGGCCAGCTGCTCTTTACTCTCTGTTTCCAGACGCTTGCGCTCGGTGATGTCGCGACCGACAGCAATATAATATTTTGTATTTTGAGGTCCATACAGCACCCTGGAAACTTCATATTCCGTATCGACCGTATGGCCATCTTTACAAATTAAGGTCAAATCAATCCTTCCCCTTCCAAGGCATTCAATTTTTTCTGTAAATGATTGAATTTTTTGCAGATCGTTCTGACCGTAATAGGAATATGTGACATTTATCTTTTCTATCTCTTCATTTGAATAACCGCTTATATCTCTGAATGCCTTGTTCCAGCGAATTGCTTTGCCAGAGTTTGGATCAAATACAAAAAATGTATCAATTTGTGAATCAATAATTTTTTCAGTGAATTCCTTTTCACTCTTCAAATCTCGTTCAGCCTGTTTCCTTCTGGTAACATCTCTGACAACAACACTGAACCTCTGACTTTCAGAAAGAGATTCTACAATCGCAGCAGACACCACCGCATCAAAAACGACGCCGTCCTTTCGCTTCAGCGAAACTTCTCCTCTGAACGTAGCTCCATCTCTGCATTCATTTACTATATCATGCAGCGCCATGCCTTCTGAGGCAACGAGTCCGTACAAATCCACTGCACGTATTTCATCTCCATCCATTCCAAACAGAATAGACGCCGCTTTGTTCGCGTAGAGTATTCTCATATCCGAAGATACTGTCAGCATGGCCTCAGGGTTCGTCTCAACAAGCGAGCGATACGTTTGCTCACTCTCCACCAAAGCGGTTTCGGTTTGCTTACGAAGCACCAGGGACCAGACCCCCTTGGCGAACAACTCCAACCGGTCGATATCCTCAGCGCCGTATGCCCCGTTTTTGTTGCCCACCCCGATGACCGCCACGATGGCGTCCGCATGAAAAACAGGAATGGTGAGGAAATTGCGCAGGGCCACATGCCCTTCGGGATACCCTCGCTTGTCAGGATGGGCCGCCTGAAAATCGTTGATCACCAGTGCCCGGCGCGTTCGCACCGCGTCGCCCCATATGCCCGTCAAATCCAGGTGATAAGCGGTTTTCTTTTCGACGACCAAACAGGCATCCATGACCCCCTTGGACCAGGAATGCAGTGTGAATGTGCGTAACCCTTCGTCATAGAAGTAGATATACCCGACATCGCTTCCGGTGATGGCGAGCACCTCGTCAAGGGCAACGTCGAGGATGTGGGAAATTGGCGCCTCCGAAAGGCTGAAGAGCCTGACAAACGCCTCAAGAACGCCGCCGTCCTCTTGCCTGTCAACTGCGGACCGAGGGGAAGAACCGTGGTCATCTCGCATCGTTGTTCTCCACTGTAGGAACATTCCTGGAGTGTTAAGGGAGAATCCACCTCACCAAAGATAGAGCAGATATCTCCCTGCCTGTCCAGCATACCGCCCCTGTTTGATCTGCACGGCCCGCACGTACGGCATGGCTATCCTGCGCGGCCCGCTCTGTCTGCCCGTCCTGCCGATTTGCCGACCTGCCCGGCCGACAGGATTTGCCGATTTTGCATTTTTGCCCTTGACAATGCCGAGGCAGCCCAAGTATTCACCATCCCCATGCACACCCCGAACTTCGCCGCTGGCTTCTCTTTTTGGTTTACCTATTGGTTTAGCCGCGCCAGCGGTTCGGATTGTGGTGCAGCTTAACCTAACACGTTGAACGCGCCTCACCGAAGGGCCGCTGGCATAAAGCCGGCGGCCCTTTTTCGTTTGTTTTCAAGGTCCGCCGACACGAAGGACCGCCGTCTGAAAAGACAGCCGGGCCAGCACTTTCGGAAAGGGCCAAACCAGGAGGATTGTCTCATGCTTATCGGTAAAGCCGTCCGGTTGGAACGCATCTTCAATCGCAATAATAACCGCACCATCATCGTTCCCATGGACCACGGCGTCACTGTCGGCCCCATCGATGGCTTAATCGACATGCGCGAGACCATCAATCAGGTGGCCGAGGGCGGCGCCAACGCCGTACTGATGCACAAGGGCCTGGTGCGCTGTTCCCACCGCAAGCGCGGCCGCGACGTTGGCCTGATCATCCATCTTTCCGCCTCCACCACCATCTCGCCCTTCCCCAACGCCAAAACCCTGGTGGGCAGCGTGGAAGACGCCCTGAAGCTGGGCGCGGACGCGGTCTCCCTGCACATCAACCTGGGCGACGAAACTGAACGCCACATGCTTGAAGATTTCGGCCGCATCACCTCCTCGGCCACGGAATGGGGCGTGCCGGTGCTGGCCATGGTCTACGCGCGCGGCCCCAAGGTGAAGGACGAGTACGACGCCGAGGTCATCGGCCACTGCGCCCGCGTGGGCCTGGAGCTGGGCGCGGACGTGGTCAAGGTGCCCTACACCGGCGACGTGGACAGCTTCGCCAAGGTCTGCGAAGCCTGCTGCGTTCCCATCGTCATCGCAGGCGGCCCCAAGCTCAACAACGTGCGCGACCTCATGGTCATGGCCCACGATTCCGTGCAGGCTGGCGGTTCGGGCCTCTCCATCGGGCGCAACATCTTCCAGTACGCCCAGCCCGCGCGTCTGGTGCAGGCCCTGCACGGCGTGGTGCATCTCAATTGGGACGTGGACCAGGGCATGGAACTTCTGAAGGATTAGGACACAGCATGAAAGCCATCTGGTTCAAAGCCGTTCCCTTTGACAAGCATCTGGTCACCCTGGCTCTGGAGTCGGGCGTGGACGGGCTGATTGTCGAAGCCAAGCATGTGGAGGCGGTCAAGGCCCTGGGCCGGGTCGAGGTGCTCACCCCGGCCGAGATCGAGTCCGTCACCCTGGCCTCCAAGGCCGACGAGGAAATCGCCGTGGCCGCCTTGAAAGCAGGGCGGCGCACGGTGCTCACCCTGGGGTGGGAGATCATCCCGGTGGAAAACATCCTGGCCCAGTCCGAAGGTCTTGGCGTGGAAGCCGCCAGCTTCGACCAGGCCCGCCTGGCCGCTGGCATCCTGGAGCGCGGGGTCGACTGGATACTGGTCACCCCGGAGGCGGCGCATGACCTCAAGAAGATCGTGGCCGAAGTGAAGCTCTCCCAGGGCAAGATCGACCTGGCCGTGGCCACCATCACCTCCATCCAGGCGGCGGGCCTGGGGCACCGGGTGTGCGTGGATACCATGAGCATGCTGAAGAAAGGCCAGGGCATGCTGGTGGGCAACTCCAGCGCCTTCACCTTCCTGGTGCACGCCGAGACGGAATCCAACCCCTACGTGGCCGCACGTCCCTTCCGGGTCAACGCCGGAGCGGTGCACGCCTATGCGGTGATGCCCGGCGACCACACCAGCTACCTGGAGGAACTCTCCTCAGGCCGCGAGGTGCTCATCGTCAGCGCCGACGGCGCAACCTCTCTTGCCACCATCGGCCGCACCAAAATTGAAGTGCGCCCCATGCTGGCCATCACCGCCCGCATCGGCGACGTGGAAGGGGCCGTGTTCCTGCAGAACGCCGAAACCATCCGCCTCACCCGCCCCTGCGGCGATCCTGTGAGCGTGGTCAGCCTGAAAGTGGGCGACGAGGTGCTCTGCAAGGCCGACCAGGCCGGACGCCATTTCGGCATGCGCATCTGCGAGGAGATCAAGGAAGGCTAGCATGACCATAACTCCCACACTCCTCATGGACGACGATCCGGCCCGCGACACCATCCTTACCGAGGTGCGCGAGGCCATCGACAAGCTGGACCTGGACATCCTGGACTGCCTGAACCGCCGGGCCGAACTGGCCAAGCGCGTGGGCAGCCTGAAAACCGGCAGCGACGAGCCCGTGTTCAAGCCCTTCCGCGAAAAGGAAGTACTGGAGCGCCTGGAAAAGTTGAATCCCGGCCCCCTGCCCTCGGAACATCTGCGGGCCATCTACCGGGAGATCATGTCCAGCTCGCGCAGATTGCAGCGCACCCAGAAGGTGGCCTATCTGGGGCCGGAGGGCACGTTCTCCTACTTCGCGGCGGTCTCCTATCTGGGCAAAAGCGCGGATTTCGAGCCCAAGCGCACCATCGACGACGTGTTCGAGGCCGTGGCCCTGCGCGACGCAGAGCTTGGCGTGGCCCCGCTGGAAAACTCCCTGCAAGGCACGGTGGGCCAAACCCTTGACCTGTTCATGCGCCACGAGGTGTTCATCCAGGCCGAGCTGTACTGCAAGATCAGCCACGCCCTGCTCTCCAAGGGTACGGACATGGGCCGCATCGAAGAGGTATACTCCCATCCCCAGCCCCTGGCCCAGTGCGGGGCATGGCTCAAGGCCCACCTGCCCATGGCCCGCATCATCCCCACGGATTCCACGGCAGCGGCGGCCAAACGGGTGGCCTTCAACCCCAAGGCGGCGGCCATCGGCCACGTGAAGCTGGCCGACATGCTGCACCTCTCCGTGCTGGCCAACCGCATCGAGGACCTGCCCGACAACTGGACCCGCTTCCTGGTGATCGGACCCACCGAAACCAAGCAGGGCAACCGGGACAAGACCTCCATCCTGTTCACCCTGCCCGACAAGCCCGGCGCGCTCTCCCAGGTGCTCAACCGCCTGGCCGTGGAAGGCATCAACATGACCAAGCTGGAGTCGCGGCCCTTGCGCGGCGAGCGCTGGAAATACGTCTTCTTCGCGGACCTGCAATGCGACCTGGGCCAGGACGTCTACAAAACAACGCTCGAGGAACTGCGCCAGACCGTCCAAGGCCTGCGCATCCTGGGCAGCTACCCGGTGGGGCCGTATCTGGATGTTTCCGGCTCCGCCGTGGTGGAGAAGGGATAACCCCATGGAAGCCCCCATCCAGATCAAAGCGCCGTCCTCGAAATCCATGTCCCACCGGGCCTTCATCGCCGCCTCCCTGGCGGCGGGGGAGTCCCTGGTGGCTGACGCCCTGGAATCCGACGACCTCATCCGCACCCGGCAGTGTCTGACCGCCGCCGGGGCGCGGTTCGAGGCCGTGGCCGAAGGCTGGAAGATCACCGGCGTGGCCGGACGGCCTCAGGGCGGCCAGAGCGACCAAGGCGACATCTCCGGCAACGGCCAAGCAGCCCCGGCAGGCCAAGGCCGCCCGACGCAGGGCGGCACCGTTGGCAAAGCCGCCCCTGCGGACTGCAACATGGGCGAATCCGGCACCAGCTGCCGCTTGCTCACCGCTGTGCTTGGGGCCGGGCGCGGGCGCTTCCGCGTCCACGGCGAGGGCCGCCTGCACGACAGGCCCATGGGGCAGCTCACAGACGTGCTGCAAACGCTGGGCGTTACCTTCCACTGGGAAGGCAAGCCCGGCTATCCGCCCTTTGTCATGGAGACCTCCGGCTTCAAGGGAACCGAGGCCTCCATCCCGCTGGACGAATCCAGCCAGTACCTCTCCGGGCTGCTGCTGGGCGCGCCGCTGAGCGAACAGGCCCTGCGCGTGAACATCGCGGGCAGCAAGGTGGTCTCCTGGCCCTACGTGTCCCTCTCTCTTATGGTCATGGCCGATTTCGGCATCGACTACGATGTGGAAGCCTTGGAGAATGACGTGTGGGTGAAACGCGCCCCCACCGAGGTCACCGCTGTCGCGCCGGGCAAGCTGCGCTTCACCGTGCGGCCAGGCCAGTACAAAGACCGGCCTTATGCGGTGGAGGGCGACTGGTCCAACGCCTCCTACTTCCTGGCCGCCGGGGCCATCGGGCCGCGTCCGGTGCGGGTATCCGGCCTTCGGCCCGATTCCCTCCAAGGCGACAAGGCAATCCTGGAGATTCTTGCGGCCATGGGGGCCAAGGTTGTCTGGGACGCAACCGGCGTCACGGTTACTCCAGTTGGCCTCAAGGGCGTGGAGCTGGACATGGGCTCCTGCCCGGATCTGGTGCCCACGGTGGCGGCCACGGCGGCCCTGGCACCGCTGGGGTCGGGAACCACCACCATCCGCAACGTGGCCCATCTGCGCATCAAGGAGTCGGACCGCCTCCAGGCCTGCGCCGACGAGCTGGCCAAGCTTGGCGCGATAACCGAAACCTTCAGCGACGGGCTGTCCATCACGCCGGGGCCGCTGCCCAAAGGCCTGCGCATGGAACTTCGCACCTACGACGACCACCGCATGGCCATGAGCCTGTCGCTGTTCACCCTGGCCGGGGTGGACGTGGCCCTGGACAACCCCACGTGCGTGGCCAAGAGTTTCCCCGGCTTTTGGGACGCATGGAGGAACATCGCGTGAGCCCGGGCACTCCCCTGGCCGGCCACCCGGCAGCGGGCGCTTCGGCCAAGGCCATCGCCGCCCTCACCGTGGTGGGCGCGGCGGGCAAGATGGGCCGCCTGCTCCTTGCCTGCGCCCGCAAGGCCGGGCTGGCCTGCTATGAGCTGGACCAACCGCTGGACATGGAAACCGCTGCCCGCGCCCTGCCCAGGTCGGATCTGGTGCTCTTCTCGGTGCCGGCCCAGGCCGTGACCCCGGCCCTGGCGGCCCTGGCCCCATTGATCCCCAAGGGGTGCATCGTGGCCGACGTCTGCTCGGTGAAGGTGCGCCCCCTGGAAGAGATGATGGTCCTGCACGCCGGGCCGGTGGTGGGCACGCACCCGCTGTTTGGCCCCAAGCCTCCCGAGGGCGAGGCCTTGCGGGTGGCCGTATGCCCCGGCCGGGGGGAATCCGCCCCGGAGCAGGTGCAGGCCCTGCTCAAGACACTGGGGTTCGCGCCCTTTATGGCCGACGCCCATGAGCACGACCGGGCCATGGCCTTTGTGCAGGGGCTCAACTACGTCACCACCGTGGCCTACCTGGCGACCCAGGCCGCCCACGACGATTTTTCCCGCTACCTGACGCCCTCCTTCACCCGGCGTCTGGACGCGGCAAAGAAGCTCATTCTGGAGGACGCAGGGCTGTTTCGGGCCATCTTCGAGGCCAATCCCTACAGCCTGGAAGCCGTGCGCACCTACCGGAACTATCTCAACGTGGCCGCTGGCGGCGATGTGGACCTCCTGGTGGAGCGGGCCCAACGCTGGTGGAACCTGGAAAAAAAGGACACGCCATGATCGAGTTGCGACAAGAGGGCAAATGGCTGCCCGCCGACGTACAGACCCCCATCAGCCTCTATTTGAGCCTGGTGGGCGACCGGCCCGGCATCCTGTTCGAAAGCGCCGAGGTGGACGGACGCCTGGGCCGCTATTCCATACTGGCCTGGGATTTCCGGCTCACGGCCAATTGCCGCAACGGCCTGCTGGAGATCGCCTCCCGCGACGAGCGCCTGAAGGGGCTGGAAGAACTTTCCGGCAAGCCCTTCCTGGAAGGCGTGCGCGAGCTCATGGCCAAACTGACCGTGCTGGCCCCGGAAGGCTTTGAAGACCTGCCCGCCATCACCCGCGGCCTGTACGGCTACTTCGGCTACGCCATGGCCGCGCTGTTCGAGCCCAAGGTGGGCCGCTCCGTGCCGCCGGACGAGGCCGAATGCACCCTGGTGCTGCCCGGCCACGTGGTGCTCTTCGACCACCTGCGCCACCGCTGCTGCCTGCTCTCCCTTGGCGGCGGCATGCGGCCCCGGCTCGACCACGCCGCCATTCTTCGCACGTTGGAAAAGCCCGAACTCGGCGCGGTGCTCCACCATCCCGGCGAGGCCGTGTTCAAAGACATGGTCCGCAAGGTCAAAGAGCAGATCCACGTGGGCGAGGCCATCCAGGTGGTGGTCTCCAACCGCTTCCGCGCGCCCTTCCACGGTGACCCCTTTGCCGTGTACCGCCGCCTGCGCCAGGTGAACCCCTCGCCCTACATGTTCTTCGTGCGCCTGCCGCGCGTCACTCTGGTTGGCTCCTCGCCGGAGTTCCTGGTGCGCTGCCAGGGCGGCCATCTGACCACCGCGCCCATTGCTGGCACCCGGCCCAGAGGCAAGGACGAGGCCCAGGACGAATGGATGGCCAACGACCTGCTGGCCGATCCCAAGGAACGGGCCGAACACGTCATGCTGGTGGACCTGGGCCGCAACGATCTGGGCCGCATCGCCACCCCCGGCAGCGTCAAGGTGGAGAAGTTCATGCAAGTGGAGAAGTTCTCCCACGTGCTGCATCTCACCTCCTACGTCACGGCCAAGCTCAAAGAGGGCCTGGACGCCCTGGACGTGCTGGCCTCGGTGTTCCCTGCGGGCACGGTGAGCGGCGCTCCCAAGGTGCGCGCCATGGAGATGATCGCAGAACTGGAAACCATCGAACGCGGCCCCTATGCCGGAGCCATCGGTTGGCTGGGCCTGGACAAAGGCCGGGTGGACCTGGATACCGGCATTTTGATACGCTCCATGTGGATACGCGACGGCATGATCAACTGGCAGACCGGCGCGGGCATCGTCTTTGACTCCGACCCGGACAGAGAGTGGGAAGAAGTGCACAACAAAGCCCGCGTGCTGGCCGAAGTGCTGGCAGGCGAGGAGGAAGGCGATGTTTTTACTCATAGATAATTACGACTCCTTCACCTTCAATCTGGTGCAGTACTTCCAGCAGTTGGGGCATGACCCGCTGGTGCTGAAGAACGAAGACAAGAAGGTTCTGGAGCTGGCCGAATCGGGCACATTGGACATGGTGTGCATCTCCCCCGGCCCCAGCCGCCCGGAGAACGCCGGGTTGTGCCTGGAGTTTCTGGGCAAGCTGCCAAAGACCGTCCCGGTGCTGGGCGTCTGCCTGGGCCACCAAATCCTCGGCCACTTCGCAGGCGCGCCCGTGGAAGTGGCCGAGCGCATCATGCACGGCAAAACCAGCCAGGTGACCCACCGGGAGTCCGGCCTGTTCACGGGCCTGCCCAACCCCATGGAGGTCTGCCGGTATCATTCGCTCCTGGTGCGCGCCCACAAAGCGCCGGAAAGACTGGAAATCACCGCCTGGACCGACGAAAACGAAGTCATGGGCCTGA
Organism: Desulfovibrionales bacterium; assembly: GCA_038248065.1. Taxonomy (GTDB): domain Bacteria; phylum Desulfobacterota; class Desulfovibrionia; order Desulfovibrionales; family Desulfovibrionaceae; genus Fundidesulfovibrio. The sequence goes on along the minus strand of JBBRUD010000046.1, from coordinate 23,213 downwards.
AGTGGAAAGACCGCCCCTGGGTAGGCGTGCAGTTCCATCCTGAGAGCGTGCTGACGCCCGACGGGATGAAGCTGCTCAAGAACTTCCCCGAGAAGATCGTTTAAAGGCCAACAACGCGCGACACGGCGCGCGGTAGTCCTGACCAGCGGGAGCCGCAGCCCGGAAGCGACGCGCCGGGCGGAATCTGGACGGGCCAGAATACCGACTGTAGGAGAAGCGTCATGAAAAAGACCAATATCGCCATCGTCTATTTTTCGGGGACCGGCGTCACCCGAACCTACGCCGGGTTCCTGGCCGAGGCGCTTTGCCCCTGCGGCTCCTCCGTGGAGTCCCTGGACATCACGGCGCACGCCGCCAGGCAAAAGACGCCCCCGTTGGAGGGCTTCGACGGCGTGATCTTCGGCTTCCCCGTATATTCCGACTTCGCGCCGAAGGCGGTCAACTCCTGGCTTCCCACCCTGGAAGGCCGTGGGACGCGCTGCTCACTCTTCTTCACCTACGGCGGGCGCACCACGGGCTACGCCCACTTCCACACCGCCATGCTGCTCAAGCAGGCTGGCTTCCAGCTCCTCCTGACGTCGGAGTTCCTGGGGCGGCACTCAATGAACATCGGCACTTGGCGCGCACTGCCCGACCGCCCCAACGACCAGGACCTTGCCCTGGCCCGACGGTTCGCGACCCTGTCGCTGGAGCGCTTCATTCAGGAGGAACCGGTCCCGCTTCGGCTGCAGAAGCCCTTCGGATACAACCATGCTGTTCCAGCGCTCGACGCCCCGAGCACCGGGGAGCGGCACTGGGGCCACCCCACACGGGCTGCTGATGCGTGCTCCATGTGCCGGTTGTGCGAGACACAATGCCCCACCCAGGCCTTCAACGCCGACGCAGGCCTTTCGGACCCGACGCGCTGCATCAGCTGCCTGCGTTGTGCGCGCGAGTGCCCGGAGCACGTAATCACACTGGGCGCGGAGCAGATTCCGTACGAAGCGTTCCTGAAGAACTGGAACCTCACGGAGACAATGCTGAACGCCAAAGAGAGCAAGATCATAACGGACTTCCGTCAGGCGAGCTGCTAGCTCCAAAGGACCCCATGCCCCTCTGCATCCGTAACCTTTCCCCCGGCGACTTGGCCGGCAGTGCAACCACCTTGTGGAAGTACCTCACGTTCGAGAAGTTTCTCGACTTTCTGCTCATGAAGCGACTGTACTTCCGGCGGTCGGACAAGCTTTCCGACCCCTTTGAGTGTCTGGTGACACCCGAGATGTGCCGCGACGAAACGCCCGGCGGCAGGCCTCAGGTGGAACAGGAATTCATTGAAGCCCACGAGCACTACATCAACTCGGCGCGCGCCAAGGTGTTTCTCAATTCCTGGCACATCAACGAGTACGAATCCGAGGCCATGTGGAAGCTCTTCGGCGGCGCGGGACACTCCATCGCCATCCGCACCACCCTCGGGCGCATCATGGGCGAGATGGCCCAGCACGACCTCACCGCCGGGAAGGTGCTCTACAAGGATATGATCAAGGACGATTGCCGCATCTCCGATATTTTCGACTTCGCCCTGCTCAAGCGCAAACCCTTTGAGCACGAGCGCGAGTTCCGGTTCATTTTCATCAACGAGGGCGGCGACGACAATCCCAAACTCCTGGATAGCTACGGGCTGCACATCCCCGTGGAACCGGCGGACATCGTGGACCGCATCTACGTCTCCCCGCTCTCCGAGCCGTGGCAGTTTGAGCTCACCCAGACCATCGTCACCATGCAGGGGCTGTCTGAGCGGCTTATCCGCTCGACGTTGTTCAATATTCCGGCATTGTCGCGGTAGCGCGGCGCAAAACCAAGCGAACGCTTCACGGCGGCGGCCAGGGCCGGACCGCCAGAAAGAAGGAGTTTTCATGGACGTTCTCGAACAGCTGGCAATAGGCAAGAACCTCACCGAAGAAGAGGGCCTGAAATCCTTCCGCGCCATGTACACGGGCGAAATGCCCGCCTCCTGCGTGGGCGCGTTCCTCATGGGGCTCAAAACCAAAGGCGAGACCGGCCTGGAGATCGCCTGCGGCGTCAAGGCCGCCCTCGAGGAAGCCCGGCTGGTGCCAGGCTTGACCGGCCCCCGCATCGACACCTGCGGCACCGGCGGGGACAACACCTGCTCGTTTAACTGCTCCACCGCCGTGGCCCTGTACCTGGCGGCCATGGGACACAAAGTGGTCAAGCACGGCAACCGGTCCGTCTCCTCCACCTGCGGCTCGGCGGACATCATCGAAGCCCTCGGCCTCTCCCTGGTTGTGGAGCCCGAAGCCGTGGCCCAAGCCCTGGCCGACAAGAACTTCGTGTTTCTCTTCGCGCCCAATTTCCACCCGGCCTTCAAGCGCATCATGCCCATCCGCAAGGAACTCGGCGCGCGCACCCTCTTCAATCTCATGGGGCCGCTCTTGAACCCGGCCCGGCCCACCCACCAGCTCCTGGGCGTACCCACCGCCGGATTCGTGCCGCTCATCGCCGAGGCCCTTTCCCTCACCGGCATCCAGCGGGCCGCCGTGGTGCACGGCGCAGGCGGCTTTGACGAGCTCTCCCCCTTCGGCCCCGCCGAAGTCTGCTGGGTGCGCGACGGCTGGATGCGCCGCGAACGCCTGGACCCGCAGGATCTGGGCATCCCGCGCCACAAGCTCTCCGAGGTGGCCGTGGCCAGCAAGGACGAAGCCGTGGTCGTACTGCTGGAACTGCTGCGCGGCGAAGGCAACCAGGCCATGAAGGACATGCTGGCGCTGAACCTGGGCACGGCCCTGCACCTGCTGGAAGACGGCCTGTCCCTGCGCGAAGGCGTGGACAAGGCCCGCGCCGCCGTGGAAAACAAGGTCGCAGCCGCCCACTGGAGCGAGGCTCTCAATGCCTGAAAAATCCAGGATGCTTGAAAAATTCCGGGTCGCCAAAGCCCCCGAGATCGAACGCCTGATCGCCATGGAAAAGGCCGGAACCCTGCCCCTGCCCCTTGAGGACGAGCGGCCGGATTTCATCCGCGCCCTATGGGATAACGGCCCCGGCGCCATCATCGCCGAATACAAACGGGCGTCGCCCTCCAAGGGCGACATCGCCCTAGACGTCTCACCGGAAGACGTGGCCGCCCAGTACAAGGCCGCTGGAGCAGCCGCCATCTCGGTGCTCACCGAAGAGGTCTACTTCAAGGGCGAGTTGTCCTTCCTCACCCGCATGCAGTCCGCCGGGCTGCCCATGCTGCGCAAGGATTTCATCCTCCATCCCCTCCAGGTGGTGGAGACGGCCTCAACCCCGGCCTCGGCCCTGCTGCTCATCGCCCGCATGCTCAGCGAAGAGGAGCTGGAGGAACTCATCGCCCTGTCGCAGGTGTTCGGCCTCACCACCGTGGTGGAAGTGTTCGACGAAGACGACCTGGAGAAAGCCCAGGAGCTCTCCCCGGACATCATCCAGGTGAACAACCGCGACCTGGACAAGCTCACAACCGACCTCTCTGTTTCCGAGCGGCTCATCGAATTCAAGCGCGAAGACCAGCTCTGGATCAGCGCCAGCGGCATCGCCTCCCCGGCAGACGTCAAACGGATGGTCGCCGCAGGCTACGACGCCCTGCTGGTAGGAACATCCCTCATGAGCGGCGCAGCCTCGCTGGCGGAGCTGGCGAAGAGTGGGGAGTAGAGAGTAGAAAAGAGAAGAGAAAGGGGCGCTGCCCCCAGCCCCGCCGGGGGGCCAATGGCCCCCCGGACCCCCCGTGTAGGGGTTGAGGTGGCGAGGTGTTGATTCTGACCTGACCGGTGATTATGCCCCAAAGCATTTGCCCGGTTAGCGACTCGGGACGGGGGCCGGTCGGGGTTGCGCCGGACCGCAGGACCATGCGCCGCAGGGCGAAGCCCGAGGAATCGCATGGGCCGAGGACCGCCGCAATCGCGTCCGGCCACCGGCCCGCCGCCACCGTACCAGGGCCACGCGGGAACAAACGCCCCGGCGACTCGGGGCGGGGGCCGGTCGGGGTTGCGCCGGACCGCAGGGCAATGCGCCGCAGGGCGCTTCGCCCGAGGAATCGCATGGGCCGAGGACCGCAGCAACCGCGTCCGGCCACCGGCCCGCTGCCACCGTACCAGGTCCACGCGGGAACAAACGCCCCGCTGCCGCTCGCAAACAGCAGTTCGAGGCAAAGATTGGAGAAAAAGATGAGCGTTTTGGTGAAAGTCTGCGGCATGACCCTGCCGGAACAAGTCGCGCAACTCGACGCCTTGGGCGTAGATCTGCTCGGCTTCATCTTTGCGGCCAAAAGCCCGCGCGTGGTCACACCCGAACACGTAGCAACCATCCCGCGTGGAACGGCCCGGCGCGTAGGCGTGTTCGTGGAACACAGCGCAGCCGAGGTGCGCCGCATCATGGATGCGGCCAAGCTCGATTTCGCCCAACTCCACGGCGGGCAGGACCAAACATTCTGCCAGGAGGTCGGCCCGGAGCGCGTCATCCGCGCCTTCTGGCCCCAGCGCCACCTCACGCTCTTTGACCTGGAGGCCGAGATGGCCGCCTTTGCCAAACACTGTGCCTTCATGCTGCTTGACGCCGGGTCATCGGGCGGCGGCCACGGCGTCTCACTCGATTTCGCCTCGCTCGCGGGCCTCGCAGCCCCTAAACCCTGGCTCCTTGCGGGCGGTCTCTCCCCGGAAAACGTCGCCGAGGCCGCCCGCAACGCCAGGCCCCATGGCTTTGACCTCAACTCCGGGGTGGAAACCTCTCCCGGTATAAAAGACATTTCCAAAGTACAATTGGCCCTGCAACGACTCACCCCCGATAAAAGTTTTTGAAGGGAGGTCCAGGAGGGAAACTTTTTCCAAAAAGTTCTCCCTCCTGGCCGCCGGAGGCTTGATCCATGCTTAACAGTTATTTCGGCAAATTCGGCGGCACCTTCGTGCCGGAACTGCTCATGCCGCCGCTTCTTGAAATCGAAGAGGCCATGAACACCATAGTGCCAAGCGAGGCCTTCCAGGCCGAGTTCTCCGCACTGCTGGCCGACTACGTGGGGCGGCCCTCGCCCTTGTACCGCTGCCCCAACCTGTCGGCCAAGCTCGGCTTCAACCTGTGGCTCAAACGCGAAGATTTGAACCACACCGGCGCGCACAAGATCAACAACGCGCTGGGCCAGGGCCTCTTGTGCCGCCACATGGGCAAGAAGGTGCTCCTGGCCGAGACCGGCGCGGGCATGCACGGCGTGGCCACGGCCACGGCGGCGGCCATGCTGGGCCTGGAGTGCATCGTGTACATGGGGGCCACCGACGTGGTGCGCCAGTCGCACAACGTCAAGCGCATGGGGCTTCTCGGCGCAAAGGTGGTGCCCATCGACTCCGGCACCCAGACCCTCAAGGACGCCATCAACGCGGCCCTGCGCTTCTGGATAGCGGAGCAGCGCACCACCCACTACTGCTTCGGCACGGCTGCCGGGCCGCACCCCTTCCCCACTCTGGTGCGCATATTCCAGTCGGTCATCAGCCGCGAGGCCAAGGCGCAGATGCTCGCCAAAACCTCCCGCCTGCCCGACTACGTGGTGGCCTGCGTGGGCGGCGGCTCCAACGCCATCGGAGCCTTCCACGAGTTCATCCCCCACCCGGAAGTCAAGCTGGTGGGCGTTGAAGCCGCAGGCACGGGCAAGCCCGGCTGCGACCATTCCGCGCCGCTCAACCTGGGCACGCCGGGCGTTTTGCACGGGGCCATGAGCATGCTGCTGCAAACTCCGGACGGCCAGATCATGCCCTCGCACTCCATCGCGCCGGGCCTGGATTACCCTGGCGTCGGCCCGGAACACGCCCACTTGCAGGATTGCGGACGGGCAACCTATGGCACGGTCAACGACACCCAGGCCCTGGCGGCCTTCCAGACCCTGTGCCGCGCCGAGGGCATCATCCCGGCGCTGGAGAGCTCCCACGCCCTGGCCTGGGTGCTGGAAAACGCCGCCGACATCCCCAAAGACAGCCACGTGGTGGTCTGCCTGTCCGGGCGCGGCGACAAGGATATCGGGATTATAGAAGAGTACGAGAAGAAATAAAGAAGGCATACGAATATGAGCATTCTTACTGACCGCATTCGCCAAGCCAACGCCCAGGGCCGCAAGGCCGTAATCCCCTATGTTCCGGCCGGATTCCCGACCAAGGAACGCTTCTGGGAGGAAATCGCCGCCCTCGACGCTGGCGGGGCGGATATCATCGAGATCGGCGTGCCCTTCTCCGACCCCGTGGCCGACGGCCCCGTGGTGGAACAGGCCGCCCTGGACTGCCTGGAACAAGGCGTCACCCTGGCCTGGATCATGGACGAACTTGCCGCGCGCAAGGGCCAGTTCAAGGCCGGGCTGGTGCTGATGGGCTATTACAACAGCTTCTTCCAGTACGGTTTCGCCAAGCTGGCCACGGCAGGTCCGGCTAGCGGCGTCGCCGGACTGATCATCCCGGATATGCCCCTTGAAGAGATGGATCACGCCCGCACGGCCCTGGCCGGTTCCGGTGTGGAGATCATCTGCCTTATCGGGCTGAACACCCCGGCAGAGCGCTTGGCGCAATATGGCAAAATCGCACGGGGATTCGTCTATTTCGTCTCGGTGCTGGGCACCACGGGCGTGCGCGAAAGCCTGCCCGCCGAAGTGCTGGCCAAGCTCGACGAGGTGCGTCCGCACTTCAGCGTACCCATCGCCCTGGGATTCGGCATCTCCAAGCCGGAGCAGGTGGAAAAATTCGGCGACAGGATCGACGCGGTGGTCATCGGCAGCGCCTTGGTGAAACACCTGCGCGCAGGCGAAAGCGCCACGAGTTTCATGCAGGTGTGGCGGCCATAACTGTGCCGCGTTCCGGGAGCGGGCCAAGCGCATCCCGCACACGCGGACTCCATGCGGAAGTGGCGGCCCTGGCCGTGACCATCCCCCCCGGCAGCGGTAAGCAGGCCCGCTGATGTGGTTGCCCCTGATGCTGGTGGCGGCCTGCGCCCAGGCGGTCAAGGATCTGTGCCTGAAGCAGAGCATGACCGGCATCGGAGCGGTGCCTGCCATCGTGGTGATGTGGGCCTATTGCGCAACCACCACGCTGTTTCTGTCGATGGCGGTCGCCGTGACGGGTGTGCCGGAAGTTTCCGCCGGTTTCTGGTGGTCGCTTGCGGTCACCGGCCCGCTGGCGGCCATCACCTTGTTTCTGTACGTGAAGTCGCTGGAACTCTCGGACCTGTCGCTTTCCGTACCCATGCTGGCCACCACGCCGTTGTTCCTGCTGGCCACCTCACCCCTGATGCTGGGGGAATATCCCGACGTCTGGGGCATGGCCGGGGTGCTGTGCATCGTGGCCGGGTCGTATCTTCTCAATATCAGCCGCTGGCGCGAAGGACCGCTGGAGCCCTTCAAAGCCCTGCTCCGAGACCGCGGCCCGCGCCTGATGCTGGTGGTGGCCTTCTTGTGGTCCATCTCGGCCAACATTGACAAGATTGGCTTGAGGAACTCCTCGCCGGTGTTCTGGATAACCTGCGCCTTCGGCATCACCGCGATATTCCTGACGCCCATCGTCTGGAAAACCGCCGGTCGGAACTTAACCCAGGTGTGGACCAAACCCTGGTACCTGCTGGCCACGGGCCTCTTGGAGGCGCTGACCTGCGTGTGCCAGATGTACGCCCTGACCATGACCTTGGTGCCCTACGTCATCGGCGTGAAGCGCCTTTCCGCCGTGGTGGCCGTGCTGCTGGGCGGCATCGTGCTGCGCGAGGAGAAGCTGCGGGAGCGCCTGCTGGGCAGCACCCTCATGGTTGCGGGGGTTTTTCTTATCGCCTTTTTCGGCTAGACTGCGGCCATGTCCTACCGCTTCCTTCCCACACTGTCCGCGGACGAGCTGGCGGCCAAGCAGACCGCCGGCCTCAACTGGACCCTGGCACACGCCTACAACGGCAATGCCCGTTACCGCGAGCGGCTTCGCTCCGCAGGCTACGAGCCGGGCCATACCCTTGGCCTGGACGATCTGGCCTCACTGCCGTTCTCCGGCGTGGACGACCTGCGCGAGGGCTATCCCCTGCCGTTGCTCTCGGTGCCTGAAACCGAGGTGGTGCGGGTGCACGCCTCCTCGGGCACCACGGGCAAACGCAAGGTGCTGGCCTACACCCAGGCGGATATCGACACCTGGAAGCACATGTTCGCCCGCTGCTACGAGCTGGCCGGGCTGACCACCCTGGACCGGGTGCAAATCGCCGTGGGCTACGGCCTGTGGACGGCCGGAGCGGGCTTCCAACTAGGCTGCGAACACTTTGGAGCCATGGCCGTGCCTGTTGGGCCGGGCAATCTGGAAATCCATCTCCAGTTGCTGGAGGACATGGGCTCCACCGTGCTGTGCTCCACGGCCTCCATGGCCCTGCTCATGGCCGAGGAGGTGCAGAAGCGCCGCCTTCTGGGCAGCCTCGCCCTCAGCAAGGCCATCTTCGGGGCCGAAACCCATACCCCAAAGATGCGCCAGCGCATCCACGACCTGTTGGGCATCACCGAAAGCTTCGACATCGTGGGCATGACCGAACTCTACGGCCCCGGCACCGGCCTGGAATGCCAGGCCCACCAGGGCATCCACTACTGGGCGGACCTCTACATCCTGGAAATTCTCGACCCCGTCACCCTGGCCCCGGTGGCGCCGGGCGAAACCGGCGAGATGGTAGTGACCAGCCTGTGCAAGCAGGCCGCGCCGCTCATCCGCTACCGCACGCGCGACCTCACCCGCCTCATCCCCGGCGACTGCCCTTGCGGACTGAGCCTACCAAGGCACGACAAGATACTGGGCCGCTCCGACGACATGTTCATCTTCCGGGGCGTGAACATCTACCCCGGCCAGATCGGCGCAGTGCTGGAAATCTTCAAGGAAGTGGGCAGCGAATTCCGCATCCACCTGTTCCGCAAAGGCGGCAAGGACCAGATGCTTCTCCAGGTGGAGCGCCGCCCGGAGACCGACGCAACGTACGATCAGAACCTCTCCGAGGCCATCTCCGAGGAGCTGCGCAAACACGTGCTGGTGCGGGCCTGGGTGGAAATCACGGGCCAGGGCGAACTGCCCCGCAGCTTCGGCAAAACCAAGCGCGTGCAGGACGACCGGGAGGCCGGGGAAAAAGGGTAGGGTTACCAGGCAGCTAGAACGCGGCCCAGAGGATTTGGCCTAGCCGCCCCCCCCTACAGCTGGGCCATGTAATGTCTGGCCGATGCGGCAAGCATTCCTGAGCGGGTCATGCCCTCGCGTTTCGCAACAGCGTCGATCCGGCCAAGAAGCGCCTTGTCAATGGACACGTTGATTCTGACCGGGTGGGCCTCCTGGGGCGGGCCGTCAATAATGGCCAAAAACGCCCCGGGTGGGACGACAACAGACGATGGCGCGGACGGCTTGGGAACCACCCGCCCAAGGTCATGCAAGGCAAGTATGTGCCCACTCAAGGCGTCCTTGGCCAATTCCATGGCCCCTTGCTCCGTATCGTCTTCTGTAAAGCAACCGGGGAAATCCGGAAAAATTACTGTATACCCGCCGTTTTCACGGGGTTCAAAGATAGCCGGATAAATGGCCATTTGTTCCACCCTTTTTCACCTGAGTTTCATTCCGGCCTGTTTCTCCATGTACTCAATCAGCTTGATTCCAAGGTCTTTCGCAGGGTGTTTCACCGTCACCAGTCCGGGCTTTTCGTCGTGGGCGTAGTGTTCATGATCGCCTTTCGAGCGAACCTTGTACCACCCGGCTGCCCGGAGCCTCTTGATTACTTCCCTGCTGCTTATCACGAGCCCTTCTCTTTGATAAGTAGTTTTTGTGTATAGTCAAGATTCAGGAGGGCATCGAACAACCTCTAAGGCCGCCCCGCCGGGATCTCCATTCCTCCGCGCGCCGTCTGTGACGCAGGTTTATACGCGATCACCAGCGAGGCAACCACTGCCAGCACGAACAGGGTGTAGAGCAGGATGAATTTCTTTGACATGGGGATCCTTGAGGACGGCTTGGGAGTTTCGCGGAGCAAGGACGGAAAGCGGACGACGCAGCCTACACCCTGCCGGACAGTGCCTTTTTGCCGTGATCCGTCGGAGGGATTACGCACACATCGCGCACCATCTCCCCTGCGAAGCGTAGGGCGTCGGAGTTCAAGGCCGAGGCCAGGGCCGTGGGCAACTGCAAGGCATTCATGAAGTCCTGAGCGGCTTTCCAGTCGGCGTGTTCCATGTCTTCAGCCAGCCCCAGGAAGTCCCGTCCGGCGGAATGTTCGCCCTTCAAAGCTTCTCGGATTTCCGTGGAAAGGGGCAGCTCCTTGAGCACGTCCTCCATGGGCTGGCCAAGCAAAGAATCGAGCAGAGAGAACAAACCCAGCATGAACAGCGAGTCCGGTCTCAACGGCGGGTGGCGGAGCTTGCGGCCAAGCATTTCCAAAAATTTGGCCCGCCTCACCGACATGAACACCAGCTCCCTCCCCTTGGCGCTGGGGTTGATGTCCGACATCACTACAGCCTGAAGCCATTTGGACAGGTTGCGCTGCCCCAGAATCAACATGGCCTGGTGAATGTCGTCCACCGCGTCACTTCGCCCGAAGGAGGCCGAGTTGATGTAGCGCAACAGCCGGTAGGAGATGGACAGGTCGCTTTCTATGATCTCACAGACTTTGTCGGAGTCGAAATCCTCGTCCGCCAGTTCCTGCAACAGCCGCAGCTTGGAGACCTGCGACGAGGAAAGCCTGCGTCCCTGCACGATCTCCGGGCGACAGAAGAAATACCCCTGGAACAGGTTGAAGCCCATGCTTTTGGTCAGTTCCACCATTTCCCGGTTCTCCACCTTCTCGGCCAGGAGCAGGCGTTTGGGATCAACGAGCCGGGCGGCGATCTTGGGAAGAAGCTCCGCTGGCGTATCCAGCACGTCCACCTTGACGATGTCGGCCAGATCCAAGAAGGGCTCCAGCTCCGGCTGCCCCACGAAATCGTCCAGGGCCAGGGTGTAGCCTGCGGCCTTGAGGTCGTACAGGGCCTTCAAAACCTCCGGCGTGGGGAGCACCGACTCCAGAATTTCTATGATGCAGTTCTCTGGAGGCAAGGCAAAACCAAAGCCCTTGAGCAGCAGATTGGAAGGGAAGTTCACCAGGGTCTTTTCAACCGGCAAGAGCCCGGCCCGGCCGATAATCACACCGTCGACGATGATCTTGGCCGTCGCCGCATCGCCGTCGCCTACTTCGGCCGTGAGTGCGCCCGCTGCATGGCGGTACAGCAGTTCGTAGCCCCAGACCTTCATAGAGGTGTCGAAGATTGGTTGACGCGCGACAAACAGGGATTCTACCAGCTCTTCCCCGTTGTCGTGTTCGTCCAGTCTTTCCATCGCGCCGCCCCTTCAGAACGATTGCGTCCGGCCAAAACAGCATCCGGCCCATTAGAGTATCAGCCCGAAATCGAGAGAATTGTCAACTCAACCCAGGGGGGTGCAGGGCACCCCCAGCCCCCCCCCAAATTTTGCTTGGCGACATTGCCGCCGCGCGTCAACGCGTCGCTAAATGGGGGGTCCGGGGGCCATTGGCCCCCCGGCGGGAGGGTCCAGGGAGGGATTACGGATGCCAGCTTCATTAGAGGCGTAGCAGCCGTTTCGAACGTAGTGCAGCGCCCTCCCTGGCCGCCGGAGGCTCTCCATCCTAAGGCATCAACGGCGCGAGGGCGAGCCCGGCGTCCAGGGGCAGGCCGCACATCAGGTTGGCGCAGGCCACGGCCTGGCCCGAGGCTCCCCGGCAGACGTTGTCGATGGCCGAACAGACGATCAAACGGTTGGTACGCGGGTCCACCACCACTCCCAAATCGCAGAACATGGTGCCGCGCACCCAGCGGGTCTCGGGCAGCCGCCCGGCGGGCAGCACGCGCACCCAGGGATGGGCGGCGTAATGCTTTTCGTAGAGATCCTGCACGTCAGCCTGGGTCATGGGCGTGGTCAGCTTGGCGTAGAGCGTGGAGAGAATCCCCCGGTTGATGGGCAACAGGTGCGGATTGAAAGAAATGGTGAGATTCGCTCCAGCCAGCAGGGAGAGCTCCTGCTCGATCTCCGGGGTATGCCGGTGCTTGCCCAGGTTGTAGGCCCGGAAGCTGTCGGACACCTCGGTGAACAGCGTGCCCACTGCGGCCTTGCGTCCAGCCCCGGACGCGCCGGATTTGGAATCGGCCACGATGTCGGTGGCGTCGATGATCCCGGCCTCAAGAGCGGGCCACAATCCCAGAATGACGGAGGTGGGATAGCAGCCGGGATTGGCGATCAGCCGGGCCTTGGCGATAGTATCGGCATAGCGTTCCGGCAGGCCGTAAACCGCCTCGCCGATCAGACCGGGATGGCGATGCTCCAGGCCGTACCAGGCTGCGTAAACTCCGGCGTCCTTGATGCGGAAATCCGCCGACAGGTCCACCACCTTGAGCCCGGCCGCCAGCAGGTCAGCGGCATAATCCATGGCTGCGCCGTGGGGGATGGCCAAAAAGACCACCTGGCAGGCTGCGGCCAAGTCCCCGGCATCGGGCTGGGTCAGAATGAGGTCCGCCAGGGGCGTGCCTTGCAGGAAGGGATAGAAATCCACCAGCGGGCGCCCGGCCTCAGTGCGCGAGGTGGCCCGCACCAGCTCGAAACGCGGATGGTTGAGAAGGATTCTGGCCAATTCCATGCCGGTGTAGCCGGTGATGCCCACCAATCCAACGGGAATACGCTGCATAGTCTTCACCCGGTGTTGCGCCGCGCTACCGCCCAAACGGCAAGGCGACGCAAAAGATTCTGGAGTGTTTTAAGGCTGCTCGCGTTGGTATAAACGCGGCACTACCCCTGCTGCTTGCGAAGGAAAAGCATTCGCAGATGGTACAGCAGGTCGCCCAACTGTTTGGCCTCTTCGTTGGTCAGGTTGCCCTTGGTCTTCTCTTCCAGCATGGTCATGGTATCTATGGTATGCTTGGCCAGGGCCAGGTTCAGGCCGGTCTGTCCGGACTCTGGATCGGCCATTTCGCCCAGGTGCATCATGACCGAGGAGGCCAAAGAGAACACGAAGGTGGTGAAATCCACCATGGGCAGGCAGCTGCCCCCGAAATCGGCCTGGCCGTCGGGGCAGGACTGTTTGGCGTCGTTTTCTAAGCTCATGGAGGCTCCTTTAGCGCTTAATATGCGGCCGGACCGGTTTCCAGGGCGGTTTCGTAGGCCGCCATGGCCCGCTCCAGGGGGTCAGCGGCCCCAACATAGCCACCGGCGGCCTCTATGGCCGAACGCAATGCTGCCAACCCGGCCAGCACGTCGCCGAAATCCACATGTCCCATGTGGCCCAGGCGCACAACCTGATCCTTCATGTGGCCCTGTCCGGCAGCCAGCACCACGCCGTGCTTGGCGGAAGCGGCCTTCAGCACCTCGCCGCCGTTGACTCCAAGGGGCATCCTGATGGAGGTGAGCCCCCAGGTGAAATCCCGTTTGGCCAGAAGCTCCAGGCCCATGGCCGTGGCACCCTCACGTACCATCATAGTCATGGCCCACTGCTTGCGGAAGACATTGGCCAGTCCGAATTCCTGAAAAAGTTTCAGGCTCTCGCGCAGCCCCACCATCAGGCTCACGGCCGGGGTAAACATGGTCTGATTGCCCGCCAGCTTGTCGCGCTCGCCCTTGAGCTGAAAATAGTAGTTGGCCAGGGGCACGCCCTCGGCCTTGGCCCAGCCCTTTTCCGACAAAGCCACGAAAGCCAGCCCCGGCGGCAGCATCAGCCCCTTTTGGGAGCCGGTCAGCAGGCAATCCACGCCCCAGGCGTCCATGGGACACGGCTGGATGCCCACGGCGGAGATGCCGTCCACCACCAGCAGAACGTCGCGCTCGCGCGTCACGTCCGCCAGTTCGCGGATGGGATGCGACACGCCCGTGGAGGTCTCCGAGGCCTGCACGCACACGCCACGGATGGAGGGATCGGCGTCGAGCGCGGCCTTGACCGCCTGAGGATCCACGGCCTCGCCCCAGGTGACTTCCAGCTTTTGGGCCACCTGGCCGTGGGCGGCGCAGATCTCTGCCCAACGCTCGCCGAACTTGCCGCCCTCGATGCACAGAAGCTTTTCGCCCGGCGCAAACAGGTTGGTCACGGCGGCGGCCATGGCCCCGGTGCCGGAGCAGGCCAGGGTGATCACCGGCTGGGCAGTCTCGAACAAATATTGCAAACCCGTGCGGATATCGGCCACCACGGGCAGAAACGCGGGCTTGCGATGATGGATCATATCCCGGGCCATGGCCAGCCGCACTTCCTCGGGCAGCGGCGTGGGGCCTGGTGTGAGCAGTCGCATTTTGGTCAACATGGTCTCTCCTTTCCTGGCCGGTGCCATACACCAAAGCGCGCCGGATGGCATCCGCTTTATGGGGGGCGGAAAAAGGGTTTTTTCTGTACACATCCGCCCCGGCTTTGGGTATACCTCGAACCAATCACCACTATTCCCTGGAGGGGACATGACCACCAAGATCATCGCCACCCTGGGCCCGGCCTCCATGAGCTACGACAAGGTCAAGGCCCTGGTACTGGCCGGGGCCACCATCTTCCGGCTGAACTTCTCGCACTCCAGCGCGGCCGATTTCGTGCCCGTGCTGGCCATCATCCGCCAGGTGGAAGCCGAACTCGGCATTCCCCTTACCGCACTGGGCGACCTCTGCGGCCCCAAGACCCGCATCGGCGAGGTGGCCGACGCCCCCCGCCAGGTCAACAAAGGCGAAACCCTGCTGCTGGGCCTGCCCGACATGGACCCCAAAGACGGCCGCGCCTACGTGCCGCTGGACATGCCCGAGCTGCTCATGGGTCTGGAAATCGGCATGCCCGTCAACCTCTCCGACGGCATGCTCCAGTTCGACGTCACCGCCATGCTGGTCAAGGACAAGCTCTACGAGATCGAAGCCCACAACGCCGGAGTGCTCTCCTCGCGCAAGGGCATCGCCTTCCCCGGCAAGCACCACCCCATGCCCGCCCTGACCGCCAAGGACATCGTCGACCTCCACGAGGGCCTGGACGCGGGCTTAAACGCCGTGGCCATCTCCTTTGTGCAGAATGGCGACGACATCCGCCAGATCAAGGACGAAATCAAACGCCACGGCGTCTGGGTGCCGGTGATCGCCAAGCTGGAACGCAAAAACGCCGTGGACCGCCTGGACGAAATCCTGGCGCTGACCGACGTGGTCATGGTGGCCCGCGGCGACCTGGGCCTGGAATGCCCCATCTCCGAGCTGCCCATCATCCAGAAGAAAATCATCCGGGCCTGCCGCCACGCCCAGAAGCCCGCCATCGTGGCCACGCAGATGCTGCTCTCCATGGTCAAGAACCCCATTCCCACCAGGGCAGAATCCACCGACGTGGCCAACGCCATCATGGACGGCGCGGATTGCGTCATGCTCTCCGAAGAGACCGCCGTGGGCGACTACCCCGTGGAAGCCGTGGGCTACATGCGCGAAATCTCCGACCTGGCCGTGAAGTACTACCTGGAGCGCATCCAGGGGCCCTACATTCCCAAAAAAGAGAAGAATCCCAGCAAGTACCTGGCCTACTCCGCCTGCATCCTGGCGGAAAACGCCGAGTCCAAAGCCATTGTCTGCCATTCGCTCTCCGGCAGCACCGCCCGCATCGTCTCCTCGCGCCGACCGGACCTGCCCATCTACGCCCTCTCGCCGGATGAGCGCGTCATGCACCACATGAACTTCGTCTGGGGCGTACTGCCCAAGCTGGTGGAAGCCAGCACGGAAAGCCACCTGCAACGCGCCGAACGTTTCGTGGCCCAGTCGCCGGACTTCGAGCCCGGCGAATCCGCCGTGCTCACCGCCGGACAACCAACGCCTGGGCAGACGGAGCGGTTTACCAACGAGATTAAGTTGTATTTTAAGTAAAGAGACGAGAAGAGATGAGACGGGAAGAGAAGAGCAAGAGCCTCCGGCGGCCGGGGGGGATGATCCCCCCCGAACCCCGCAGTAGGGGCTGTCTCTGGAATATTTGCGTCTTGTGTGCAGAGAAAAAGGCGGTCCGAAAGGACCGCTTTTTGGTGTACGCAATCGTGCTGGCAATCCGACAGGCTAATATATGGGGCATACCCGGTCCGCGCACAGCCCGCCCGCGACTCCTTGCGGCAGGGGATTGGCAAGACCGGCAGGTTTGGGTATCCAAATCTCCCCGGCCAACCGGGGCAATCCCAAACGCACCGCACGGAAATCATGAACACACCTCTGCCGCTGATCGAACAACGGGTTATTGAAGCCAACATCTTTGAGGTTGTTTACAAATCCCTCAGCCTGGGCATCGGCCAGCAGGACGCCCTGGCCGCCGTACGCTCCGCCGTGGAGGGTCTGGCCCATGAGGCGGGCAAGGCCTTTGCCAAACGGGCCAAAAACGGGGCGAACTTCGCGCATTTCGCCAGCATTCTCGAAACCTGGCAAGCTTCCGGGGCTTTGACCATTGCCAATGTATCCGCCACGGAAAACGAACTGTGTTTTGAAGTCACCCGCTGCGCCTACGTGGAAAAATACCGTGAAATGGGGCTGCCCCAAGAGCTGGTTTCCATGATATCCTGCGCACGCGATGAACCCTTCGCCAAGGGCTACAGTTCCAGGCTCGGCATGGAACGCACGCAAACCCTGGGGGAAGGCGCGCCATCATGCGCATTCCGTTTTACCTGGAGAGACTGATGCCCGCCAAGGCCGTTATTTTCGATATGGATGGAACCCTCCTCGATTCCCTGGACGATCTGGCCGATGCCGGCAACGCCATGCTGGCGGAGCTTGGCTATCCGGTCCACCCGGTGGCCAGTTACAAAAACTTCGTGGGCGACGGCATGGAAGTGCTGGTGCGCCGCGCTCTGCCGGATGCGTCCAAAAGCGACCTGCCCCGCGCCCTGGAGAGCATGCGCCGCGAATACGGCGCGCGCTGGAAGGACAAGAGCAGCCTCTATCCCGGCGTCGCAGAGATGCTCGACGCTCTGGTGGCCCGCAACATCCCCATGGTCGTATTCTCCAACAAGCCCCAGGATTTCGCCCTGACCATCATGAAGGCCATTTTCGGTCGATGGCCCTTTGCCATGTCCCTGGGAGCGGGCGGTGCCTCGGGCGACATCCCCAAAAAGCCCGACCCTGCCGGAGCGCTGCTTATCGCCCGGGAACTGGGCATCGCCCCGGCGGATTTCCTGCTGGTGGGCGATTCCCCCATGGATGTGCAATGCGCCCTGCGGGCTGGCATGACGCCGGTGGCCGTCACTTGGGGATTTCGTGAAGAAGCGGACTTACGGGCAGCCGGGGCCGACGTGGTCATCTCCCAAGCCCGCGAACTGCTGACTTTGGTGTGACCGTGCCGGGCACGCCCGCGCCCCCGGCCTGCGGCCTTGGTGTGGCACCAGGCGCGCCCCTGATCTGCTGACGCTGGTTTGACCGACCGGGCGCTCCCACGCCCCAGGAGGCCACTCATGACCAGACGGAGCATCCTCTTTGCCTTGCTCTGCATGCCGCTTGCGTTTGCGTCCCAGACGCAGGCCAAGCAATACACCTTTTCGGTGCAATCCGACGAGCATCTGGAGTTCGCCCGAACTTTATGCCTGGAGGCCCTCAAGGCCGCCGGAATGGATGCGACCTTTTCCGCCTTCCCCATAGGGTCGGAGAGCCGCCTGACCGCCGAGATGCAGGCGGGCGACCTCAATCTGGCATTCATCCCGCCAAACGGAGACCGCCTGCGGCTGAAGAAGCAAGGCATACTCCGTGAGATCGGCATCCCCCTGGACAGAGGGCTTTTGGGATATCGCATCTGTCTGGTGACGGAAGCCAACAAGGACATGCTGCAAAATGTGCGCACCGCTGAGGACCTGCGCCGCTTCACCGTGGGCCAGGGCTTTGGCTGGGGAGATGCCGCCGTCTACCGCCAAGCTGGAATTCCGGTCGTGGAGGCCTCATTCTCCTCCATGCTGGACCCACTGAGGACCTTGGCCGCAGGACGATTCGACGTTCTTCCCCTGGGCGTCACCGAATACCAACACTTCCTGGCGGAGTACGCCAAACAGGCCACAGGGCTGACGGCGGACACGCATCTCCTCATCAGCTACCCCTGGTTCCGTTTTGTCTGGGTGTCGGCCACCGCCCCGGACGGCGACGCGCTGTACACCGCTCTGAACAAAGGATTTGCCATCATCGCCGCCAATGGCACCTTCACAGCGGTGTTTGAACGCTTTAAAGGCCATTTCGACCCCCATGCGCTCAAAGGCCGGACAATCATCGACCTGAAAAGCCCCTACGGTCGCATGGACAGCCTGGACCCCCGCTTCAAACACCTGATCATTCCAATCCCCTGAATGTGCACACCCCCGGCCCCCGCAGGAGGGGAGCGTTCATTCGTCGACCCGAAGCTATAAGGGGGGTCCGGGGGGCCATTGGCCCCCCGGTCGCCGGAGGCTCTTAACCGCCCTGAACCAGGCCACTGACGGTTTCAGGAACAGCAACACAAAGGCCGCAGACTGGAGGGCCGCCTGAAGAAAAAACACCGGGCCGAACTGCTGCGAGGGGCCTGTCAGAAGCGCCACCGAGACCAACCCCAGCAGGAAGATGACCGCAAAAGTCAGGCGCGCCCAATTGCGGCCGGTGAAGATTTTGTAGGCCAGCAGGAGCGCGACGCCCGCCGTGACGGCCAGCACCCCAAATTTGAAAGCCACGATGTCGCCCTCGTCCCCCGCGTTGGGGAATACCACCGCGCGAACCACGCCCACGGCCTGGGTGGCGCACAGCAGCACCACGGCGGCTGTTACCGTCACGGGCCGCCTGGATTGCAGCCCGGCATCCTGCAAAGTGTCCGGCGCGTCCATAATCATGCCGCCACCCGGTCGTCCACCGGAAGGCGCAGGATGAAGCGCGTCCAATGCCCTTGTTCGGATTCCACTTCCATAGCCCCTTTGTGGTTTTCGGTGATGATGAAGTACGATACGGAAAGCCCAAGCCCCGTGCCCATCCCTGGGGCCTTGGTGGTATAGAAAGGCTCGAAGATGCGTTTGAGGCTGGCCTCATCCAGGCCAGGGCCGTTGTCTTCCACTTCGATGCGCACCATCCGCTCCTCCACTCTCAGCCGCAGGGTAATGACCGGGGCTTTGCCCACAGGATTGTTGAGCATGGCCTGGGCCGCGTTACGCAGCAGATTAACGAGCACCTGCTGGATCTGGGACACGGAGCAGGACGTTAGCGGCACCTCGGGATCGTAAAATCGTTCGATGCGTATTTTCCTGAAATCGTAGTGCTGTTTAAGGTTGTAATCCTTGGAACTCAGGTCCACGGCCTTGTCGATGATTTCCCGGATGTCCGCCGGAGCAAAGGGAGCCTCGCTTTTGCGGCTGAACTCCAGCATGTCCGAGACGATATGCGCCGCGCGCTCGGCCGACTGCCGGATACCCGCGAGCATAGCCGGGATATCCCGGCGCTCCAGATACCCCCGGACGCTCTCTAGTGAGCAGCCCGAGGCCAGGGCCGCGTCCCGGCTGGCGGGCAGGTCCGCGCTGATGCGGCGCTGGATCACCTGCACGCTCTGGAGGATGCCCCCCAGTGGATTGTTGATCTCGTGGGCCATGCCTGCGGCCAGGCCGCCCACGGAAAGCATCTTTTCGGACTGGATCATCATCTCTTCCAGCCTGTGGCGCTCGGTGACGTCGTCGATGCGGATGACCGCGCCTTCGACGCCTTCGCCCGTCAGGGGATAGATGGTCACATCCTCGAAGCGGAGCTCGCCGTTCTGGCGGTTGAGCCGCCGGTGGCCGGTCCAGGCTTCCCCGCGGAGCATGGCCTCATGCAGATGCGCCTTAACGCCTATGAGCCGTGGAAACGCGGATTCCAGGGGCCTGCCTATGGCTTGGACTTCGGTGAGGCCGGAAGCCGTGAGGGCCAAGCTGTTGCACTGGGTGATGCGTCCTTCCATGTCCACGGTGATCAGGGCCGAGGGCATGGAGTTGACGATGTTGGAAAGCAGATTGCGCAACTGCCGCAACTCTCCGGCCTGGGCGGCGCGTTGGGCGTCCTGCTCCACCACGGTTTGCGTGAGTGTGCGAAGTGAAAGGGACACCTCGGAGATTTCGTCGTTGGTTTCCATCACCTTGGGGTCCAGTACCAGGGGTTGCCGCTCTTCGGCGGTCCAGTTCTGGGCGAAAAGCAACGAGGCCTGCCCCAGCGAGGAGACGCGCTGGGCCACCCACACCAGCCATCTGCCCAGCACCCCCCAGAAACACAGGGCCTGCAGGCACAGCAAGACAGCAACGGCGGCAGCCACCTCGCCCGCGCCCACCGGGGCGTCCACCAGATGCGACAGACCGAGCACAGGGGCGGGGGCTTTGCCGCCCGGCCAGGGCAACAGGCTCTCCACCCTCTTCCTGGGCAGCCCGTGGGAATAGGGGCCGCTGGAGCGCACCGAGGCCGCGATCACCCGGCCATCCCAAACCAGCCGCAGGTCGGTCTGGGAGGAGGTGTTCTGGTAGAGCAGGGCGTTGTCCAGGGCGCGGAGCATCACCAGACGCCCCATGCCGCTTGGCCCCAGCCAGAGGGGCTGGGAATACACCCGGAAGAGCCGGTTTCCCGGCTGATCATACAGCCAGTCGGCGTCCTGGACAGAGGGAAGCTCCCCGGAGAGGTTTTTGGCGTCCGCGCCGTACCAGAACAGCGGTCGGTTCTCCGCATCAACAACAAAAATATTGCTGAATTGCTGCTCCTCACCCTGGGAAACATAATACGCGTACAACCTGGACCGCAGACTGGCAGGGTCCGTGGCCAGATCAAGAAACACCAGCCGGGCCTTGTGCCGGAACGCCTGGAGTTGCCACTCCTCCTCCCACTCCCGCAGCTTGTTGGCGTAGAAGGTTTCCACGGTGTGCGCCTCGACCTGGGCGGCTTTGGAGATCACCACTTCGTAGGCCGTAGCGCCCGCAAGACTGGCCAGAATCACCAACACCACTGATGCCAAGGCCAACCGCATGGCGGCCTGCTTCTGGAGCATGTTGGGCAGATGTGCCCGCGTGTTGTTGCCCACCCTCGTCATGCGGTCATTGTCCGGGGGCCTCGGGCAGGAAGAAACCGGCCAGCCCGGCTGGCTTGGCCATCATGCCGGTGCGCAGCAGAAAGGTCTGGATGTCCGCCAGGGCGGCCAAGTCCGATTCCGTGGGGTTGGGGGAGAAATCGTATTCCGGCAGCAGGCGTTCCACGTCGTTCTGGCTGATGCCGGTTTCCTGGGCGATCATGGCTCGGGCCTCAGCCGGGTGGGACGTTAAAAATTCCAGCGCTTCGGCCTGAACCTTGCGGTAGCGGTCCACCATATCGGGATGCTCTCGGGCGAAATCCTCATTGACCGCCGTGAGGATGAGCCCCTTGGTCAGCCCTTCGCCGCACACCACCACCGACGCCCCGTCCGCCTCCGCCTTGATGCGGCCCGGACCGGCCGCCAGAGCCGCGTCCACCCCCCCGGAGAGCAGCGCGGACATGGATTGCGGGACGCTCATGTTGACGAAGGTGATATCCTTGTCCGAAAGCCCGGCCTTTTCCAGCCCGGCCATGAGCATGAGGTGCAGTTGGGTGCCTTTGGGACCGGCAACGGTCCTGCCCTTGAGGCCGGCCATGGATTTCAAGGCCGGATTCTTGGTCATCAGGCAAAACGCGCGCGGCGCACGGGCGAACACCGCAAAGGCCCGGACAGGCTCCCCGCGCGACCTGGCGCCCAGCACCGAATCCGCGCTCAGCGCGCTGGCGAACTGCACCGCACCGGCAGCCAGGGCGTCGGCCTGGCCGGGGCCGGTTTCCAGCGCGGGCCACTCCACGGTGGAACCGTCCTTGGCGAACTCCTTCTCATAGAGCCCAAGCACCTTGGCCAGAATAAGCGGGGCGTTCAGAGGAAACTTGACGTAGGTAATGGAGATGATCTTCGGGGTGTCATGCGCCGCAAAAGCTGCCGGGCCGCAAGCTCCCGCCACAGCGACCGCAGCCAGGAAAACACTCAGTGATAGCCTACACACCCGCCGCATGGCCCCTCCTCTTGCGTGTGGTCATAGCCTTACAACAACCATAAAATTTCCCCCATGCCTCGTCTACGGGAATTTCCTCAGACCGAAGCGAGCATCTGGTGAGAACAACCACCTTTTGCGCGGCCCGGCATGTACATGAACCGCCAACCCTGTTAAAAGCCATTACACATTCCCTGTAAAAGGACCTCCACCATGACCACCCGCCGCATCGCCAAGATATTCAAGAGCCGCCCCACCACCGAAGGGGCCGGTGTGCATCTCAAACGGGCCTTCGGCTACTCGCAAGTCCCTCAATTCGATCCTTTCCTCATGCTCGACGATTTCCATACCGCCAACCCGGCCGAATACCTGCCGGGCTTCCCCTGGCATCCCCACCGGGGCATCGAGACCATCACCTATGTTCTGGAAGGACTGGTGGAGCACAGCGACAGCATGGGCAACAAAGGGGTCATCGGCCCCGGCGACGTGCAGTGGATGACCGCCGGAAGCGGAATTATCCACCAGGAAATGCCCAAGGAATCCCCCTCCGGGTTGATGTGGGGGTTCCAGTTCTGGGCCAATCTGCCCGCCAGCCGCAAGATGATGCCCCCGCGCTACCGGGACGTGCCCGCCGCGACCATTCCCGAAGTAACCCTGCCGTCGGGAGCCAGGGTCAAGGTCATCTGCGGCGAAGTAGACGGCGTGCAAGGCCCGGTGCGCGACATCGTCATCGACCCCGAGCTTCTGGACGTCTCGGTTCCGACCGGGGCCGTCTTCACGCACACCGTCAAAGCCGGACACACCGCCGTGGCCTACATATTGGACGGCCAAGGCTATTTCGACGACCGCCGCGACGCCTTCGCCGTGGAAATGGCCGGATCAGGCTGGCTGGATACGGAAAGAACCTGCCTCTGCGGCCCCGAAACCACGGTGCTCTACGAACACGGCGGCGATGCGGTGGCCGTAACCGCCGCTGGCAAGCCGCTGCGCTTCGTGCTGCTGACCGGCAAGCCACTGGGCGAACCTGTTGCCTGGTATGGCCCCGTGGTCATGAACACCCAGGAAGAGCTGCGCACGGCCTTTGAGGAGTATGAGAAAGGGACGTTCGTGAAGCAGTCGTGAGGTGAAGAGGAGAAGAGAGGACTGAGTGCCTCCGGCGGGGGGGGGGGGGGGGGGGGGCGCGGGGGCCGCCGCCCCGCGGGGGCGCCGGGGGGCGCCGCGGGGGGGCGCGGGGGCAGCGCGACGAGAC
>JBBRUD010000045.1:0-32374 GCA_038248065.1 Desulfovibrionales bacterium | reverse complement strand
CTCGGCCAGCTGGAGCCGTTGGTTTGTGGTCAACCGTTCAAGGCTGGCGAGAAGCGATAGGAATTGTTCAGTGTCCATGGCTGCCTCCATGGGGAGCAATCTACAAGTTTCAACACCGAAAGGGAACACAGCCTTAAATATTTTTGTTACAATATTATTTTCACTTGAAAGACCTATCCTGGATTTTCTGAACACTTGATAGCTTACATACGGCGCGACCATCTCTCCAAGATCATTAAAATAGTACTGAAATATTACAACTTTTGGTTTTACCAACTTCGCCTTTGCCCTATAATAATCAATCTGATCCAAAACATTTGAAAACAACTTTCCAGAATTTATAACGTTAAACTTTTGCGCTGGATAGCGCTTAGATAAAATATTGTCCAACTGCTCTACGTATGTTTCACTATCCCCAAGCCCCCACCCCATGGTGAAAGAGTCGCCCAGGCAAAGCACTGAGATAGCACCGTTACTTTTATCAAACTCATGCAACGATCTATATCCTTGACTATTTGTGGTGAACACATACGGATGTGAAGCAGGCAGCATGTTTCTGACATGTATATTCGGTTCAAAATCACCTACCAGATCAGGGAAAAATTCCGGACGCACAATTGTTGAAGGGATAACATTAACGAATCTCAAAACTATCTCAAGTCCTCCAAAAAATACAACGACAACCATCAAATTAATCAGGACAATTTTAAGCACATATTTCATGCTAGCTTTAACCTTTCGCTTCATTCATGGAAATCATTACACTATCCTTTTTGGAAATGCTTTACGGGAATGCAATACGCGCAGAATCTCTGTATGCCGCGCGGCTACCACGTCCAGCGAATGCTCGGCCATGGCCACCCGGCGGCCTTCACGACCAAAGGTTTCACGCAGGGCCGCGTCGTCCAACAGCGTAGCCAGGGCTTGGCCCATGGCCGCAGGGTCTTTGGGCGCAACCACGAATCCCGTGCGGCCGTGACGCACCACCTCGGCCACCCCGCCAACATCCGTGCCCACCGTGGGCAAGGCCTGGGCCATGGCCTCCAGCAGCACGTTGGGCATGCCCTCGTTAACCGAACTCAAGGCCACGATGGACGCCGCCGCATAGTGCGGCCTGGGGTCCGCGCAGCCGGGGACAATTTCCATGCGTTCGCTCACAGGGCTCTCGGCCACGCGCCGGGCAAGCTGGCCGTGCAATTCGCCGTCCCCCACCAGGCGCAGCCGGGCGCGAGGATGGCGTATGGCTGCGTGTTCGAAAGCGGCAATAAGAGTGAGATGGTCCTTCACAGGCACCAGCCGGGCCAGGCACAGGATCAACGGATCCGGGTCGACCGGGGCCGAAGCAGGCTGAAAATATTCCGTATCCACTCCGGTGGGGATCACCGTCACCCGTTGCCGGGGCAGGCCATAGCGGCCTGTCAGTTGATCGCTCAGGGCGCGAGCATTGCAGATGTGATGATGTGCCAGATTTTTGAGCAGCCCCTCGTGCTGCCGCCACAGGTCGTCGCCGCCACGGCAGTTGGCAACCACCACGGGCACGCGGGCCAGCCTGCCCAGCAACCGCCCCCAGATATTGGGCACGACGGTCAGGGCCATCAGCACGTCCGGGCGGCTTTGGACCAGGGCGCGGCCCAGCCCCAGAACCCCGGCCAGCCCGACCGACGGCCCGCCGTGCAACTGGCGCACGGTAAGCCCGTAGTCCTGGGCCACGGGCAAAAAGTCGCCGCCGCCCATGAGGGTCCAGATCTCCGTGTGAAACACGTCAGGGTCCAGGCGGCGGGCCAGTTCCAGCGCATGGCGCTGGGTGCCGCCGTAAAGGAGGTCCTGAAGGAGGAGTATGGTCTTGATCGGTTGCATAAGCTGTGCAATGACGCGGTTTCAAAACGTGCGGTCGTTTGCGGAAATACGGCAATCCCCTCTTGGCCGCCACCCTTAATTATAAAGGCCCTCCACGCTCATGACCTCCCCTTCCCACGGCATTCTGGGCAAATTCCTTCGCCTGCTCATGGCTCAGAGCCTGCGCGACGCCATGCACACCGGGCTCATGGTCTTTCTGGCCCGCAAAAGCGCATCCTCTTTCGGTGAATTCGTGCTGGCCTTTTCTCTGGCCCAATTCATCCTCTTTCTGGGAGAGTTCGGCCTGAACCAGCCAATGGTGGTCTCGCTCAGCCGGAAATACGGCAACAAGGGCGAGGTGCTGCTGCAATACAGCATCATCAAATCCTGCCTGCTGGGTTTGGGCATGGTGGGCGTATTGGGGTTTGCCTGGAGCCAGGGCTATTCCGGCAGCCTCTTCTGGATGACCTTGGGCATTTGCGCGGGCTGCGGCCTGGAGCCTTTGGCCGGATCGTTCTTCGTGGCTTGCCGGGTGCGCGGCCGACAGGATGCCGAGGCCATGATCCGGGGAACGGGCGCGCTGTGCGGCTACGGCTTCGCCCTGGCTGCCCTGTTCTTCGGTTGGCCCGCCTGGTGTTTCGGGCTGTTCAAAGTGGTGGAGAATTCCGTGAACCTGGCCGCCGGGATCTGGTTCACCCGCAGTTGGGATGAAATGACCGCCTTCACCCTGGGCCGCCGAGGTCTGGAGCGGGCCTGGCGCACAGGCCAGAACGGCGTGGTTTTCGTGTTCATGGCCCTGGCGGCCATCGGCTACAACAAGGCCAACGTCTTTTTCCTGCAGCGCCACGGCGGCTCGGTGGAAGTGGCCTCTTACGGGGTGGCCTGGGAGTTGGTGGACGGGGTCTCCAACATGGTGGCCACACTGTTGCTCTCGGGCATCATTTATCCGCTGCTGGTCAAGCTGTGGCGCACCAGCCAAGGCGAATTCGCGCTGTTAGCCCGGCAGACCGCCAAAAGCCTCACCGCCGCCGCCCTGCCGCTGATGGCCGCCCTGATGATGGAAACCGACCGGCTGCTGCCGCTGGTATTCGGCGAGCACTACCGCGCGGACGCTTGGGTGGCGGCCTGGCTCGCGCCGACCGTGCTTATCGCCTTTCTGCACAATCTGGCCGCGTACATGATGCTGGCTTTCGGGCGGGAACGCCTGCTGCTGTTGATTTACGTCGGCGGGTTGGCGCTAGGCACGGGGCTTTGCGCCTGGCTGATTCCCGGCATGCCGCTGAAAGGCGCGGCCCTGTGCATCGTGCTCACCAAGGCAGCGGTTGCCGTGTGCACCGTGGGGTATTGCCAGCGGCGCATCGGGCTCTCCAGCCTGTCAGCGGTGCTGCTGGCCCTGGCGACCGCTGGTTTGTCAGCCGGAGTGTGGTGGAGCGTCGGCCGCGTCGCCCCGCGCGAAGTGGCCGAGGTACTGGCTCTGCTTCCGCTTTTGGCCTTGCTTTGGCGCTGGCGGCCCCGGAAGATCTAGCTTCGTAATACAGGCCTCCGGCGGCCAAAAAGCAATTAGCCCTTTGGAATCCCTTACATTTCAACGACGGTCAGCGCCACCAGCGCCAGGCCGCCTCCCAGATGGCACCCAGAGCACGCCCCCGTTTGGGGTTGGTCTCGAAGCAGGCGGCCTTGAAATCGTTGTAGTTGAGACTGGCCACTTCCTGTTTGAGAAAGCGCTGCACCACCTCCACCGGAGCATGAACCCGATGGGGATAATCGGCATTGGGGAATTCCAGGATCTCCGTTGAATATCCGGTCTTTTCCAAAAAGACCTCCAAATCCTCCGGCGCCCGCGCCCGAACGGAAAGCTCGCCCTCGCGGCAATACTTGCTTTTGGAAATTGAATAAAAGCCCGTGCTGGTAAAGACCCACATAGGCCCTCCCTGAATTGCGTGTCATTGATGCGCCCCCAAAGGGGCACGATGGGCGCAAAACGCCCGCCAGTTCAGGTCATCGCTGTTTTCGGCCCTGCCTGCAAGAGACAAAATTGTTCAAGGAGGGTTCCTTCAACTGCGATGGCAGATGTTGGGCAGCGTGCATGGCCCGGTCTCCCCTCACCCCTTGCGGCAGAAGTAGTGTAGATTGAACGCATCATCAGGGATGGCGGCAACCTCCACATGGGTAAAACCTGCTGCGTGGAGCATTTCCTCGGCCTTTTCCCGGCCCCACATCATGCCCAGCCCTTGGCCGCCATCAATCAGCCCGACAGGCAGACAGTGCATCAGGCTGACGGTGTACAAAAACGCCCCCAAAGGATGCTCCGCGTTGCCGGAAAGGCGGCTGCTGGCCGCAATATCCACCATGGAGAAGATCCCTCCCGCCTTGAGCAAGTAGAGAACACCCTTCAGAGCCTCCACGGGGCGGGTTTGGTCGTGGATGGCGTCGAAGGCGGTGACGTAGTCCATGCTTGCTGCCAGGGGATGCCCGGCATCAATGGCTGCTGCGTCCTGATGGAGAAACGTCGCGTTGCCGAGGCCCAGCCGCTCCGCATCGGCGCGGGCAACGGCCAGGTCCGTCTGGGAGATGTCGATGCCTACGAAGCTGCTTGCCGGAAAAGCCTTGGCCATAAGCAGCAGCGCCACGCCCTGTGAGCAGCCCAGGTCGCAGACGCTGATGCCCGCGCGAAGCTTGGCCACAATCTCCCCAGCGGCTACCGACGGTAAAAAGGCCTGCACCAGGGTCTGGCGGTGTTTGGCGTCTGCCAATTGCCCCATGAAGGCCTGGAAGGCGGGATAGCGCGCATAGGCGATCCCCTGGCCGGAGCGCATGGCTGCTGGCACGTCATCAAGAACGCTCTGGGTAAGTATTGGAATTTCCTGGGTGTATACTCCAAGATTATCGCTTCCCGCCCGCCGGGTGAGCACGTCCGCGTGTTCGCGCGGCAGAAGGTAGCGCTCTTCGCCCGCCGCTTCGGAAAGCTCCACCACCCCGCCGCAGACCATCGCCGCCAGCCACTCCCGCACGTACCGGGGCGACAGCCCCGCCTGACCGGCAATGACGGCTAACGGTTGCGGCCCATCCAAGGCGTCCATGGCCTCGAACAACCCCGCCCGGTAGCCGATGGCCACCGCCAGGTTGAGGGCGGACTGGTTGAGCATCGTCCCCATGGTCCGGGTAAAGGCCTGCCGTTTGCGGTCTGCTGCGTCGTTCATGGCTTCGCCTCCCTTATTGCGGCCCCTGAGGCAAGGCCCATTCCCTCTTGTTCACGGCCCGCGGTGGCGTTCAAGGCTGGCCCGTGCTACTGAGGAACACCATGCTACCTGTCATAAACCTTCGTCAATTCGCTGGGGCAGCGGTTTTTGACAAAGCCTCCCGCATCGGGCGCATCGCGTCCGTGGACGCTGCCCGTGGGCTGGCCATGGCCCTGATGGCCTTGGACCACTGCCGGGATTTTTTCACCACTGGGGCTATGCACGACGACCCCACCAATCCGGCCACCACTCATGTTTTGCTCTTTTTCACCCGCTGGGCGACCCACTGGTGCGCCCCGGCCTTTGTCTTCCTGGCGGGAACAGCCGTGGCTTTCTCCATGGAAAGGGGACGAGGTCCGCGCGAAAAGGCCTGGCTGCTCGTTCAGCGGGGGCTGCTGCTCATCCTTCTGGAACTGACCCTGGTGCGCTGGGCCTGGCTATTCGGATTTTCCCGTTCATCGTACATGCTGCAAGTGCTCTGGATGCTGGGCGCAGGCATGATCGTCATGGCCGCGCTCCTTTTCCTGCCAGATTGGTTCAAGCTGTTCTTCGGCTTGGCCCTGCTGCTGGGACACAACGCTTTGGACTCCCTGACGCCGGAAAACCTCGGCGTTCCAGACTGGCTGTGGATGCTGCTCCATGCCGAGGGTTCCACCCCCATGGGGGACCACCATACGCTGTATGTGCTCTACCCCCTCATCCCATGGATCGGGGTCATGCCGCTGGGATATCTGGCTGGAAGGCTCTACCGGGTGGATTCAAACCGCCGATCGGGTGTCCTGGCCGCGCTGGGCTGCGTCTGCCTGGCGTTTTTTTTCGTCCTGCGCCTGGCCAACGGGTACGGCGACCCCCAGCCCTGGAGTGTCTTCGCCGATGACGCCAGGACGGTCTATTCCTTCCTGGATGTCACCAAATATCCGCCGTCGTTGGAGTATCTGCTGGCGACCCTGGGAACACTCTTTCTGGTTCTGGCGTATTTCGAGCGCCCCAGAGGAAAGATCGGCCTCTGGTTGACAGCGTTGGGAAAGGCGCCGCTCTTCTTCTATGTGGTCCACCTCTACCTGCTGCACGCCATGGCCGTGGGCTACGCCCTGTTGCGGTTCGGCAGGGCCTGCTGGCTGACGGACTGGGGACGCTGCCCTGCCCCGCCGGATGCCGGAGCCTCCCTGGCCGTGGTCTACGTAATGTGGCTGACGGCCCTGGTGCTGCTCTTTCCGGCCTGCCGGGCCGTGGCCGCCTAGCGCGTCGGCCGCCGCACGCGCTGGACCTCGCTGCTGTAAAGAGCGTCGAGCCCCTGTGTGCGCCCGTTGGCCGGAGGGACAACAGTCCCCAGCCTCCCCTTCAGCTTCGCGTCGGCGTACGCTGAGAGCAAGCCTCGCGGAGGTTTAAGGGACGTTCTGCTTCTTTGAAGACGTCCCCTGGCCGATGCCCAACAGGCGCATGACCACCCAGGCTCCACCCCAGACGGCGCAGATGCCAGCGACCCAGATGCCCAGCGATATGCCGATGCCCAGCAGAAGATCGCTCAGGGCCATCTGGTATGTCCGCATGACCACCCCGTAGAGGAATATCCCACACAGAATGGACCAACCAAGCAGAAAGGCCCGCCACAAGATGATTTGGATTTTCATGGCCCCACCTTAAAGCCCGAACCCTCACGGAAACAAGAGAAAAATGGTCATCCAACGGCATTTCGGTCCCTCGCCGCATAGCCTGTGCCAATACAGGCTGTGCGGCGAGGGACGGTTTGCCGGTTACGTCGCCGCCGTGGGCAAAGGGTAAGCACTGTTCACCCCTTGCGGAAGTGAAAAAGCCCAAAACGGGCTTTTCCATTAGGCTTCTCAGGCGCAGTGAGGTGCTCCGGCACCCGGCTGTCTGGCCGGGTGCCGTCAGCAAGGGCTTAGTCGGCGTACTTTTTGGCGTAGGCGGCATCATCGTACAGGGCCTGGCCGTATTGCTTTTTGCCGAAGGAGCGGATGATCTCCTGTCCGGCATTCGAGGCCACAAAATCGATGAAGGCAGCCGCAGTTTTGGCTCCGGGTGTAGCGCCTTCGGGCTTGGCCAGGGCGTGATAGGTGTTGACCAGGGCCTTGTCCCCTTTGAACAGGATGGTCAGCTCCGGGACGTTGGGCTTTTCCGCCGCCCAGGTGCTGGAATCGGTCATGAAGTAGCCTTTCTCGTCATTGGCCCGCTTGAGGGTGGCGGTCATGAAAGCCTTGGTGACGATATACCACTCGCCGCCGGGTTCGATGCCCGCGCTCTTCCAGATGCCCATCTCTTTCTGATGCGTCCCGGAATTGTCTCCCCTGGAGAAGAAACGGGCCTTGGACGTGGCGATATCCTTGTAGGCCTCCACGGCGGTCTTGGCCGTAGCGATTTTGGCCGGGTCGGCTGCCGGGCCGACGATGAAGAACTCATTAGAGCCGATGAGCGTCGGTTTCACTGCCCAGCCTTCCTGCACGGCCTTTTTCTCAGCGGCAGGGGCATGGACCATGATCATATCCACCTTGCCGTCCTTGAGCATATCCAGCGACGCGCCGGAACCGGCCTTGACCCAGCGCAGAGTGGCGTTGTTGGCCTTGCAGAAAGCCTCGCCCAGCTCACGCAAAAGGCCCAATTCCCCGGGGCTCCCCGTGGCCAGGGTGAAGACGTTGGCCCCGGTGCCGTATGTCTCGGCGACCTTGACCTGGGCCTGCACGGGCATAGCCGACAGTGAGAGGAGAAACAGGAAAAGAATGAAAACCTGAACAACTGTCTTCTTGTGCATGGCCGGCCTCCGATGGTTATGTCGATTGTGGCACAACCGGTAACGGACGCGGGCAACAGCTGTCAACGGCGGGGACAAGGCTCGCTCTTGCGTCAGCCCCTGACCAGAGCCCTTGCCAGGCCGGTTTCCTGAACGGCCTTTTCGCGGAAAACATCCTGAATGGCGTCCAGCAGATCCTGTATCTTGTAGGGTTTGGAAACAAAGCCGTCCATACCGGAGCGCAGGAACATCAGCCGGTCGCCCTCGCCGGCATAGGCGGTCAGGGCGATGATGGGGATGTTGCGGTCTACTCCGGGCAATTCGCCGTTCCTTATGAGCTGGGTGGCCTTCAAACCGTCCATCACCGGCATCTGGATGTCCATGAGCACCACGTCGAAGGTGCCATGCAAAAGGGCCATGAGGGCCTGTTCGCCATCCACGGCCTCGGTGACGGTGAAGCCGCGTTTCATCAAGGCCCGGCAGGCGGTAATGCGGTTGATGCGCTCGTCTTCCACCAGCAGGATGTTGGTGGATTGCGGCAGCCGGGCTATTGGGGAGGATGTTGCAGCCACGAACGTCTGCTCGCTTTCAACGGGTCTGGGCCAGAAGCAGGCCGTGAACGTGAAGGTGCTCCCCTGCCCCGGAACACTGTCCACGCTGATTCTCCCACCCAGCATTTCCACCAGGCTGCGGCTGATGGAAAGCCCCACCCCGCTGCCGCTATGGCGCTTGGTGAGGTAATCTTCAACAATGGAAAAGCTGTCGAACAGCGTGTCGAGCCTCTCGGCAGGGATGCCCACACCGGTGTCTTCCACAGTGAATTTCAGGGTCAATGCGCCCATGCAGGAGACGGCGCAGCCCAGATTGGCGTCGCGCTCGTCCAGGGGGGCGACATTCAGGCGGACATGCCCGCGTTCGGTGCATTTGATGGCGTTGTTCACCAGATTGATGATGATCTGACGCAGCCGGAACTCATCGCCCACCAGCAGCAGAGGCACATCCGGCGAGACCAGCACCTCCAGGGCGATGCCCTTGAGCCTGGCCCGGACCTGAAAGCCATCCAATACAGAATCAACGGTGTGGCGCAGAGCAAAATCCTTCATGACCGGTTGCAGAGCGTGGGAATCGATATCTGCCAGATCCAGCAGGGCGTTGACCGTATAGAGCAACCGTTCTCCAGATTCCCTGACGATATCCCACAGTTCCAGGGAATCCGGGCTGAGATCTTCGTCTTTGGTGGCCTGGGCCGCCCCGAGGATGCCGTTCAAGGGCGTACGCAGTTCGTGGCTGATATTGGCCAGAAACTGGGTCTTGGCCATGTAGGAGGCTTCGGCTTTCTGCTTGGCCGCCCGGAGCCGCTGTTCCATGAGTTTATTGTCGGTGTTGTCGCGGGAAAAGGAGGCGAGCTGAATGAGCGCCCCGGTGGCGTCGAACACGGGATAGATGCTCACCCAATAATTGCGGTCGTGGGAGATTTCCTCGTATTCCACAGCCTGGCGCGATTCCAGGACGCGTTCGACCATGCGTTTGCGAAGTTTGGCGGCCTGGGGCTCCAGATAATCGTAGACGCACTTGCCGAGCAGCTCCCGCACCTGTTTGCCGCGCCGTTTTGCCGCCTCGGAGTTCAAGGCGATGAACGTGCCCTGAGGATCGAGAAGGATGGCCGAATCGCTGGTGGCGTTCAACAAGGCCCGCAAGCGACGCTGCTCCGCCTTGACCCGCATTTCGGATTCCACCAGAGCGGTGACGTCCTGCCGGATGACCACCGCCCCCTGAAGCTTGCCGTCCTTGAGGACCGGTGCTGCGCGGATGGTCTGGTATCCCGAATGCCCCCCGCTGAATTCCGAGGTATACACCCGCTCCAGGGTGACCACCTTGCCCTTATAGACATCCTTGATTTGGTCGGCGATACCGGCGGAACTGATGCCGGGCAGTTCGGCGATGTTCTTGCCCAGGAAATATGCCCGGCCATGACGCTTGCGGGCCATGTGCTCCAGATGCCAATCGTTAACGAATTCAACGATGCCACCGGTGCTGACGAACATGATGGATACCGGGGCGTGCTGCGCCAGAAAGTCAAATTCAGGGGAAAGGAGGGAATACTGGTTCGGATGCATGATCTGAGGGTACGCCTATATTCAAAAACATTTCTCTCTGTTTGCTTGCCGCTTTACTTCGTTGACTTTAATCTCCATCGCATTGCATTGCAATATACTATTCATTGATTCGGTCCGAAGGATGTCGCCCTGCTCCCCGAAATTGCAATACGGCGCGCGCCCGGCCCGGACGATTTGACGGGCTGGCTGCTACGCCGACGACCAGTTTCTACGGAACCGATTTCCCAGCGAGGGGATTCCTTAGCCAAAGGATGAGGGTACTGCCGTATATCAGGTCTTAACGGAACTTCCCGCAGTGGATGAGGTCGGCGCACTGGACGCTGCGGCCAGTGTGGAAGCCAAGCCTGAAGCTTTCATACTCATGGCCTGGGCGGTTTTTCCGACAGCCGCAAGACCGGCGAGGGCAGCATGCGCGCCCGCATCTACTGCGTTATGGACAACCTTATCGATGGCGGTCTCAAATTGCCCGCTCAGATTCTCGATGGCTTTGGCGAGGTCCTGTTCCAGTTTGGATGTACGCTCGGCTGCGGCATCGATCATGGAGGCTATCGTGTCCCAGCTGTTGGTTGCTGCTGCGTTCAGGACGGACGAAGCGGCCGTGCTGGCGTTGCTGGCGGTGACCGAGCTGACCGTGCTGGCGTTGCTGGCGGTGCCGGAGCTGACCGTGCTGGCGTTACTGGCGGTGCCGGTGCTGACTGTGCTGGCGTTACTGGCCGCAGCGGCGTTACTAGCCGCAGCAGCGTTGCTGGCTGCAGCGGAGTTGCTGACGGAATACGAATCAGCGGCAGTGGTTTTCGTGGAAGTTTTCGTAGCCACCGGTTTCAGTAGTGAGGCCGGAGCCTTGGGCGTAGTCTGGGCGGCGGCAGTTTTGGGCGCATTGAGCCCCATAGCCTCCCGCTGCTGGGCGATGGCGACCTGAGTGATGACGAAGCCAGGCATGTTCTGCTGCATCACCGCCGCCGCTGCCAGCAGGTTGAGCCCCTCCAGACGGACTTCCTGATTCTGTTTCTCTTCTGCGGCCTTGGCCGCCGGATCTTGAGACGCCTGGGACGTCTCAGACGCTTGCTGGGACGACGCAGCCTGGCTCTGCTGCAAGGCCAGTTGCATAGCGAATGCCGAAGGATCGACAACATCCGACGGGACGGCTGTGGCGAACATGGCGGCAATATCTTGAGAAACGTTGCCTTGGTCGACTGCGGTGATCATCGCGTTTCCTCCCTTCCGGCACTCAGCCGGACGGCCCGGCAAATCTTGCCGGATTGCTGGATTCCCAATCACACAAAGCAATCCCCATGCCCGGCAACGGTTGCCCGGTCTCCCGGACACCCCGTACTCCACCCCTGGCCAAGTTCCTGGGCTGGAAGGTTTGCCGGTCTCCCGCTCCTCCCTGCACTCAACTATTCGCCGCTGTTGTGAAGGGGCAATCGATGCTTGCCTGACCGTGCGGCCCGGTATATGTCTGAACTGACATATACGCTTCGCCGGACACGACGGACAACCGCACGCAGGCGCGCACAAAAACCGCCCGCCCAAAACGGCCACTCCCGAGCCAGTTCCGGGTTGGAGGAATCATGGACAAGAGCCCACCCACCGTACGCCTGCACCTCTGGCTGGAAACCCCTCAGGGAGTCTTTTTCGGCAGCGGCCGGGCGCAGCTTTTGGAACGCATCGACCACTTCGGCTCGCTCAAAAAGGCTGCCGAAGACATGGGCATGTCCTACCGCGCGGCCTGGGGCAAGATCAGGCAGTCGGAAAAGATACTGGGCGTGCGTCTGGTGGAACAGAGCGGCCCGGCGCGTAATTATTCGCTCTCCGACGCGGGACGGCTCTTGAAGGATAAATTTACGCTCTGGTACGACGCCGTGGAGCGCGAAGCCCTGCGCCAGGCCGAGGAGCTGTTTCCCTGGAAACCCCAGCCCTACGTCAAGGCGGACCGCCCGGCCTCCGGCCCCAAGGCGGAACGCGCAGGTGAAAGAGCCGCGTAACAGCCTGTTGGAAAATCCTCGCTGGCTGCGCTGGCGCCATGTAACGGCTTCTACGCCCCCAAGGGGCAAGAATCCGTAAAGTTGCTGCGAAAAAGTCAAACCCTCGCGTATGCTCAGTACGCTTCGGCCTTGACTTTTTCTTGCGCCTTACCAGCGAGTTTTTGAACAGGCTGAAAGAATCGACTTTTGCACCGGGCTGGTAACGGGCTTGTCGGGCCACGCTGCGGCAGAGAGTCCCCCGTGCTCGCTGGACGAAAATAAACTGGGATTGTTACCCAACGTCTGGAACATCAAAGCCCCCCTTCACACTGAAGGGGGGCTTTGCTGCGAGAAATCGCCGAATGTTCTGCGGCGAAAGGGAATTACAACAGCATGCTGCTGGCCGTTACGGGTTAGTCCACTGGGCGTGAAAAACGCCCTCCTGATCCACCCGGAGAAAGGTATGTGCGCCAAAGCAATCCCGCTGGGCCTGGATGAGATTGGCGGGCAGGCGGGCGCTGCGGTAGGCGTCGAAATAGGCCAGGCTGGCCTGCATGGCCGGGGCCGGGATACCACGCGTTGCCGCAAGGGCCGCCACGCGGCGCAGAGAGGGAAGACTCTCCAACACCTTGTCCTTGAAACCGGGAGCCAGCAACAGGTTGCTCAGGCCCGGGTCCTCAATGAAGGCGGCGTGGATGTCATCCAAAAATGCGGCCCGGATGATGCAGCCGGCCCGCCAGACCTTGGCCGCCAGACCCAGGTGCAGCCCGAAATTGTGGACTGTGCTCGCCTGGGCCATCATGGCGAAACCCTGCGCGTAGGAGCAGACTTTGGCCGCGTAAAGGGCCTTGGCCACATCCTGCGTCAGGGCCTCCACGTCGTCCACGGGCGGGCCATCGGGACCGGGCAGCAGTGCGGCGGCGCGCACCCGCTGTTCCTTCATGGCCGACATATTGCGGGCCTCTACGGCGGTGGACAGCGTGGGTGCCGGGACACCCAGTTCCAGAGCGCTTTCGGCAGTCCAGAGGCCTGTGCCCTTTTGGCCTGCCGAGTCGAGTATCACATCAACCATGGGCTTGCCCGTGGCTGGGTCAATGTGCCTGAGCACCTGGGCAGTGATCTCTATCAGATAGGATGCCAGCGGACCGCCATTCCAGCTGTCGAACACCTCGGCCTGTTGCGGAGCCGACAACCCGGCGGCCCGGCCCATGATGTCGTATGCTTCGGCAATAAGCTGCATATCCCCGTATTCAATACCGTTGTGCACCATCTTCACAAAATGGCCTGCCCCGCCCCGCCCCATCAAGGCTACGCAGGGCTCGCCACCGGCCTTGGCGGCGATGGCCTCCAGAATGGGCGCAAGATGGGCATAGGCGTCAGGATCGCCGCCGGGCATGATGCTGGGGCCATTGAGCGCGCCTTCTTCGCCGCCGGAGACGCCCACGCCGAAAAAGTGCAGGCCCTTGGTCGCCAGGGTCTTGATTCTGCGCTCCGTATCGCCCCAGAAGGAGTTGCCGCCGTCAATGATCATGTCGCCGGGTTCCAGCAGAGGAGCGAACTCCTCGATCACTGCGTCAACGGGCGCTCCGGCTTTGACCATAAGGAAGATCTTTCTGGGCCGCTTCAGCGAAGCCACGGTATTTTCCAGCGTATAGGCAGCCGTGATGCCCGCCTTGGTTCCGGCGCGCTCCATGAACTCGCGGGTAGTGGCCGAGGTACGGTTGAACACCGTGACGCCAAGCCCACGGCTGGCCAGGTTCAGGGCCAGGTTCTGCCCCATGACGGCCAGGCCCGCCAAGGCGATATCGTTTGTGCTCATGAGCGTAGCTCCTTGCTGTGTTGAGTTGTTGGAGTCTCCCGTAGCACGCCTGACCGCCGGTGCGCTACTGATTCCAACACATCGGCCCAAGATTTGCGGGCAGTTCTCGGACAGGCGGCCCAGCTAAACGGCCCCGGCTTCGCGCACCAGGGCACAGGCACGCGGCGGCTGCTGGAAGTGCGTTCCGGCGCATCCCCAGAACCGCGTTGACTTTTCAGGGCTGATTCGGCAACAGGGGCGATACGTTGTGAAGCGTTACGATTCCAAGGCACAAGGAGCCCTCCATGAAATCGAGCCACAGAAAGAAGCTTGAAAAAGCGGCCAATACTCTTCGGGAAGTTTACGAAGACCTTGAAACTGAAGGCAAGGACGATTTTGAATTCTTCGGCGAACGGCTTGAAGACATTGCCGCCCAGATCGAAGAACTTCTGGATGAAGACGAATCCAGCGCCCAGGTTGAAGGCGAGGACGACGAGTAGTCGCAGGATGCCGCTGGCGAGCGCTCTGCCGCCAGCGGCTACATGACCCAAGGTATGATTTTCACAGCGGTGGCCGCAACTGGAACACCCCAGTTGCCATGCCGTCCCCGCTCCCGCCATGGGACCGGTCACTCTGGCCGGACCGAAAAATGCGTCTCGCCTGTTTGCCCCGTCCCCTGACTCCGTTTGTTTGCCTCGCCCGTCATGTGCCCCCTTTGCCAGATGCAGCAACACAGGCCGCAGCCCTTGTGCAAAGAGCTGTCTGCCCTTGTGCAACCCTGTGCACATCCCTGCACTCATGCCAGCGCAGATAAAACGTAACAGACTAAAATATTGAATCTTTTTCTTTGGCACGACTTATGCCTCTCTCAACAGCGACGGGCATGAGGCCGCAAGCCGATTGCACCCAAAACGCACACCAACCCTTTCGAGGAGGCCACCATCATGATGAAGAGAATGATTTCCGCACTGGCGATGTTCGCCGTCGTCGCCCTGTCGGTTCAAGCCTATGCCGCTCCCAAGGGCGGGGAAGCAGCCCTGGCGGATAAGCCCGGCCAGAACAGCCGGACCGCCCTTACGGCCGACCAGCAGGCCAAGGCCCAGCAGGTCGTCGAACAGCACCGGCCCAAGCTCATTGAACTGCGCGAAAAAATCTGGGCCAAAAACACCGAATTGCAGGCCCTCACCGCCGCAGGAAAGGCTGAAAAAGCCGACATCCAAAGCCTGGTCGCGGAGATCAGCGCCCTGCGTACGGCTATGATCACTGAACGCACGGCCATGGGCGACGAACTTCGGAAAGCCACCGGTCTTACCGGCTTCGGCCCCGGCTTCGGCTCTGGTTGCGGTAATGGCGACGGCGCCGGTTATGGCCAGCACTCCGGTCGCGGGTCCGGTTACGGCATGATGGGAGGCCCTGGCGCCGGTCGCGGCATGGGCGGCGGCCAAGGCAGAGGTTTTGGCGGCTGCGGCTACTAATTTTCCCAACGCCACGTTGCTGTCCACAGGGGCGGCCCGGCCTGCCATCGCGGCAGCCGGGCCGCCCTGCTAAGATTTCCCTTCCCGGCAGCCGAAGCATAGCCTCCCCCAGCAACAGCAAGCCAAGGAGGACACGCGGCCCACAGGCTGCTAGCTGAAGGCCTGAGCCAGAAGATTATCCAAACGCTCTGACGCCTGTTCAAGGTCGAATACCCGATCGAAACATACGACAACGTCCCGATCCCGCGCGGCCTGTTCAAGGTTCCGGGCGCATTGACGCACGGCATTGGCGCCAAGCACCCCGGCGGAGCCTTTCAAGGTGTGGGCGGTACACGCAAGACGTGACAAATCGCCGCAAGCCAAGGCCTGGTGGCAATCGCCCAGGCGGTCGGGAAGCTCTTTCCTGAAAAGATCCGCCAGGGCGCGCAGCAGCGCGGGCTTGTTCCGGTAATGCATCTCCATCCAGGCCATATCCAGATCATCGTGAACTTCGGGTACGGCCTCCAGAGAGGCTGTGCCCTGCGGGGCAGGCTGAGGAGCGCACTCCATGGCCAGTTGCATGGCCAGAGTCAGGGCATTCAGTTCGACCGGCTTGGCGACGTAACCGTTCATGCCGTTGGAGAGCAACCGCTCCCGGTCGCCCTTGAGGGCGTGCGCCGTCATGGCCACAATGGGAATCCGGGGGTCGAACGCTCCCGAGGCCGAGGTGCGGATGATGCGAGTGGCCTGTTCGCCATCCATCTCGGGCATGGAAATATCCATGAGGATGATGTCGAATGGCTCGGCCGCGAGCATTTCCAGCACCTGCTGCCCATTGACCGCGATGGCCACGGAGTGCCCGGCGTCCGTGAGCAGCGTACTGGCAAGAATCTGGTTCATCCGGTCGTCTTCGGCCACGAGAATGCGCAGCGACGCGCTCTGGGCAGCAGGAAACTCCTGGGTCGGCTGGCAGGCGCAGAGGGTGTCCGTTGCTTCACGGGGCAGGCCGAACTGGGCGGTAAATGTGAATGTCGCCCCGCATCCCTCCGTGCTTTCCGCCCATATCCGGCCCTGCATCATTGCGGTGAGCCGACGCGAGATGGCCAGGCCCAGGCCCGTGCCCCCGAAACACTTGGTGGTGGAGGAATCGGCCTGGGTAAAACTGTCGAAGATCGTCTCCAATTTGTCCGCCGGAATGCCGGGGCCGGTATCGCTTATGCTAAACCGCAGCCTGACCAGGGCCTCAGCCCGGTCTTCGGCCCTGTTCTCAAGGTGCCTGCCAGACCGCATGCCTTCCGGGTCCAGGTTCACCGTAACGTTTACCTCCCCTGCCGAGGTGAACTTCAGGGCATTGCCCACCAAATTGACCAGCACCTGCCGCAGTCGTCCCTGATCGCCCACAAGCCGATCGGGAACGGCGTCAGCCACTGCCAGTCGCAGTGCAAGACCTTTCCTTTCAGCCTGGTCGGAAAAACTCATGAGTATCCTGTCGAGCAGGCAATCCAGACTAAAGGCTTCACAGTCAAGATCCAGGCGCCCGGCTTCGATCTTGGAAAAATCAAGGATGTCGTTGATGATCTGCATAAGCGAATTTCCCGCATCCATGACTCCGTCAAGAAACTCCCGCTGCTGGATGGAAAGTTCACGTTTGAGGGCCAGACGGGTGAGCCCCAGGATGGCGTTCATGGGGGTTCTGATCTCATGGCTCATGTTGGCCAGAAATTCGCTTTTGGCCCGGTTGGCAGCCTCGGCCGACTCTTTCGCCTGTTGCAGCTCGTCTTTGGCTCTTCTGCGTTCTGTGACATCGACAATGATGCCATCATATCCGGCAATTTTTCCCGCCTCGTCGTTACGGACCACCATGGTATTGGAAATCCAGCGGACTTCGCCATCCTTATGGACGATTCTGTGCTCCAGGCGCGGACACTCCCCCCCGGCAAGCGCCTGACCGGAGAAACTCAGGACCATCTCCCGGTCCTGCGGATGAACCATTTCAAGCCATAACCCAGGCTGAGCTGCGAAATCATCCATGGCATAGCCAGTCACAGCCTCACAGCCAGGCCCATGGTACGTGGAGACCGCCCTGCCGTCCTCCAGAGTGACGGTGTATATATAATTGGTTACCGAATCGAGCATCTGGCGATAGCGCGCTTCGCTCTTGCGGAGTTCCGCCTCAAGGAGCTTCTGAGCTGTTACTTCTTCGTAAGTACCTAGAATACCTCTGATCTTCCCGTCCACACCACGCAGGGGAACCTTGCTGGTGCGCACCCAGATGGTGCTGCCGTCAGCATGGGTCTGCTGTTCCTCGTATCCGAGTTTAGCGCCTCCGCTGTCCATGACCGCCCGATCATCCGCACGGTAGGCTCCGGCCTGGGCAGCCCAGGCCATTTCCAGGTCGCTTTTGCCGATGATTTCTTCGGGAGATTCCAGCGCAGCGTCCATGGCGAATGCCCGGTTGCACCCCAAATAAAGCAAGTCGTGATTTTTCCAGAAAACCCGAGCGGGTATGGCGTCGAGCACTTGACGAAGCAATTGCCTGGATTCGCACAAGCTGGCGTCTTCAATAACCGT
This sequence comes from Desulfovibrionales bacterium, assembly GCA_038248065.1. Classification (GTDB taxonomy): domain Bacteria; phylum Desulfobacterota; class Desulfovibrionia; order Desulfovibrionales; family Desulfovibrionaceae; genus Fundidesulfovibrio. The sequence continues at coordinate 14,649 of JBBRUD010000045.1, read as the reverse complement.
ACGCCGGTATCCGAACGAGCACTTCAAGCACGCCGACTCTAACTCCGCAATACGCTCGCGGGCCGATGCCAGTTCGGCCAACAACTCTTCCTGGTCCATCTCCGAATCCATGTAATCACCTCACCTGGGCGTCATCAGGCCAAATGAACGTTTCTAGCGTGCTGAAAATTGATACCTCGTAGGGAAGGCACCTGGCAACAGGCTGGAGAGGCGGGGCAAATCGAAGAACGCCCAGACCGCCGTCGGCTCCGCTACGGCCCTCGGCTCCCCGGCCACTCTGTGCCGCTTTGAGAACAGACGGGCAAAGCGCTCTCCTGGGTCGCCCAAGAAGAATCCTCGCTACACAATACCCTTCTATTCAAGTAGTTTACACTGGCTGGTTACTTTCGCACCCTGGCGGAAGAGGTGGTACGAGCCTCCCGCCGTTGAAAGGCTCTATAGTCACTAATATTTTTTGTTCCATGACTTTTTTTCCCGTGGTATCCGCCTTCAATAATCAATGAGGGGCCATACATGGCACCCCATCAAAAGGAGAATCGCCATGAAAGTAAGCGCACGCAATCTGATCCCCGGAAAAATCATCGCCCTCACCCAGGGAGCCGTCAATTCCGAGGTGATTATCGAGGTTAGCCCTGGCGTTGAAGTGGTTTCCATTATCACCAAGCATTCGGTCGATGCTATGGGCCTCAAGGTTGGCTCCCAGGTGAAGGCCATGGTCAAGGCTTCCAACGTCATGGTCGTTACAGACTAAAACGAAACAGCTCTGGATTGACCCTGGAGCAAGTTTAAAGGCCGCCTTCATGGCGGCCTTCTGCTTTTGGGGGAGTTTCCGCCAAATTGACGAATACTCTTGGCGGGGTGACAAAGGCGAGCCCCAACACTGTGCGGACGAAGGCAGACCGGTTGGCGACTGGAGCAGTGCCAAAGGCGGGGAGTGCGCCGCCTTACATACTCAGCCTTACACAGTGGGGCTCGGCCAGAAAATGGGAACAAGGTGGGAACTCAAGACATGAGAAAAAGAAGAAGGGGTTACGACTTTCATCGTAACCCCTTGAGTTCATTGGTGGGCCATGTAGGACTCGAACCTACAACCAATGGATTAAGAGTCCACTGCTCTACCAATTGAGCTAATGACCCGAAGTCCGTGTAAACTTCCCGTGCAACGGGAAGGCGTTTCTATGCCCACTCCGCCGACCTGTCAACAGCTTTTACAAACTTTTTTTTCATACCGGGCGATGCGGGCGACTCCAGACTACCATTTGAAGTTCCGGCCCAACTGGGCTACAATGCCACGTTGCTACGTGAACTTTTTACGGCTTAACAGCCCTTTCAGCGGACGTGCCATGGCCCAGATTCTGGCGCTGCGTTTCAGAGATAACGGACAGCTCTACTACTTCGACTCAGGACCATTCGAGTTCCGGCCGGGCGAACGCCTGTTGGTGAAAACCGACCAGGGCCCCGGCATCGGCACAGTGGCCCAGATACACACCGAACCCCCCATAGGTATGGAAGCAGGCGAAATCAAACCCATCCAACGTCCGGCAACCCCGGAAGACCTGGCCCAGCACGATGAAAATCGCGAGCTGGCCCGCCAGGCCCTCCGCTACTGCCGCCAATGCATACACGACCGTAAACTGGACATGAAACTCGTGGACGTGGAAATCATCCAGGACCGCTCCAAGATGATCTTCTACTTCACCGCCCCCGGACGCATCGATTTCCGCGAATTGGTCAAAGACCTGGTCAAGGCCTACCGCACCCGCATCGAACTGCGCCAGATAGGCGTGCGCCACGAAACCCAGATGGTGGGGGCGCTGGGCAACTGCGGCCAGATGTGCTGCTGCGCCCGGTTCATCCGCAAGTTCCAGCCCGTGACCATCAAGATGGCCAAGGAGCAGAACCTGTTCCTCAACCCCAACAAGATTTCGGGCATGTGCGGCCGCCTGTTGTGCTGCCTGGCCTACGAACAGTCCACCTACGAGGACTTCCAGAAGCGCTGCCCCAAATTCGGCAAGCGCTACCAGACCAGCCAGGGCCCCATGAAGGTGCTGCGCTCCAACATCTTCCGGGAGACCATCTCGGTCATAACCGAAGATGGCGAAGACCGTGAAATAAGCCTGGAAGAATGGCGCGCCATCGCCGGGGAGAGCTGGGTGCCCCACGTGCCTGCCCAGCAGCCGCCCAAGCTGGTGCCCATCGTCCCTGCCCGGCCGCCCCAGGAAGCCCCGCCCGTTCAGGAATCCCTGCCCGCCGACGACGGCGAGGTGGTGGCTGAAGCCGGGCCGGATGACACGCCCAGGGCAAAATCCAAACGCAAGCGCAAACGCAAGTCCAAGGGCAGACGCCCCGAGGGCGGTGCGGATTCCTCCAGCGAACCTTCGGGAGAATAACGTGGAACGCTTCTACATCACCACGCCCATTTACTACGTCAACGCCAAGCCCCATCTGGGGCATGCCCATTCCACCATCCTGGCCGACAGCATGGCCCGGTTTCACAAGCTCATGGGCCACGAGGTCCACTTCCTCACCGGCACGGACGAGCATGGCGACAAGATCGTCAAGGCCGCCCAGGCCGCCGGGAAAGAACCACAGGAATACTGCGACGCCATCAGCGCCACCTTCAGCGATCTCTGGCCCAACCTCCAGGTGGAGAACTCACAGTTCATTCGCACCACCAACCCGGAACACAAACGGCTGGTGCAGAAGGCCTTGCAGCAGGTCTACGATACCGGAGACATCTACTTCGGCGAATACGGCGGCCATTACTGCACGGGTTGCGAGCGTTTCTACACCGAAAAAGAACTGGTGGACGGCCTGTGCCCGGATCACAAGATCAAGCCCGAATACATCGCCGAGAAGAACTACTTCTTCCGCATGAGCAAATACCAGGATTGGCTGCTCGGCCACATCAAGGAAAACCCCGAGTTCATCCGCCCGGAGCAGTACCGCAATGAAGTTGTGGCCCTGCTGGAGATGGGCGCGCTGGATGACCTGTGCATCTCGCGCCCCAAATCCCGCCTGGAATGGGGCGTGGAACTGCCCTTTGATTCCAATTACGTCACCTACGTCTGGTTCGACGCCCTGCTCAACTACCTCTCGGCCCTGGACTGGCCCGGCGGCGACAAGATGGCCGCTTTCTGGCCCGTAGCCAACCACCTGATCGCCAAGGACATCCTGAAACCTCACGCCGTGTTCTGGCCCACCATGTTGAAGGCCATGGGCCTTGAGCCCTTCCAACACCTGAACGTGCACGGCTACTGGCTGATGAAGGACGCCAAGATGTCCAAGTCCCTGGGCAACGTGGTGGAGCCGCTGGCCTTGGCCAGCAAATACGGCGTTTCCGGTTTCCGCTATTTCCTGCTGCGCGAGATGACCTTCGGCTACGACGCCTCCTTCTCGGAAGAGGCCCTGGCCGGGCGTTTCAACGCCGACCTGGCCAACGACCTGGGCAACCTGTTCAACCGCGCCCTGGCCATGACCCACAAGTACTTCGGCGGGGCCGTGCCCCAGGCCGGGCGCGGCGGGCCGGATGAGGAAGAACTCATGCTTTTGGCCAAAGACGCCTGCCTGAACTACCAGCGCCTCTTCGAGCGCTTCCAGACCGCCAAGGCCCTGGACAGCCTGTGGGAGCTGGTGCGCGGCCTGAACAAGTACATAGATTCCCAAGCGCCCTGGAGCCTGTACAAGGAAAAGAACGTCTCACGCCTGGCCACGGTGATGTATTTCGTGCTGGAATGCATGCGCAAGGTGGCGGTGCACCTGTGGCCGGTGATGCCCGAGGCAGCAGCCAGGATGCTCGAACAGTTGGGCGTTTCCGCCGAACCGGCCTCCCTGCGCATGGACACCGAAGCCGAAGACTGGGGCGGCCTGGTGGCCGGAACCCACGTGGCCACGACGTCCAACCTGTTCCCGCGGGTGGACTTGGCCGCGCTGGAAACCGCCTCCGCAGAGGCCCAGGCTTCGGACAAGGTCCCGGCTGAAAAGGCCGCTGCGGCCAAGGCTCCCGAAAGCGCTCCGGCTGAAAGCCCGGTCAAGGCCCCTGTCGATTTCGAGGATTTCCAAAAGCTCGACCTGCGCGTTGGTACGGTGCTTTCGGTTGCTCCGGTGCCCAAAGCGGACAAGCTGCTGCTGGTGACCGTCGATCTGGGCGAGGCCGAACCCCGCCAGGTGGTGGCGGGCATAGCGGAGTTCTTCCAGCCCGAGGCCCTGACAGGCCGCCAGGTTGTGCTGGTGGCCAACCTGAAGCCCCGCAAGCTGCGCGGCGTGGTCTCACAGGGAATGATCCTGGCCGTGCGCCACGAGGCGGGCCTGGAACTTCTCGGGCCTTCAGCGCAGGTGCCTCCGGGAAGCCCGGTCTCGTAACGAAGGGATATGCATGGACGCCAGGGACGCCGGGGACACCGAAAGTTCGTCCTTTGCCTGGCAATGCGCCACGGCCTGGGGCGAACTTGCCCGCCTGGGCGAGGATTTCGGCCTGGATGGCGTCCATGTTCCCGTTTCCCTGGCAGCCAAAGCCCTGCGCGACTCGGACAGGGGCGGCGCGGCGGCTCTGCTGCTGGAGCTGGAACGGCTGCTGCGCGAATCCTTCCTCTACTGCCAGTACGACACGGACGTCCCAGTCTGTCTGAGTCAGCCAGGAAAGTGGCCCATGCCCTGGCTGCGCGCCCTTTTCGACTGGAACGCGCCCCTCCAGGCCGTGTCCTACCTGCCAGAATTCGAGCCGCTCAAGCGTTTCCTGGAGGCCGTGGTGCGCGACCTCCTGCCACAGTTGGACGCCAAATCCTTTCGACGCCTGCGCAAATACTTCCGCATCGAACTCGACGCCCTGGCCGGACGCGAATACTTTGGCCCGCCTTTTCGCCGCTTCGCACAGGATGACGCCTCCGCCGCACTACTTGGCCATCTGGAGACCGTCCTGTTGGAAGAGGACACCCGCCCCATGGCCCCGGACCCGCCGCTTTCGACCGTGTTCGTTGCCCCTGACGGCTGGGAACACCTCATCCGCTTCACCGATTGCCTGGATGCAGGCGCAATCTGTGCCTGCGCCGGTTCGGAAAAGGCGCTCTTCATCACCGGCCCGCCCGGCTCAGGTATCGCCTCGCTTCTGCGCATGGCCGCGGCCCGACTCGCCCGGTTGCGCCTGACCGGGGCCGAAACAGCCATCCCTGTATTCATCCCCCTGGCATCCGGCCAACACGTCCTGCCCGCCCGGCTTCTGCCTCACGGGGTAAATGGCCCGGCCTGCCTGTTTCTCCACTGTCACGGCCCCATGCTTCCAGGCGGACTGACGGAAGCTCTCCCCGGGCTATTGGCCGGACTCCCGCCGGGCAGTCGCGCCGTCGTCGGCACATGCCCCCAGTCCGGGCTGCACGGACGGGAGCTGGCCTGCACCGGACTCGACCCCGAGTGTGTCAAACGGTATTTTTCCAAGCTGGCGGATGCCCAGCCAGAGATATTCAGCTGGGCCCAGCTCCTTGATGACGCCCGGCTAGCCCGGCTGGGGCTCACCGGCCAGGAGCTGCGCTCCCCGTTCTTCCTTTGGCTGCTCGCGGCCCTGGCGCGTGAAAAGGCTGTTCCCCTCCCCGCCCTGAGCCTTGGCCGGGCCGGACTCTTTTTGGCGGCCGCCGACTTCCTGGCCCCGCTGGCCAGGCCGTTGCACTGGAGAACCACGCCACAGGCCGGGCCGGACTATTTCGCCCCGAAGTTGCCCGCCGCCGCAGGACGGCAGATGCGTTGGCAGGAAGCCTTGCATGCACGCCCCGCCTCCGGTCGCCCTGAAGACGGCCCAGCCGGAATAGCCGAGGCGGAAAACGCGCCTTCCGTGGGAAACGCTGCAAAACGCGACGAGACCGGTGCGTCCAGTGTCATCGGTCTTGCAACCGGAAACGGACAGAGTCTGCCTGGCGCGTCCTCAGGCCTGGAATTTCCTGATCTGGACCCGGTCTCGGCAACCTTTGCCCACCCGTCCATGCGGGCCTACGCCCTGGCCGAAGGGCTGCTCCATCAACTGCTGTGCGCCCTGACCCGCCGGGAGTGGCCCCTGGGGCTCCGCTTGCCGGGCATTGACCAGCTCGGGCAGGATGCGGCGGATTTTTTGGGCGGGCTGTGCCAGACAGTGGCCGCCTCGCCCCGCTCCACGGAGGGCTCCGCATCACTCAGCGGGCTGCTGGAAGCCATGCTTCAGGCAGGGCCGGAATACCTGGACTGTATTCAAACCGGTGAAACCACCTGGATAGACCGCAGCGCCCTTTTAGAGCTGATCGAACTGGCCTCCCGCCTAGCCGCCCTGCCCCTGCCTACGGAAGAGTCCGACCCGGAGGCACTGCGCGCAGAGGCTCTGACCCGCTGGCTAGCCCTGCTCTTTGGCAGCGTGGCGCTCAAGACCATGGAACTCAAACATTTCGTCAAGACCTACCGCGCCCAGATCACCCCGCAGGTGCTGGCCCGCCTGCTCCGGGCGACTCCACAGCCGCCCCGGTGGTGCCTGGAGCTGTTAACCCCCGGCGATCTCGCCGGAGCGAACCTCGTCGGCCTGGACCTCACCGGCCTGGGCAGGGCGGATACCTGCCCTCCGGGCGCGGCCACGTCCGAAACATCCGCCACAGGTCCGGCCAAGGAATGAACACCAAAACCGGCCAAAGTACGGACACCAGGCCAGACACGGACATCGATCCAGGCCCTGGCATAAACTCCCATGCCCATACCAGTACAGACAGCGGTCTGGGCACGGGCACCGGGCCAGGCTCCACGCCGGGTAGCGGCTTCGCGGTGCAGCTGGCCGTCGGGCTGGCCTCGTTTCTGACGCCTTTTCTCAACTCGGCCTTGAGCGTCGCCGCGCCCACCATCGGCGCAGAATTTGTCCTGGGACCGCCGCAACTGGCGCTTATGATCATCGCCCAGCTCATCAGCGCCGCAGCCCTGATGATGCCCTTCGGACGCCTATCCGATTTTCTGGGCCGCCGTCCCATCTTTTTGTGCGGCAGCGCCATTTTCAGCGGCGCGTCCCTGCTTATCTGCCTGAGCGCCTCCCCAGCCCAGCTCATTGCCGCCCGCTTTCTGCAAGGCGTGGGCGACGCCATGACCTTCGGGGTCAGCGCCGCCATCCTAGTGGCCGCCGTCCCTTCGCAACAACGGGGACGGGCCTTGGGCGTCAACCTGGCCTTCATCTACGCCGGGCTGGCTCTGGGGCCGCTTCTTGGCGGAATGTTCACGACATGGCTATCATGGAGGTTCATCTTCGCCCTGACCGCCCTGCTTGGGGTGTGCGCCTTTGTGCTGGTGGCCCGGTTCTGGAAGGAAGCACGCCCCGCCCCCTCAAGCCGCTACGACTGGTTGGGAGCGGCGCTCTTCGCGCCCGGAACCGGAGGATTCATCCTGGCTCTCACCCTGCAACCCTCCTGGACCGCCACACTGGGCATGGCCGCCGCCCTGGGGCTTGCCCCGCTCTTTCTCGCAGTGGAGCGGCGCCATCCAGACCCGCTGCTGCCCGAGGCCATCTTCCGTTCCAACCCGCGCTTCAGTCTGGCCAATCTCACCTCGGCCCTGGGCTACACGGCGGCGTTTTCCTGCAGCTTCCTCATGAGCCTCTATTTCCAGAACGTGCGCGGCATGACACCCAACGCAGCCGGACTCCTCATGCTCATCCAGCCGGTGGTGCAGATGGTATGCTCCCCTCTGGCCGGTATCCTGGCGGACCGGTGTGCTCCGGCCCGGCTGGCCTCGGTGGGGCTGGTGCTGTTGGCTTCCGGGCTGTTCCTGCTGGGCACGGCGGGAGCCACCACACCGATGGTGCCCATCGCGGGGTTCCTGGTATTGCAAGGGGTGGGATTCGCCTTTTTCGCTTCGCCTAACATGAGCGCCATCATGGCCTGTGTTCCAGGCCAGCGCCACGGGCTGGCTTCCGGGCTTCTGGCCACCATGCGCAGCACGGGCATGTCGCTGTCCATGGCCTTAACCGGCATGCTGCTGGCGGCTTTCGTGGGAACAGGGCGCGGCCCGGAGGCCGCACCCCAAATCCTTGTGAGTCTGAAGGTCTGCTTTGCGCTGTTCGGCGTTATCGCCCTGGCCGGAGCCGTGGTCTCCTGGCTGAGCGCCAGGCAAACGGCTGTACGGGGAGACTAGCGCCGAAAGTTCTCGGAAGGGATGGCCGCTAGGCCTCTTTTTCGTCCTTATCCTTGTGGCTGCCCCGGAAATAGAGTTTCACAGGCGCGTGCTTGATGGCAAAAAGCTTGCGCAGCTGGTTTTCCAGGAAGCGGGCATAGCTTGTCTTGATACGGTCGGGATCGTTGACAAAGAAGACGAACGTCGGCGGGGCGATGTTGGTCTGGGTGAGGTAGTAGAACTTGGGCCGCCTGCCCTTGACCATGGGCGGCTGATGGCGCTCCACGGCCTCGCGCAGCAGCCGGTTGAGCGCGCCGGTGCCGATGCGCACGTTGCCCTCGTCCCGGATGGCCATGGCCTTGGGCAGAATGTCGCGCAGGCCCTTGCCCGCCAAAGCAGAAATGAAAAGCACCGGCACGTGGGGACAGATGCGCAGTTCTTCGCTGATTTCCTGCTTGAGTTTTCTCAGCTCGTCGCCCAGGCACAGGTCGATCTTGTTGACCGCGATGAGGAAAGGGGTTTTTTCCTTATCCAGATAGGCGATAAGCCGCTTATCCTGCATGGCCAGCCCGCCGGGGCCGTCCACCACCATGATGGTGACGTCGGAGCGTTTGCCGCCGCTCATGGAGGTCAGGCTGCTGATGCGCTCCAACTGGTCTTCAATGCGGGTTTTGCGCCGCACTCCGGCGGTATCCACGAACACGTAGCGTTTGCCGTTGCGCTCGAAGCTCACGTCCACGGCGTCGCGGGTGGTGCCCGCCTCCTCGCTGACGATAAGGCGTGTATCACCCACCAGGGCGTTGATCAGCGAGGATTTGCCCGCATTCGGGCGGCCGAGCAAGGCCAGGGTGAGGGCGGTCTCGGCCTGTTCGTCAGGTTCGTCCTCTTCGGGCAGCAGGGCGATGACGTCGTCCACCATGGTGCGGATGCCGAAGCCGTGTTCGGCCGAGACCGGGGACATGTTCATGCCCAGGGCATGGAAGTCCGCCGTGTACAGGGCCTCTTTCTCGCCGCTGTCCACCTTGTTGACCACCAGCAGCACCGGCTTGCCTGAGGTGCGCAGAAGCGAGGCCACGCGATGATCTTCGGAGGTCAGGCCTTCGCGGCCGTCAACGACCAGCATCACCACGTTGGCTGCGGCCACGGCGCGCCGGGCCTGCTCCACAACGTCGTGCTCCAGGCCTTTGGGGTCTTCCAGGGTGAGGCCGCCGGTATCCACCAGGATGACGGGACGTCCGGCCAAAACGGCCTGGCCCTCCAGGCGGTCGCGAGTGACGCCGGGGCGGTCGTGGGTGATGGCCTTGCGCTTGCGCAGCAGCCGGTTGAACAGAGAGGATTTGCCCACGTTGGGGCGTCCGATGATGGCAATGGTATAGGGCATGAAAAGAGCCTCCGGCGGCCAGGGGCTCTGCCCCTGGACCCCGCTGGGGGGAATTATTCCCCCCAGACCCCCTCGATATTGGGGGTCGTGGTACGCGGAAGAGAGTCCTATACCATAGTTTGAGTATATTCTCAACCGACCGGAGCCAGGAGCGCCCCGGCCATATCCTTGGTGCCTACCATAGTGGCGTACACTTGGCCGAGGGCGGCCATGAAGGCCCCATGCACCTGGGCCGCAGGTATGGCGGAGCAGCCAAACTCCAGATTGCGGGTGGCGCAGGCGTCGAAGAACACCACGCAGGGATAGCCGAAATCAAACGCTGCGCGGGTGGTGGCGTCCACGCACATGTGGCTCATCATACCCGCGATGGCCAGACGCTCAATGCCCTGGCCTTTGAGCTCTTCACCGAGGGTGGTGTCGCGAAAGGCATTGGGGAAATTCTTGACGATGACCGCCTCTCCCGGCAACGGAGCGACGGCGGAATGGAACTCGGCTCCTTCTGTTCGGGGCAGAAAAAACGTCGCGCCGGGATGCACGGACAAATGTCTGATATGCACTACGGGCCAGTGTTTTTTCCGAAACCAGGCCAGGGCCAGCCCGGCCTTGGCCGCAGCGGCCTCGCTGCCCTGCAGTTCCATGGAACCGCCGGGAAAATAGTCCTTCTGGATGTCGATAAGCACAAGCGCCGTCTTCATGGGCAACTCCCCGAGCCAATAAAAGGATGAACGCAGGCGCTCATGCCCCGCAAAGGCCTAAAGTTCCGGCGCGCCGGAGGGCACGAGGCACACGAGCACAAGGGTCTCCGTGCCGGTGTTTCTGACCTGGTGTTCCTGATCAGCCGGGACAAACGCCGCCGTTCCGGGTTGCACGGCATGCCAGGCCCCTTCGCAAAAGAGTTCCCCCTGGCCCCGGTGATAGAACATCTCGTGCTCCCACGCGTGGGAATGCTTGGGGGTATGGCCGCCAGGAGCGATCTCAAAGACACGCATGCAGAAGTTTTGCGCGCCCGCCTCCTTGCCGATAACCACCCGCCCAGCAATGCCCTTGGCCACTGCACTTTCGAAATGCGTCGGAGCGATGGATGCATATTCTACAACTTTCATAGGACCTCCTCCTAAGGGGAACAGTTGACGTACCGAAAGCCCGAGCGCACATGAAATCCTTGACAGAAAAGACTTCAAAAATGTAGCGTATTTTTTAAGATCAATAAACCATGCGGACTACGTTAGCTTAGCAAACCCACCAGCAAAGTACAACCATGCCGCCACCGTTATGAACAGACTACCATAACACGAGCGTACCCAGAGCCCCCATGCCAAAAGAAACCGTGCCTGAACTTTTCAACCATATCCCGGTGCCGTCACTCATTGTCGGCCTGTTCGACAGTGTTATCCTAGACGCCAACAAGGCGGCGTGTCGCTTTTACCATATCTCCCGCGAAGAGCTTGTAGGCACGCTGTATTGCAGCCTCTGCGCCGATAAAAACGATTTTCAAAGCGAAATGAAAATCACCACCCTTGACAAAATAAACAACAGCTACAAGTGCGTCCATAAAACTCGCACTGGACACATTCGAGACGTCATCGTCCACAGCGAATGCATACGCTACCATGGCCAGGATGCATCGTGCCTGATTATTATAGACATCACTGAACGCGTAAAAAATTCCAAGTACCTACACATGTTCAACAAGTGTCTACTGGAATTCTCCGAAAGCCCTGAAGGAAACATCCAAAGTCTTACCAAGCTTTGCGGCTCCATGTTAGGTTGGACCGCAGCACTATACAGCCGCATAGACAATGGACAGCTCTGTGCCGTTGGAGCCTGGAACACCCCTAATGACTTCAACAGAACAACATCACCGATAGGCCATATCTGCCATGATGTTATATTGGACCGTGGAAAAAAACAATTACTTACATTGAAGATCTTCGCAAAACAAAATACTTTTTAACTGAAAGCAACGTTGCACAACATGCGTTTACTACATACTATGGCGTGCAGATACAGCTTTCATCCATACAAAACAGTTCGCTTTGCGTGCTATTCAACCACATATTCCATCCTGAAAAAAGTGACCGGGAGATACTGGAAGTTATCGGGTCTGCAATAGGCATCGAAGAACGCCGCTGGAAAGCGGAAAATACATTGACTAGCCTAGCCTACTCCGATTCCCTCACCGGCATCCCCAACCGGGCGATCTTCTTTGACCGCCTGCAGCATGAGATTTCCATCTGCGGAAGGACCAAATCCAGATTCGCGGTGTTCTTTGTGGATATCGACAATCTGAAACGCATCAATGACTCCCTCGGCCACTCTGTCGGTGACAGGATTATCCAGACGGCGGCGAAACGCCTGAGTCTGTGCGTTCGCTCGGAAGACACGCTTGCACGCATGAGCGGCGACGAATTCACCATCATTTTCCGCGAGACCACAGGCCACGAAACCGCCGAGAATCTGGCCAGACGGATAACGGAGTGCTTGAACCAACCCGTGGAATGGAGGGAAGACAACCTGACCACCGGAGCAAGCGTAGGCATCGCGCTCTATCCCAATGACGGAGCAGATGCCCAAACCCTGCTGCGAAACGCCGACAAGGCCATGTACCAGGCCAAGCTCCACGGCCGGAACACCTACTGCTTCTTTGACGCCTCGTTTTCCGAAGAGACTTGAGCCTTACAGGGTTCGCCCCAGGGCCGCCCGCAGGGCGCGCACCTTGGCGGCAATATCTTGCTGCCCGACGATTTCCGTCACCAGGGCCAAGATGGTTGCCCCGCGCTGCGCAACAGACGCGATATTGTGTTCCTTGATGCCGCCGATAGCCACGAAAGGCAGCTTGACGGAAGCAGCAACGTAGTCAAGATACTCGAAGCCCACGGGCGCGCAGACGTCTTTCTTGGTCTTGGTGGCGAAAATTGGGCCGACCCCGATGTAATCCACCAAGCCTGAAGCCTCGGCGCTCTTGGCCTCGTGCGGAGCGTGGGTGGAGAGCCCCACCAGAACATCCTCCCCAACCAGTTGGCGCACGGCGGCCACGGGCAGATCCTCCTGGCCCACATGGACGCCGTCGGCATCGGTGAGCATTGCCAGATCAATGTGGTCGTTAACGATGAACACCGCCCCGGCCGCACGGGTCAGTTCCCGGATGGCCTGGCATTCGCGGAGCATCTCCCCGGCTTTTTTGTCCTTCTCGCGGTACTGGATGACCTTCACCCCGGCTTCGAGCATCAGGCGCACCACCTCCGCATTGGAGCGGCCCAAGGAATATTCCGCAGCCGTCAGCCCGTAGATGTCCGCCGCTTTGAGTATCTCCAGGGATGCACTGCGCCGAGGGGTCATGGTTTGTCTCCTGTATTGGCGGGTTCTCCGCCAGGGATATCCGGCGAAATCGTTGAGATTCGGCCCAGAACATAGGTGAGGATGAGATCCGCCTGTTTGGCCGCCGCCATGGTCACGCAAGGAGCCATGGGCGGGCAGGAGGGTTGGCAGACGCTGTGCAAGTCGCCCACCACGTAAAACGACTCGCTGATCTTCCGGGTGGCGATGCGGTCGCTGTCGCCCCACCCGGCCAGCCCCGAGGCGGCCACCAGGAACTTGCCGCCCCCCAGAGAGGCCTCCACCAGCAGCCGTTTGCTCTCCGGGCTGTCAAAGGCCTCCACCACCACGTCACACCCGGCAAAAAGCGCGGCCACGTTGGTTTCATCCACCATGACTTGCGTAACTTCCATTTCCATGTCCGGGTTGATGGCCAACAGATTCTCCCGCAAGGCTTCCACCTTGGGTTTGCCAATCTGCTGCGCAAAAAAGAACTGCCGGTTGAGGTTGCTAGCCTCCACCACATCACAATCCGCCACCACAAAGCGTTTAAACCCGCAACGCACCAGCATCTGGCAGCAGTTGGACCCCAGCCCCCCAGCCCCGGCCACGCCGATAGTCACGCCCTGAATGCGACTCAACTGCTCCAGGCTAAGATAGCGGGTTAGGCCGCGTTCAAATGCGTTCATGGCAAATCGCCTCATTCCCACTCAAATATAAGGGATTCCAAAGGGCTACTTGCCCTTTGGCCGCCGGAGGCCTCTGTCGTCTTTGCATCTGCCTTTGGCTGCGTCCTGCGGCGGTTCCGGCGGTCCTCGTCCGATGCGATTCCTCGGGTGAAGCAGATGGATCAGCCGGAACATGGGATCATCAGATTAGCGCATCTCTGTGCAGTCGATGCACCTCAAGCCTGCCGAGAGGGTTTCGTTCGCACGTGGATTACAATGAGAATACGGACTCAATATCTCTCATTCCCTGCAAGACACGGACAACTACTATTCCTTCAGCTACAGGCATATAAAAGATGATGTGGTTACCAGCAGCGATACTTCGTAACGATGGCGCTAGTTCTTCTCTGCTCACGCCCATGTGCGGAAACTCTGCAAGGGCAAGACATCTTTCTTCGATCTCTTCAAGAAAGCTGTCGGCGCTCTCGATATTGTCTCTGGCGATATAGAGCCAGATTTCGTCAAGGTCCGATTCAGCTAGTGGAAGCTTGAGGACCGCAGGCATTAGTTGACGGCCCTCTCCTGTTCGGCAGCCAGCTTTTTACGACCACGTGCCTTGATGGCTCCGACATCCAAAGGCGTGGCCGTACCGCTTTCCAGGCCTTTCTTAATCTCCGCCCGCAGTTCTTCCAACCGCATGGCCTGGATATGATCACGATCTTCGAGAAGGCGCAGGGCTTCGCGCACCACCTCGCTCGCGCTGCCGTAACGCCCGCTGCTTACCTTGCTTTTGACCATCTCTTCCAGTTGGGGAGTAAGAGAAATGTTCATGGTTTCAGCTCCTTCCGACAATTCAAACAACAAGATCCGCTCATTTTTGTACTTTTATTATAAGACCGGGATGCCTGCAAAGCCAGCTATTTTCAACACACTAGCTCACTATACTCTACAAATACTGCCAATGTTCACAGTCAACATAACTCATTAATTTTACAGACATTTTTCCAAGTTCATCCCGTGTGTAACGTGTGAAGTGTGGAAATGGTGAGCTGGTCCCGGTTTTTTGGACAGGTTTGCGGCGAAGTTAAGCTATAGTCCGGTTGCTGCTCATGCCGCCTTTGAGACCAATTGGCCGTCCCGGTAAACGTCCATGGGCCGCCGTCCGTCAAAAGACGTGTGTGGCCT
>JBBRUD010000044.1:0-27500 GCA_038248065.1 Desulfovibrionales bacterium | reverse complement strand
AAGCCATCATCGAGACGCGAGTCTCCTACTGCCTCGTGGAGTACATTATGCCCTGCTGGACCATACTGAATCTCTGCTTTGATCCTGCATGCACTGCGGATACCAATGGGCATGTGCTCTACATGAATGAGCCTTTTCAGGAACTCTTCGGTTTGGCCGACAGTGATACCCAAGCATTTTCTCTTACTGAAATCCTTGGCCAGGCTGATTTTACCGACATACAGAAATTTGCCACCAGCGATTTGCCGGTTTTTAAACGTCTCAAGGTCCGCTCAAGAGACGGCTCCTTCATCCGTCTTGAGGCTCGGTGCGCCCGTGTGCCAGACAGTGGGGAGTTGGCTTTGGTTCTGCGCCCCACGACGGCCAACCTCACCCTTGAAGGTGCGGAGCACATGGCTCTTCACGACGCCCTGACTGGCCTGCCTAACCGGGTGCTCTTGCTCGACCGCATGAACCAGGCTCTGGATCGTTGCCGACGCCATAATGATTTTGCCGCAGTGGTGTTCATTGATCTTGATGGTTTCAAACCCGTCAACGATACCTACGGGCATGACTGCGGCGACGCCGTGCTTAAGACCATAGCACGCAGGCTGGAGGATAACATGCGCGGTGGAGACACTGCTGCGCGCATCGGTGGCGACGAATTCGTTATGCTGCTGTTGGAACTCAAAAACGGCTTGCACGCGGGGCTTACTGCAAATCGCATTATCAAGAATATCACCCAGCCCATCGCCTGGGGCAACATAACAGTGCGAGTGAGTGCAAGCCTTGGTGTATCCGTGGCACCAACCGACGGCATGGAACCCGACATGCTGCTCAAAAAAGCTGATGATGCTATGTATGTCGCAAAAAAGTCAGGTAAAAACGGATACTACTTCCACAATGAAGCGGTCTATTTCGAATGACCAGGAGGGCTGACCTCGCCATGGATGACGCTGTCGCAGAACAGTTGGCGCTTAAGTTGGGGGAGATGCTTGTGCCCCTTCTCAAAGACATGGTGAAAAGTGCCGTTCGAGAGGAAGTCTCTGCGCTTATGGGCACAGCCCCCGAAGGGGAGGATTTTTTCAAGCGGCTCAACCAAGACATCATGGGCAGATTAAGCGACATCTACAGGGAAATAGCATCCATCCAGGGGCCGGTCGGGAACGGAAATACCGAACATGCGGCACAGGCGGGCGAGCTGATGGCCGAGGCCTCCGAACGGTTGGGCCAGGTGATCCAGGCCACAGAAAAAGCCACCTTCGAGATCATCGACCTGGTAGAACGCAATATGAACGCTCCTGATGACATTCATAGTCTCGTGAGCGAACATGTACCCGATGGCAAGGCTAAGGACGAAGCTCTGGCCCTGTGCCAGAAACTTTCCAACGACTTGATTCAGATAATGACCTGTCTTTCTTTCCAAGACCTTACCGGCCAGCGCATCAAGCGGGTGATCGACATGCTGGGCAAGGTGCGCGACAAGATCTACGAGTTGTATCTTTCCACCGGCATTCTCATGAAGGCCAAGGAAAAAGAGCCGGAACAGCCCCTGGAAGAACTCATGAAGGACGCCAAGACCAAGGTCTCGCAATCGGAAGTGGACGATCTGTTAGCCCAACTGGGCGGATGAAACGGGGCTTGTTCGGTAGCGGCGCGCGGTAACGGGCGCGATTCTAGAACAATCGGCGCAACTGGTTGAGCAGGTTGGCCGGAATATTCACCACACCCTTGACGATGTTGACGATGGTGTCGGCCAGGATGCCAGACTTGTCGATGTCGAGCTTGGGATCGTAGAGCGGGCCGGATATTCGTACCGGCAAATCCCCAACATCCTTGACGTTGGCCATGAGGTTCAGGAGAATGGTTTCATCAACCAGGCTCACCTGGCCGCCGCCTTTGGCCGAGAGCGCCGGCCCGGTGAAAATGAAGTCTGAGGTTGTGCCCACACCTTGACGGATGGCAAAGACGGCGCCCATGCGTCCGAAGGGCATGCCGTCCGCAGTAGCATCCGCAACCGGTGTTGGTGGAGGCTGAGGGATATCGCGTTCACCAATAAAGGGGCGTGAAGCGGAGGAGGGAGCGGGGTGCGCCGTTTTGGCCCCGGTATCTCGAAAAACCATGGCTCCGTTGTTCAGGTCGAAGCGGGCTGTACCTACCAAGCTGCGCACCAAGGCCTTATCTGATTTGCCCGTCCCCTGAACCGAGAGTTCAAAGTCCAGTGCGCCTTTGGTCAGAGCGCTGCCGCCGGAGAGGTCCTTGAGCAGCTCCACTCCCGAAGCCCCTGAGATGCGCATGGCCGCTTGCGCTTTGAGATCCTGGCCCCGAGCGTCCCCTTTGACGTCCAATGTGAACAGCCCCCCATAAAAATTGCTTGCCTGCTGACGATAATTGAATCGTCCGCCGGAACAGGAGGCCTCCAGTAGTGTATTGCCCCAGACAAGCTTTCCCTTGATCAATTTTCCAGCCTGAAGCTTGGCGTCGATATTCAAATCGCGCAGGAGTTCCATGGGAATGGGCTGTTCAGGCCGGTGTGTCGGGTTTGGAATGTCGACGCTGGGGAAAAGTGCGTCCAAATCCAGGACAGCGAGGGCCAGATCCAGGCGGGGCTTGCCATTGGCTACTATTGCCTGGCCGGTGAGTTGGGCATCGTCTAGCTCTAGGAGGATATGGTTAAGATGCAGGTCTTTGAAAGAACCGGCGATCTCCGTCGACAGTCTGGCCCGGACCAGATTCTTGGCGTTGGCCACGCTGGGTATGGTAAGGCCCAGGCGTGACGCGGCGTCGCGGGGGTTGAATTCAGGGATGGTGAGCATGCCGGAGAGCGACATAGTGGGTTGGGAGGGGTGTCCAGCCTGGCCCGGGGTCCCGCTCAGACGCAATCGGACGGGGATTCCTGCTGCGTAGACCTCTCCATCGGCCAGAGAGAATCCCCCTCTGTCCAGGTCGGCTTCAAACCGGCCTTTCCACTGGCAGGTAGCCAGACGCAGGGGTTGGGCATAGGGCAGCACCACGGAAAACGAACCTTCGGCCTGGGGTTGCCGGTACCACAGTGGATGGCCGACCTGATCCAGCCCGGCCTGGCCGCGCAGGTCAAACTGGGAGAGCCGGACCATGCCCGGCGTCTCCAGGCGGAGGTTGCCGGTCACATCCACCAGAGCCGCCTCGCGGGTATTCTCATTGGCTTGGGCAGGGGCGTGGCTGGCCAGCTTGAGGTTGAGGACGGCCTTGCTAACCGGCCAGACGGTCCCGGATCCGGGCTTGGTCGGAGCCGGGCCAAAGTCCAGCAAACCGGAGCCCATTTGGAGATCAGCCTGGGCGCGGACGTTGCGCCATAGCGGATTCCCGAGGATTTCGGAGGCTTCAAGGCTCAAACGTCCGTCCAGAGGGCCGGTAAGCCGCGGCCCGGCTGGCAGCAACGACGACAGTTGGCTCGCCTGAACGCCGGAGCCTGTCAGAGACAAATTGGCAATGCGTCGGCCCGCCTTGTCTTCCATATCGAATCCGCCGGAAATTTTGCCACCGGAATAGAGCGCAGATACGGTGGAGAGGTGAACCGCCAGAGGGGAGGCCTGTCCCGCCAGCACCACGTCTTCAAATTCATGCCCCCAGCCCGAAAACCGCCGTACGGCAATACGCCCCTCCAGTGGCCAGGGTGAAAAGCCGGACGGGCCTTCCTGGAAAAGACCGGCAAGCACGGACAGCCGATCAAGGTCCAGCCGGTCGGCGGAAAGATCCACAAGAGCCTTACCCTTTTGGCCGTTCATTTTGCCGGAAACGAGGGCGTAGCGGGTTTTGAACTCCAGGCCGGTAGCTTCCCAGGAACTCCAGGCTTCATCCGGCAACCCATTGGGCGCGTAGGCGCGTAGCGTCCCTTTGGCCGAGAGGCCGCCCAAGGTGCGCAAGGCCTTGACCCAGGTTTGCGGCAACTGGGGCGGTTGCCAGTTGGGGGGCAGATCGTCCACGCGCAGTTGAAGCATCCCTGCTGCGCCGGTGGTGGTGATTTCGCCGGTGAGCCGGGCCTCTGCGGCTTGAAGCAGCGGAGCAGAGGCGGAGGCTAGGGCCTGTCCGGGGCCGTCGGGCGGTAAGGGGGAAATGGACGCCAGGCCGTTGAAAGACGCCCCAGCCGGGGTGGGCTCAAGACGCAGGTCAAGGGCGATAAGGCATTCGGAGGATCTAAGTGTGAAGGGATACAGGCGCAGTGCGCCGTGTTCCCCTTGGGCGGAGAGCAGCAGTTCGCCGACATCCTGCCCGGCCAGACGGACATCCCTGGCCGAGGCTTTGCCGTGCACAGACCAGCCCGGCCTGGGCCACACAGGAAGAATTGTCAGCTTCCCGCCACCTTGGGGAATCCAGGGGTCGAGGTTCAGATCATTGGCCGTGATGTCGAAACGCAGATCCTGGTCAAACCAACTGGCCTCGGCCGTGAGCTTTCCCGCCCCGTCGTGCAGGGTGAAAGCGTCAAGCTTCCAGCCTTGGGGAGCCGCGCCAAATTCCAACTCCGCCTCGATGCGCTGGGGAATATCAAGAGGCTGCAGCACGGGTGTCCTGGCATCGGTGGATGCGGGCGCGCTCAGCACTGGTGCGTCTGGAAGCGCGGTTGGCAGGGACAGGCCAAACAGCCGCATCCAGGGACCGTTGCGCTGCGCCGAGGCGGCCAGCGAGCCCTGGAGGGTGGGAGCTTCTTCATAGAGCCCGGCGATGTTGATTTGTCCCGTCACCCTGGCACCTAGCCCCTCCAACAACAGGTTGGAGACCTCAAGAGCACCGCCCTGGCCGTGGAAAAGCATCATGGCCGAGAAATGCGCCAGGAGTTCAGGAAGGGGCGCATCCTGAGAGGGTGCCCGGCTGAGGGCTCCGGTCACCTCTGCGCCGTGCACAAAGAGGTGCTCGCCGGTGTCACCGTAGCTGGCCTGCCCCTTGGCGTGGATTTCGGCAACGACGTCCAGCGGCTTCGCGGTCAATTCGCAGGAAAACGAAAAAGGGAAAGTCTTGCCCGGCCCAGTGAGAAGGTTCAGGTGGCGCACAGTGAAATCCACGCCGGTGAGGACGTCGGTGTAGGCCAGAGAAGCGTTGGCCATTTGGAGACCGTAGGGAAGCGATTCAACCTTCCAGCCTGAGGGCGCTTCGTCCCCTGGAAAGGGGGCGGCCGGCGGTAACCAGTTTCCCCGCCCTTGCTCGTCGCGGACAAGCTGAAGAGAGGGCTCGCGCAGGGCGATGGATTCGACGAGAATCTTTTTACGGGCCAAGGCCCATAGATTGAGGCCGATGGTCACGGACTGTATGCGGGCCAGGGGCTGCGGGCCAAACCCTGGCGAATTGGCCAGGACAACCGGGCCGCCTTTAAGGCCAAGCCAGGGGAACATGGTCAGACGCACGGGGCCTTCGAGAACAACATTACGCCCAGTGGCGGATATGAGGGCGCGTTGGGCGTGCAGACGCAGGGTCTCCTGGCCGATCATGGCGGTGGCCGCCAGGGGCGTCAGGTAGGAAAGCGACGCGACAGTCAGCAGAATCGCCAGAAAAGGGCGCAATCGGAGCAGGGCCGACAAAACGGGACGAAAACGTGGTATGCTAGGTTTCATGTGCGTTTAGGGCTGCGGGCTGGCTGCGACCCTTAAGATCACTCATAGCCCAGGGACGCGGCCCCATCAAGGGAAAACGGGCCTAGAAACGCACAGTCAGCCCTACCGTACCCGAAGGCTCTATGTTCTGGACGCTGTTGACGGCCCCTTGGCCGACCCCGACAAAGAGCGAGGTGGATTTTCCGATGTCCAGAGAGCCCGCCAGGCCCGGCTGATACGGACCATCGGGAAATGCATTCCCGAGACTGATGGAGACACGGGGTTTTTCCCTGTCAGCGGCGGCGCAGGGCAGGGCGATAAGGCACAACAGGATGAGCAGGCACAGGGGTCGCATAGGAGCCTCCCAGCACGGGATGACATACTAGAAAGGAATGCAAGATGCGTGCTGGGGTCATAGGCCAAGGAGAGCGCGGATGCGTTTCATGTCCAGCCCGGCACGTACCACATCGGCCAGCCGGTCCAGGGCGGGCTCAAGATCATAGGCTGTGCCTTGTTCCAGAGGCCTGAGGCCCTTGCGGATGCGCAGGGTGTTGAGCCACCAGTGGCGGAAGGGGTCGGCGTCGAAGAGCCCGTGCAGATAGCAGCCCCACACCCGGCCCGGCAAACCATACCCCAGCGCTGGAAGGCCTCTCGACGCGTCCAGTAAAGCGATCTCTCCGGCCGACAGGATGTCTGCCGTGCCCGGCTGGGTGTGGGGCACGCTTGGCTGAGTATTTGGAATACCCGTGGGAGTTGGCACGTCCGGGCCGTCCTCCCGCACCACCAGGGGCCGGGCTTCATTTATTTCCATCGTATTCAGCTCCGGGCGTAGGTCACTGTGCGCGGCTTCCCGGCTGCTGGGCAGGCCATGCCGGTCGAGGGCGGGATCGGCCAGCCGGGTCTGCCCGTGGTGGATCTCGTAGCCGGTCAGCGTCAGGCCGGAGGGCAGGTGGCGGGCCGTGGCCTGCACCAGGGTTTTCTCAGGCAGAAGCTCTGTGACCAGGGGCAGAAGGCCCAGGCCGGGCTCCTCCAGCAGTCCCGATTCCAGGCCCAGAGGGTCAAGCAGGGTCTGTCCAAGCATCTGGAATCCCGCGCAGATACCCACGATTTCCGTAACGCCGCCTGCTTCCTCTGTGCCGTTGCCAACTGCCAGTTCGAGCAGCGCGGCGGCAAGGCCCGAGTCCCGCAGGCTGGCCAGATCGGCCAGGGTATTCTTGCTGCCCGGCAGGATCACGGCGTCGGGCCGCCCCAGCTCTTCCGCTCGGCGGACCACCCGCAGGCTGACGTCGGGTTCCAGGGCCAGGGCGTCCAGGTCGGTGAAGTTTGAGATATGGGGCAGGTCGATAACCGCGATGTCCAGATCCTTGCCGGGAACTGGTTCACCGCTCCTGGTCGTCGCCTGGGCCTTGAAGCTCACCGAGTCCTCTTCGGGCAGGCCCAGTTGGCCGATATTGGGCACGATGCCCAGCACGTCCTTGCCGGTCAGTTCCTTCATGAACTCCAAGGCCGGGCCGAGCAGGGAGGGATCGCCCCTGAAACGGTTGAGTACGTACCCGCCAACCATGGCCCGCTCGGATTCGCTCAGCAGTTCCATGGTGCCTGCCAGGGCGGCGAACACTCCGCCCCGGTCGATATCGCCTACCAGCAGCACAGTGGCGTCGGCGTGGCGGGCCATGGCCATGTTCACGATGTCGTGGCTTTTGAGGTTCACCTCGGCCGGGCTGCCCGCTCCTTCCATGATGATGGCTTCGAACTCCCCGGCAAGGGAATCGTAGGCCTCTTTGGCGGCCTGGAAGGCCTGGGGCTTGTAGGCCACGTACTCGGCCACCCGCATGTTGCCCACGGGCCTGCCCATGACGATTACCTGGGAGCCGGTGTCGCTGCACGGCTTGAGCAGCACCGGGTTCATGCGCGCCTCCGGGGCCAGTCCGCAGGCCTGGGCCTGAAGCACCTGGGCTCGGCCCATCTCCTCGCCGGTGTGGGTGACGTAGGAATTCAGGGACATGTTTTGGGCTTTGAACGGCGCGACCCGGATTCCGTCCTGGCGCAGGATGCGGCATAGGGCGGCGGCGAGGATGGATTTGCCAGCGTTGGAGGTGGTGCCCTGGATCATCAACGCCGGGGTGTGGCGGCGCGATGGTAGCGGCGGGGACGAATGCGCTGGTGCCAGTATTTGGGTCATGGCCGCCAGCAGGCGGGCGTTTTCACATTCAGGGCGCACGGCCACGCGGAAAAACCGGTCGTCCAGGCCGGGATAATTGGCGCAGAGGCGAATCGCCAGGCGGTGTCTGACCAGCAGCTCACCGGCCAAGGCAGCCGCTTTGGGGGCGGCCAGGCGGCAGAGCAGATAATTGGCCTGGCCGGGGTAGACGAGAACGCCGGGCAGGGCAGCCAGACCCTTGGCCAGAGGCGCGCGCAGCCGCGTCACCGCAGTGCGGGAGCGTTCCTCAAAGGCGGTATCGGCCATGGCCCGCAGGCCCACGGCCTGAGCCAGGGTGTTGACCGCCCAGGGCGAGGTCTGCGCCCTTACGGCTGAGGCGATTTCCGTTGATCCGGCCAGCAGCCCCAGGCGCAGGCCGGGCACGGCGAACATCTTGGTGAGCGAGAGCAGCACCACCACATTGGCTGGGCGATCCCGCATCAGGCTTTCGAAATTCTCGACAAAAGCTCCAAAGGCCTCGTCCACCACGAACAGACAGCCGGGGTGTTGTCGGGCCAGGGCGCGTACCACTCCGGCCGGGACGTCAAGCCCCGTGGGGTTGTTGGGCCGGGCGAGAAAGACCAGCGTCTGGCCGCCTGTCGAATCCAGGCAGGCGGCCAGCGTCCGGGAGTTCAGGGCGAAGCCTTCCTCCTCCAGCAGGGGCATTGGCAGGGCGGCCAGCCCGGCCCGGTGGCAGGCGGTCTGGTAATCGGCGTAGCAAGGCGCGGCGATCACCGCTCGGGAGTAGCCAAGGCTCCACGCGGCGCGAGCCAGGGCGAACAGCAGGTCGCTGGTGCCGTTTCCGGCAACCAGCTCGTTTACCGGCGCTCCGTGCCTTTTGGAGGCGGCGGCAAGAAATCCCTCGCAATGGGGGTCGGGGTAGTGGACCAGCTCCGAAACCGCCGAAGAGAGAACCGGGCGCAACCAATCGGGCGGACCCAGGGGATTGATGTTGGCGGAAAAGTCCAAAATGTCGCCGGGTGCGCAGCCCGCCGCACGCGCCAGCTGGAGCAGATTGCCGCCGTGGGGGAAATCGCTGGCAGCGCTCATGCGGGGGCCAGGTCCCAGGCCTGGCAGGCCGCGTCCAGCAGGGCCTTGACTGCGGGTTCCTCCCGCCGACGGGCCAATACGACCAGGTTGAGAGGCAGGGCCAGCACACCGTGGGGCCATACGGCCAGTGTGTCGGACGCATCAGTGCCGACCATGTCGTCGCGCAAAAGCGACAGCCCTTGCCCGGCGGCCACCAGGGCCTTGATGGTCTCCTCGTCGTTGATGACGGCGCTGGTCTGGGGGGTGAGGCCCTCTTCGGCCAGCAAGCGCTCGGCTACGGTGACGAAGGGGCAGTTCTCGTTGAACCACACCCAGGGCATGGCCCCAAGGTCGCGCACTGTCGCGGTTGCGAGCCTTTCGCGCCAGGCGGCGGGACCGATGACCCGCAGCGGGGCTATGGCCAGGGGCAGCATGGTGAAGCGGTCGTCGAAGCAGTCTCCGTAGGCAAAGGCGGCGTCCAGTTGTGCGGCCTTCAGAGCTTCGGCCACGTTGTAGGAATCGCAGCAATCCACATGGAGCACCGCCTGAGGGTTGGCAGCGGTAAACGCGGCCAGAAGTTCCGGCAGGCGCAGGTAGGCCGGGCCGGTATTGCGTCCCAGGTGCACTTCGCCAAGCACCGCGCCGCGCAGGCCCTTGGCCTGGTCGAGCAGGGCCTGGGTGCGGGAGAGGGCCTCGCGGGCGGTTTCCGTAAGCCTTCGCCCGTGAGGGGTAAGGTCCATGCCCTTGGCCGTACGGGCGAACAAGGCCACGCCGAGTTCCTCTTCAAGAGCCTTGATGTGGCCGCTGACCGCCGGTTGGCTGGCGTTCAGCCGCAGAGCGGCCCTGGAGAGGTTACCCTCGTCGGCCACGGTGACAAAGGTGCGCAACTGGTAGAGTTCCATGGTCTTCAGAAATCCTTACGTCTGTCTTCGGATATTGCGATTGGATTGTCCGCCGGGCCGCCTGCTAGAACGTGGCCATGGGCTCAGGACATACCTTCCGTTGCGATTTTTCCCAGGACTTCCACGGCTTGAGCCAACTGCGGCTCTGCGGCGGCAGAATAGCTCAGGCGTATGAAATCGCCGAATTGGTCTCTGGCGGAAAAGATCGTCCCCGGCGAAACGGTGATTCCCTTGGCCAGGGCCTTGTGCATGAAGCTCACGCTGTCCATGTTTCCCGGCAGTTGCACCCACAATACCGAGCCGCCGAGGGGCCGGGTTGCTTTGGTGCCGGGAGGGAAGTGGCGGCCGATATGGCTGTACATGGTTTCCATTTGGGCGGCGATGGCCGGGCGCAACTGCTTGAGGTGCCGGTGATAGTGGCCGGAGCGCAGATACTCCGCCATGGCCATCTGGGTGGGAGTGGCCGAGCAGACGTTGAGGGTGGATTTGATTTCCAGGGCCTTGTCCAGGAAGCGGCCGGGCAGCAGCCAGCCCACCCGGTAGCCTGGAGTGATGGTCTTGGAGAAAGACGAGCAGGAAAGCACCAGCCCTTTGGTGTCGAAGGCCTTGCAGCATCTGGGGCGGTCCGGGCCGAAATGCAGGTCGCCGTAGACATCGTCCTCGATAAGGGGGACGCCGCGCCGGGCCAGAATGTCCACGATTTCGGCCTTGGCCTCGTCCGGGGTGAGCGCGCCGTCGGGGTTGTTGAAATTGGGAGCCAGCACGCAGGCGGCCACATTGAAGCTGTCCACCACATGGGCCAGATCGCCAGGGCGAACGCCTTCGCTGGGCCGGGAGGGAATCTCGATCACCCGCAGGCCGAGGTTTTCCAGCAGTTGCAGAAAGCAGAAGTAGGCCGGAACGGCGATGCACACGGTGTCGCCCGGCCGGGTGACCGAGCGCAGGGCGATGTGCAGGGCTTCCATGGCCCCGCTGGTGACCAGGGTTTCACTCACCTTGCACTCCGTGCCCGTTTCCATGGCCCGCAGGACGATCTGCTGGCGCAGCGGCTCATTGCCCTGCACCTGCTCGTAGAACCCCACCCGGTCCCCCTGCTCCCGGAGCACCTGCCCCAGTATGCGGTTGAGCCGGACAAGCGGCAGGAGGTGCTCAGCGGTGCGGGCCACGCCCAGGGGCACAACTCCCGGCAGGGCCATGTTTTCAAGCACCTGGCGGATGAGGGCCGCCCGGTTGAGCGGCGCAGGTCCGACCGAGACATGGGGCACGGCAATGGGAGAGGGCAGTTTCCGCTTGGCCTGGCAGATAAAAAAACCGGATTTGGGCCGGGCCTCCAGCACGCCTTCGCGCTCCAACTGGGCGTAGGCCTGGGACACCGTGGAGAGGCTCACCCGCATGCGCGCGGCCAGACGGCGCAACGACGGGGCTTTGCTGCCAGGCGTGAGGGCACCCGAGGCGATCAAGGTCAGCACGTCCTGGCGGACGGCCTCGTAGCGGAATGGTTCCATGGGGTTCATCTGTACTGGTTGAAATTTGTGAAATCTGTGTCTGTACCGATAACAGTTTTCCTGGTGGAAGCAAAGCACAACAGCACTGGAAGAGGCCGCAAAGGCGGCCAGCAAGGAGGACGGCATGGAATCCAGGGATATGACCCCTCGTCAGTGGCCTCAGGGCGAAGGTATTTTGGACGATGCAGCCGGGGCGCTGGCGCGTTCGGCACGGTTCGAGTGGTTGCGACGGGGCTTGCAGTGCTTGCGGCGGGTGTTGACGCCCGAAGGCGTGGTGAGCATTCGTCTGGTTGACGGCCAGGCGTTGGCCCTTGAAGGCGGCAGGCAGGCCCGGCTGGAATGCCTGGAGGGCCAGGTGTGGGCTACGGGTGACGGGCTGGACAGGCTGCTGAGGCAGGGCGAGTCCTCGCGCTATCCGCTGGGGGCCAGCGTGGTGGTAAGCGCAAGGGCGGGCGAAGCCAGAGTGCGTCTGGGCTGGAAATGACGGGGCAGGGCCGACTTCGGGCAGAAAGCGGACCAAAAGGGGATGGTAACGCAATGGTTTTTGCCTTATAGACAGAAAACATGAAGCGCACATCTCCAGGCCAGAAAAACAGTAATACCACCTCGTGTGGTGACGGGTTCTGCGATACTCTGGACAAACTCGGCGTGCCCCGCGATTCCAAGTGGCGGGCGCTCATTCTGTTCATGCGCTCCATCAAGGAATACGAGATCTACACGCCTGATCAGAAGCGTCAGGTGCAGGATCTTGTGGTCCAGGTGCTCAAGGAAGGCGGGCTTACCGAGGAAAAATTCCAGGATATCGTGCGCATGAACGAAGATATCCTCTCGGAGCCCTGGCGCACCCGGCTGGAGGAGTCTCTTTCCGAAATCTCCCAGATCATCGGCGGTGCGCGGGAATTGATCCTGCGGCGCAAGGGCGACCTGGAGGTGCTGGAGTTCAGCACAGTAGATACCCTGCGCAGCGGCAAAGATCTGGAGCATATCATCGGCGATATCCGCCGGGGTTTTCAGGACGTCATCCATCTCATGGAAAAGGACGCCGACGACCTGGCCAAGCAGAGCCGGACCGACCAACTGACCGGCCTGGGCAATCGTCGGGCCTTCGACGACATGCTGTTGGCCGCAGTGGAGCGGGGCAGGGCTGATAAACTTTCTATGTGCCTGATAATGCTCGATATCGACCATTTCAAGGCTTTCAACGACCAGTTCGGCCACCTGATCGGCGATCAGGCTCTGTGCGCCGTGGCCTCGGTGTTGCGCGACTGCCAGAAGCATGGAGTAGAGCCCCAGCAGGATATTTTCTCCGCGCGCTACGGCGGCGAGGAGTTCGCCGTCATCATTCAGGATATAGATCCTCACAAGGCCCTGATGTTGGCTGAGAACATCCGTACCCGCATTGAAACCTATAATTTCGTGCTGCGCGACCTCGACGGCCGGATCATCTCCTCGGGCATCAAACTCACTGTCAGCCTGGGAGTGGCTTGCCTGGAGGACGGCTGGAAGGACCATATCGATCGCCGTCTGGTTCAGGCTGCGGATGCGGCGCTGTACGAGGCCAAGGCGAATGGCCGCAATCTGGTGGTTATGGCCTGAGTGGGCACGGCTTTTGTCCCTCTGTTTTTATGGGTTACCGGTGCGGCCGCATGCGGCCCGCTCCCTGATGTTGAGAAAGGCTGAAGGCGAGCTGGAAGCCGCTATCCCAAGGAGGGAATCATGCCCGGCAGGAATGCGCGAGGTTTCGCCGCCGCAGCGGGCCGCAGCTTTCTGGCTCTGGCGGCCATGACGGTCATGGCGCTCCTGGTGCCTGTGGGCCTACCGTCTGCACTGGCAGGTGCCACGGCTGACATTCGGGTCATTCCCGGCGCGGCGGGCTCCTTGAGTACCGGCTCGGTGCTGCGGGGGCAGCGGGATGTCTACAGGTTGGCGGCACCGGCTGGCCAGACCCTCAAGGTGGAGATCGTTTCCGTAGAGGAAAACGCCGTGTTCCAGATTTATCTGCCCGGCAAGGGGGGCAGGACTATGCCCGGAGCCGGGCCGATGGACGACGCCACCACCTGGAAAGGCCAGTTGCCCGTGGCCGGAACCTACCGGATAGTGGTGGGCGGCACGCGGGGCAACGCGGAGTATACCCTGCGGGTGGACGCGGTGGAGTAGAAGCCCGTCCAGTTGCAAGCGTTTGCGCCTTCGGCCTTGTCCCATCCCAGCCGCGAACTTTCGAGTTGCCGCGCATCACATGAGAGAACATCGTGACCGTCCAGACATTCGTTTCCGCACAAGGCAGATTTTGAGCGCTGACACCAGGAACACTCCCCTCACCGGATACCTCAACCGCATGGCCCTGGCGGCTTATTGGGCGGCGATGCTGTGTATGGCCTGGTTCATGGTGAGCCAGGCAGCCTTTGGCCTGATCGACGATCACAGCTTCTTCAATCCGGGCCTGTTGCACGGGCACTGGCAGCTGTTCTGGGGCAACGTTTCGGGGCGGTTCTATCCCCTGGACGCCAAGGAATTCCTGATACTCAACGAGGCCGGGGTTCTGTCCGCCACGCTGTATTACGCCATTCAGGCCGCCAAGCTGTGTCTTGCGGCCTGGCTGATACCGGGCATTCTGCGGCGCTTCGGGGCCACGCCCCTCCAGGCCCTGGCGGCTGCGGCGCTGCTGCTCACCTCGCCTGCGTATCTGGTCTCGGCCACCCGGCTCTTCGTGCCGGAACTCAACTCCTTCACGCTCTTCCTGGTCATGCTCCGTTTCATGCCCGGCCCCGGAGAAACGCGGACCACCTGGCGGTTCTGGCTGTCCCTTACCGCCGCCTTTTTGGCCCTGTACTACAAAGAGCCGGGATTCATCGCTCTGGGAGCCATGGGCGCTGTGCTTACCCTGACGCTTCGGGGGCGGGAAGGCGCATTCGCCGGGCCTTCAGACCCGCCGGGAGCAGCACTCGCTAGTGACTTGGGCGGGCCGTGGGCCGGAGGCGGAGGTCGCAGGAACGGTCAGGAGGCTATGGCTGCGGTCGGATCGGGAACATCCCTGGCGCGCCGTTTTGCCGCCGGGCTGCTGGCTGCTGCCGCAACCTGCGCCCTGGCCTATTATCTCTTCGGCTACCGATACCGGGGCCAGCAGGATTACACCGCCGGGCGGCAGTATCCCCTCCAGGACGTGGTGAATTATTTTCTCGGCCACGATATGCTCTTTCTGGCCGCTCTGGCTGTGCTCTGCGCGGTCGCCCTTCTGGATCTGGCGGCCCGCTGGCGCAGTCAAGGCTGCGCTGCTCAAGGCACCGCCTCAACAGAGGTTCCGCGGAGCGCCGCCCTGGAGCGCCCGGCAGCGCACACCGGGGTCGCCGCCAAAGTCACCGTGTCTGCCGGACCAGCCGCCGCCGCACGTGTTCAGGCCTCACCGCCTGAAACCGCGCCCGCATCCGCCAGCACTGATGACGCCTTGGCTTTGGCCAGTCTGACTGCGTCCGTCCTCTACGCCGGGGTTTTCCTGGCCCTGCGCATCACCTCTCCCTGGTATCTGCTGCCTGCCTACGCCTTGGCGCTTCCAGCCCTGGGGCGGGTGTTGGGCCGGGCGCGGGCCTGGGGCAAGGCGGCCAAGGGGCTGGCGCTTTCGGCCATTCTGGTGGCAGGGGCCAGTTCCGTGGCCGGAGGGGTGCACATCTTCCAGTACAACCTCGCAGCCACAACCGGGGCCGAGGCGCTCATGAAGTATCTTGAGGAACACCGGCATAAGGACGGGAGCAAGACCGTCATCCTGGTGCCCCGCATGGAGAAGGCTTCGGAAATCGCCCACGGCCTGTACACCATCCTTGAGGCCAAGGGGCTTGGAAGCGCGTACGAGTTCCGCTACGGCGAACATGAAGATCCGTGGCAATTTCTGCGCTCCAACAAGGGCCATGTGCTGCTGACGCCCTACACGGATATGAGCGACAGGGAGCTGATCAGCCTCGGCGAGTGCTACTCCACGCTGCTGTCAACGCCCGCCGGGCTGCCTGATTATTCCTTCGCCGGGGTCTGGCGGAAGTTTCTCGCGTCGCCCCTGCCTTTCGAGGCCTTTCTGGCCGGAGTGCACTGGTCCCATGGCAATTTCGAACTCCTCGCCGGGGATATGGCCGCCTGCTCCGCACCCTTCGACTGGAGCGCCATACGGGTGGAGGCGGCTGCCGACGGCCTGAAAATCTGCCCGCTGGGGCGCAGTGAGTTGGCCCTGCGCGTCACCAACACTGCGGACACGCCTTTCATTCGGCCAAAAAACGACCCGGAAGGGCGGGCGCGCATCGTTGTGTTCGCCGTGCGGCCGGGCGAGCCGAACCAACCCCTGGGGGAGGTGGACCTGCCCCTGCGCCTGGAGCCCGGCCAATCCGTAGAACTCCGGGCCTCTCTCCGCTCCCCTGGGTGGGACCCCGTGGCCCTGGCGGGCTGCCTGGGCATGATCCACCACGGCAACATCTACTTCACCCGCGAGGGGCTGCTCTTTATTGGCCATTGCAAACCGGAGCTTGAAGCCTGCCTGCCTGGGGGCGGGCGGTAGTGTTGTGTTTTTGAAAACCATGAACAAGGTTTTCGAAAGAATACTCAATGGTTTCCATGTGGAGCGCATGAAATGTGATTGAACGCATTTCGAGGATGTTGCGCTGGAGCGCTGAGGCGGCGTGGCGCGGCGAGTTCAGCGCCGTAAGCGTCCTCTGGAAGGCGGCATTGGAGAGCTCCGCCTGTCCCGCTCAACCGTACGGCTGCGCACCGGCCACGAAAAAAGGCCAGACCCTTGCGGGCCTGGCCTTCATCATTTGGCTTTGGGCTGTACAGGCGTGGCCTAGTACATGCCGCCCATGCCACCCATGCCGCCGCCGGGCATAGCAGGCATGTCTTTCTTGGCCTCGGGCTTTTCAGCGATGGCGCACTCGGTGGTCAGCAGCAGGCCGGTCACGGAGGCGGCGTTCTGCAGGGCGATGCGGGTCACCTTCTTGGGGTCGATGACGCCGGCCTTGATCAGGTCTTCGTAGACGCCGGTGGCGGCGTTGAAGCCGAAGCCGTCCTTGCCGTCGCGCACCTTGGCGACAACGATGGAGCCTT
Organism: Desulfovibrionales bacterium; assembly: GCA_038248065.1. GTDB lineage: Bacteria > Desulfobacterota > Desulfovibrionia > Desulfovibrionales > Desulfovibrionaceae > Fundidesulfovibrio. The sequence goes on along the minus strand of JBBRUD010000044.1, from coordinate 11,245 downwards.
CAAATCCGGCGTTGCCGGAGATCTGGCGCAGGGGGGCTTCGCAGGCGCGGCGCACGATTTCGATACCAGCGGTCTCGTCGTCGTCCACGGCCTTGACCTTCTCCAGGGACTTCAAGCAGCGCACCAGGGCCACGCCGCCGCCAGGCACGATGCCTTCTTCAACAGCCGCGCGGGTGGCGTTCAGGGCGTCTTCAACGCGGGCTTTCTTTTCTTTCATTTCGGTTTCGGTGGAGGCACCAACGTTGATCACGGCCACGCCGCCCACGATCTTGGCAAGGCGCTCCTGGAGCTTTTCCTTGTCGTAGGAGGAGGTGGTCTCGTCGGCCTGGGCGCGAATCTGCTTCACGCGGGCCTTGATCTCTTCGGGCTTGCCAGCGCCGTCGACGATGGTGGTGTTTTCCTTGTCGATGACCACGCGCTTGGCCTGGCCCAGATCGGCCAAGGTCAGGCTGTCGAGCTTGATGCCCAGGTCTTCAGACACGGCCTGTCCACCGGTGAGGATGGCGATATCTTGCAGCATGGCCTTGCGGCGGTCGCCAAAGCCAGGGGCCTTGACGGCGCACACCTGGAGGGTGCCGCGCAGCTTGTTGACCACCAGGGTGGCCAGGGCTTCGCCTTCGACGTCTTCAGCCACGATCAAGAGGGGCTTGGCCATCTTGGCAACCTGCTCCAGCACGGGCAGCAGATCCTTCATGGTGGAAACCTTCTTCTCGCAGATCAGGATGAAGCACTCGGACAGCTCGCACACCATCTTTTCGGGATCGGTGACGAAGTAGGGGGAGAGGTAGCCACGGTCGAACTGCATGCCTTCGACCACGTCCAGGGTGGTTTCCAGGGTCTTGGCTTCCTCAACGGTGATGACGCCTTCCTTGCCGACCTTGTTCATGGCCTCGGCAATGATGTTGCCGATGGTGGCGTCGGAGTTGGCGGAGATGGTGCCAACCTGGGCGATTTCTTTCTGGTCGCGGGTGGGCTTGGTCAGGGTGGCCAGCTCTTCGACGATGGCTTCAACGGCCTTGTCGATGCCGCGCTTGATAGCCATGGGGTTGCGGCCAGCGGCCACCAGCTTGACGCCTTCGGCGAAAATGGCCTGGGCAAGGATGGTGGCAGTGGTGGTGCCGTCGCCGGCAACGTCGGAGGTCTTGGAAGCGACTTCCTTGACCATCTGGGCGCCCATGTTCTCGAACTTGTCGTCCAGCTCGATTTCCTTGGCAACGGTGACGCCGTCCTTGGTGATGATCGGGGAGCCGAAGCTCTTTTCGATAACCACGTTGCGGCCCTTGGGTCCAAGGGTGACCTTCACGGCGTTGGCAAGCTTGTCAACGCCCTTTTTCAGCTTTTCGCGGGCGCGGGCATCATAGAGAATTTCTTTAGCGGACATATGTGTGTCTCCTTGAAGTAAAGGTGTCGAAAATTGGGGTGCTACTCGATGATGGCAAGGATGTCGTCTTCGCGCATCATGAGATGCTCGACGCCCTCAACCTTGATCTCGGTGCCGGCGTACTTGTTGAAAAGCACGGTGTCGCCCTTGTCCACGGCGCACTTCACGCGCTTGCCGTCATCGCCGACCTTGCCGGGACCAACGGCGATCACTTCGCCGCGCATGGGTTTTTCTTTGGCGGTGTCGGGGATGATGATGCCACCCTTGGTAACAACTTCTTCCTCAAGGCGCTTCACCAGCACACGGTCGTTCAGCGGTTTAAGCTTCATGGGAGTATCCTCCAAATGGGAATTTGCGGTTTGTGCGGCCTTGTTAGCACTCGGTGCAGGTGAGTGCTAACGGCGCGAGCAGCATATAGGAGGGCACCGGGGAAAAAGACAACAATGAGGAATTTTGATAGTATGGATTTACAGCTGATTATAAAAGATTTACTCGAAAATTCGTCAAATTCCGTATGTATACTCGATAAATCGTGTTTTCTACCTGCTCAGTCCTTTTCATGTGAGGGAGGGCGCGGGTTAGCGGGGACAGCCTTTATTTCATGCGAACGCAAGGATAAGGCGGCTGCTCCCGATTTTTGTTTTTTGGTGGCCAAAGGCCGCAGGGAACGCTGTATCCTAAAGTGGATTGCACATCGCCAAGCCTGCCTGGTCGGCGAGGCACAAGTGCAACGGCGAGCGATCAGAGCATAACCCATGAGTTCAACGCCTGGCAGGACAGGACGGTTCGCAACCCTTTCCGGCCTTGACTTCCGGGCTGGTTCATAGGAATGAGGCCTTCTTAACATTTTGCGACAATCGCGGTGAACAGCAGCGGGCCTTGCGGGGCGGAACCGCTCTGTTTGTTATTCACGCAGGGTACTCGCCAGGGGGGCGGCTACAGATATGAACGCCATTATTGGAGTCGTCGTTGTGCTCGGGAGCGTCATCGGGGGATATGTCCTCTCCCATGGCCAGCTCAAGGTGCTTTTTCAGCCGTACGAAGTTTTGACCATCGGAGGAGCCGCCCTCGGTGCGCTGCTGATCTCCGCCCCCATGAGCATCGTCAAGGACGTATTCAAACATATCCCGGCCATCTTCACCGGCAAGGAAGATTCCAAAGCGTTCTATATGGAAGTGCTTTCCCTGATGTACGAGCTTTTCCAGCTTGCCCGGCGCAGCGGTGCAGTGGCGCTCGACGCCCACGTCAACCGTCCCGCCGATTCGGACATCTTCCGGCGCTTCGGCAACGTGTCCAAGAACAAGGTCGTGCTCAATTTTATTTGCGACAACCTTAAAATCGTTATTGCCGGCAACATCGAGGGCCACCATTACGAGGCCATCATGGATACCGACATCGCTACCCGCAAACACCACGACGAGATTCCCTCCGGGGCTGTGAGCAAGGTGGCGGACTCGCTGCCGGGCTTGGGCATCGTGGCTGCGGTGCTGGGCATCGTCATTACCATGGGCGACATCAACCAGCCCCCTGAAATTCTGGGCCATCACATCGCCGCCGCTCTGGTGGGAACATTTTTGGGCGTGCTCTTGTGTTACGGCTTTGTCGGCCCCATGGGCACCCTGTTGGAACATCAGGCTTCAGCCAAGACGCAGCGGCTTAAAGTGGTGAAATCGGCCCTGATGGGCTATTCCATCGGGCTGGCTCCGATTCTGGCCGTTGAATTTGCGCGCCGTGCCGTGCCGGGGCACGCGCAGCCCTCCATGGAAGAGCTTGAGCAGGGGATGAAGGGCGGCGGCTGATCGCGCCACCGGAGAGGCTTGGATGCTTTCGGGCTACGCCTCTTGGGCGTAGGCTGCACAGAGTCGGCAAGGCCGCTTCTGCGCGTAGCCTCAACAGTTGCTCTTGTTGCCTCCGGCCTGTGGAGCTTGGCCGCCCTTGAGCATGGCCAACTCGTTGAGCAACCGCTCCAGCCGCAGCCCCGGAGGGGGCAGGGCGTTCAGATTGCAGGCCTGGCGATTCATGTCGTCACACCATTTGGTCAGATCGGCCACGCCGTATTTGCGGGCGTTGGTGAAGAAGATGGCCTTGTCGCTGGGGTCGGGAACGCCGTCGTACACTAGGCGCATACCCAGATAGTTGAGGCCGTCGTTATGCTGCGAGGTCAGCGGTTCGAATCCCTCCAGAAAGGACAGCGGATCGCCTGTGGGGTCCGTAGGGTCCACCAGCTTGAAGTAGACCAGGATCACCACGTTCTCAAATTTTTCCAGCGGCACCGCTCCGGCGGAGGCGAAGGAAAGACATCCTCCGGTGGAGGAGAGATCCTCCAGGCGTGGATAAGGCGGCTTGCCCAAAAGCATTTTGGGGTCGCCAAGGTCTTTGAGGTGCAACCTGCCCATATCCGTCTTGCGGCGGAACCAGACCGCCAGCTCCAGCAGAAACTGATCAGATACCTCAACCCGGAAGGCTATGCGATGGTCGGTCATCACGACCCCCCTTTGGGTGGCGTGTCGGGCTCTGCTATCGTCACCTGGCCACGGAGGCCTTCCTTCAACGCGATGCCCGGATTGGGCAGGGTGAGTTCCACCTGGTAATGCGAGGGCATTTGCGCGTCGCTCTGGTCGGCGGAGATGGCGATACGGCTTATGTGGGCGGTGAAAGTTTTGCCCGGCATGGATTCGAAGGTCACTGCCGCCGCATCGCCTACATGGAGCTTAGGCAATTTCATCTCATGGACCAGCGCCCGTATGAGAATGGGGTCCATTCTGCCGACGGAGAACAGTTGCACCTGCTTGTCCAGGATGGCCCCGGCTTTGAGGTCGGGGTTGCTCCACAAAACGTAGCCATTAACCGGCGAGCGGACGTACGCTTCCAGCGGGAGATGTTTGGACGAGGTTTTGGGGCCGTATTTGGCCCTGGCAAGTTCCAACTCACCCCGGTTCATTTCTTTTTCAAAGTTGATGCTGTCCCGCATGGCCCGAAGCTTCATGCCGGCGACTTCGATCTCCCGGACCTTGTCTGTGATCTGCTGGCTGGAGACGGTGCCGGTGCTGACGCGGTGGCGGAATTCTTCAAGCTGGAGGTTCAGTTGATGCATGTCTGCGGTGACCCTGGCCAGACCCGCTTCCATGGAGTTTATTTCGGTTTCCGAGAGTTTGCGCCGCTCGGCCTGAATCTCTTCGGGGGGAAATGTGTAGGTGAGCAGGGGCTGGTCCGCGCCGACCTGCTGGCCGATGTCGGCCATGAGGCGCTGTACGATGATTTTGCCGGTGAAGGGCTTGTAGGGCAGTTCATCTTCAATGCCTTCCACGTCGCCGCGCTTGGCTTTGAGCTCATCGACCATGGCCTGGTAGACTTTCATCTGTTCAGGGCCTGCGTGGGGAGACCATATATCGTATTTTTCAGGGCTCATGGTCTTGCCCATGAAGACGATGTCTTCAGCCCTGGTCTGGGGACAGATCAGGGTGACGAGCATCAGGCAGGTTAGCAAAGTGAAGGCGCGCATCAATCCTCCGGGCGAAGCGGTTGGGAGTCCCCTTCGTGTGTGTTGGGTTTCTACTCTTTTTTTTTCCGCAAGCAAAGATGTCCCAATCAAATGAAATAATGGGCCAGTTTCTCAGGGGAGGCGCGGACGGGCATGCCGAGCCGAAAAACCGTTCGCCGTTCACCGGCTGTTTTCAGCCGTTCACCGGCTGGCAGCCTCCGCTTATGAAGGGTCGAAATTGGTGGCCGCGAAAGGGATTGGCGGATGCCCACGGGGCCGGGGTTGCGGGGTCGGCTTGACCTTGTTTTTTCAATTCCTTAAGACTTCATAGCCTTAGTTGAACCTTCATCACTGGCCGGCCCGGGAGCCGGAAACGTTTCAACAGCACACAAAGGGAGGTGCCGCTCGCGCCATAACACCCCATAAGCTTCGTCGAGGACACGGACACGACACATCCTAACGTGAGGTGAATATGGACATCTTGGTTTTTACGACCGTGGTGCTCCCGTTCCTGGCTGCAATAGCCCTCGTATTGCTCAGGGATAAGGGCTCCAGAAGCCTGATCGTGGTAGGCACAGCGGTGATCCTGGCCGCCGCCTCCCTGGCCTTGGTCGGGCAGGGTTCCTTCGAGTTTACGCCCAAGAGCATCTTGGGTATCGGCCTCGACGGGCTCATTACTCTTCTGGATTTCGCGCTGCTCGGCGTCATCCTGCTCATCGGCCTTTTCAGGCTTAAAAACATGCTGGTGGTCGCCTTGACCGCCCTGCAGATCGTCGGCCTCATTTACCTTGAATTCTTTCTTATGGACCACGGTACGGCTACCGCCGCCCCGGCTATGTTCGCGGATAAGCTGTCCATGATCATGGTGCTGGTCATCTCCATCGTGGGTTCGCTCATCTGCGTGTACGGCCTGGGATACATGCCCGCCCATGAAGAGCACCTGCACCTGGCCAAATCGCGCCAGCCCAGGTTCTTCTTCTATATGATCATGTTCCTCGGGGCCATGAACGGCCTGGTGCTGGCCAACCACCTGCTGTGGCTCTACTTCTTCTGGGAAGTGACCACCTTCTGCTCCTTCATGCTCATCGCCCACGACGGCGACGAGACTGCCGTGAAGAACGCCACCCGCGCCTTGTGGATGAACATGACGGGCGGCGTGGCTTTTGTCATCGCCCTGATATTCCTCCAGAAGTCCGGCGTGGGTCTGGCACTGACCGACATACTGAAGCCCGGCTTCGCAGCCGCCGGATCGGTGGCCTTGATTCCCCTGTTCATGTTGTGCTTCGCGGGCATCACCAAGTCCGCCCAGGTGCCCTTCCAGAGCTGGCTGACCGGTGCAATGGTCGCCCCCACTCCGGTTTCGGCCTTGCTGCACTCCTCCACCATGGTCAAGGCAGGCGTCTACCTGGTGTTGCGCCTCTCCCCGGCCTACGCGGGCACGATGCTTTCGGGCATGCTGGCCATGTTCGGCGCATTTACTTTCCTGGTTGCCTCTGGCCTGGCGGTGGGCCAGTCCAACGGCAAGAAAGTGCTGGCCTACTCAACAATCGCCAACCTCGGCCTGATTATCGCCTGCGCGGGCATCAACACCCCGGCGGCCATTACTGCGGCCATCGTCATCATCATCTTCCACGCGGTGTCCAAAGCCCTCATGTTCCTGTGCGTGGGCACCATCGAACAGAAGATTCATTCCCGTGATATCGAAGACATGCGCGGCCTGTATATGATCATGCCCAAGACCACTATCATCGCCCTTGTCGGTGTGATGACCATGCTGCTGCCGCCCTTCGGCGTCCTGCTGGGCAAGTGGATGGCCATCGAAGCGGCAGCCGCCGTGAAGTACATGCCCGTCACCATCATGCTGGCGCTGGGTTCCGGCCTTACCGTGCTGTTCTGGGCGCGTTGGGCAGGCATCCTGTTCTCCACCCCGTATCCCAAGGACGTGCCTGCCGAACCGCAGGCCGCCACCGTGCGCGGTCCTCTGGTCATCCTGGCCTGGGCCGCAGTGCTTCTGAGCCTGTTTGTGCCCTTCGTCTACGGCGGCCTCATCGAGCCTGCGGTGCGCAGCTCCCACAAGGCGGTCGGATTCCTCCTGGACGGCTTCAACTTCGTCAACCAGCAGGGCGTCTTCTACATCTACCCCCTGTTCCTGATTCTGGGCGTGGGTTTCTACTTCGCCTGGAAGGCCGCACGCAGCGTGCAGGCCAAGGATTGCGTGGGTCCCTATCTGTGCGGCATCCAGTCCGCGAATAACGATCTGGCCTTCAAGGGCCCCCTCGGCGCGGATTACGGCTACAAAGCCGGCAACTTCTATCTTCCCTGGCTGTTTGGCGAAGAGAAGCTGTCCAACCCGGCCAACATGGTGGCCACAGTACTCCTGGCGGTCATGCTGGGTATCCTGATGGGAGGGGTTATCTAATGGGTAAGCTCTTACTGGCCACCATCGCCGTGATTCTGGCCCCGGTCGTGGGCGGGCTCATCGCCGGCCTGGACCGCAAGATCACCGCCAAACTGCAATCGCGCGTGGGACCTCCGCTCCTTCAGCCCTTCTACGACGTGTTCAAGCTGTTCGGTAAATCGGCCATGATCATCAACCCCTGGCAGATCCTCTCCGTGTGGGTCTACCTGGTGAGTTCCGCCCTGACGGTCTTCCTGTTCTTCATGGGTTCGGACCTCCTGCTGATGTTCTTTGTTATGACCATCGGCGCGGTGTTCTTCGTCATGGGCGCGCTCTCCACCCAGTCGCCTTACGCCCAGGTGGGCGCCCAGCGTGAACTGATTACCATGCTCACCTACGAGCCGCTGATCATCCTGGTGTTCGTGTCCATCTCCATGGTCACGGGCAGCTTCAGGGTGTCGGACGCCTTCAACTACGGCAAACCCTTGCTGTACCAGCTTCCGCTCATCTTCATCGTCCTGGGTTACGCTCTGACCATCAAACTGCGCAAATCCCCCTTCGACATCTCAGCCAGCCATCATGCCCATCAGGAGCTGGTGCGCGGCGTGCTGACCGAATACTCGGGACCGCAGCTGGCCATGATCGAGATCGCCCACTGGTACGATGTGGTGTTCGTCCTGGGCTTGTGCGCCCTGTTCTGGAGCACCAGCCTGATAGGCATGGTCATTCTGCTGGCCGTGACCTACTTCGCCGAGCTCATCATCGACAACGTCACCTCCCGCATGACGTGGAAGTGGATGCTCCAGAGCGTCTGGGCCTGGGGATTGGCGCTTTCCGCGCTGAACCTGCTGTACCTGTACGCTGGCTGATTAAAGCGCAGGAGATACATACATCATGAGTATTCTTAAAGACTGGATCAATAAGGGTCGGCTGAAGTCGCCTTGGGTGGTACACTTCGACTGCGGCTCCTGCAACGGCTGCGATATCGAGGTTCTGGCCGCGCTGACCCCGCTGTACGACGTGGAACGCTTCGGCATACTCAACATCGGCGACCCCAAGCACGCCGACGTGCTCGTGGTCACCGGCACGGTGAACCACCGCAACAAGCACGTGCTCAAGAACATCTACGACCAGATGCCCAGCCCCAAGGCGGTTATCGCACTGGGTGCCTGCGGCCTTACCGGCGGCGTGTTCCGCGAGTGCTACAACGTGGTGGGCGGCATCGACAAGGTCATCCCCGTGGACGTGTACGTCCGGGGCTGTCCTCCCAAGCCGGAAGCCATCATCGACGGCGTGGTTCTGGCCCTCTCCAAGGTCAAGGCCCTGCTGGAAGCAGCCGGTTAATACAAAATACGAGGTTACTATGCTTGCCAATGAACAAGCTGTTTCGCTTGAGACCTTGATCCCTGAGGTACAGAAGCAATTCGATGCCGGAATGCGCCTGGTGGGCATATCCGTTGCCGAGATCAAGGAAACCAACACCTTTGATCTGCTCTACCACTTCGACAAGGAACTCTCCCTGCAGCACCTGCGCCTGAACGTCGCCTGTGATGCGGCTGTGCAGTCCGTCTCGGGCGTGTACTTCCCTGCGCTGTTGTACGAAAACGAGATCAAGGATCAGTTCGGCGTCAACTTCCAGAACATCCTCATTGACTTCGGCGGTGCGCTCTATCTGGAGCAGGAAGTCATGAAGTCTCCCTACTGCTCCTACACCATTGCCAAGAAAGGCAAGGAGGAGGCCTAACCCATGCGTACCATTCTGCCTTTCGGTCCGCAGCACCCGGTGCTGCCCGAGCCGATACACCTGACCCTGGTGGTGGATGAAGAAACCGTCGTTGAGGCCGTTCCCAACCTGGGCTACGTGCACCGGGGACTGGAAAAGCTGACCGACATCCGCGACTACAACCAGATGGTCAACATCACCGAGCGCGTCTGCGGCATCTGCTCCTGCATTCACGCCCTCAACTTCTGCGAATCCGTGGAAGAGATGATGGACGTGCAGGTTCCCGACCGGGCGCACTTCCTGCGGGTGATGTGGTCTGAAATCCATCGTATCCATTCCCACCTGCTGTGGCTTGGGCTCATGGCCGACGCTTTCGGCTTTGAAAGCGTGTTCATGCAGTTCTGGCGCATCCGTGAGCGGGCCATGGACCTCATGGAAGCCACTGCCGGCAACCGGGTGGTCATTTCCGTGAACGTGGTGGGCGGCGTGCGCCGCGACGTCACCAAAGACCAGACCACCTGGATCCTCTCCGAAATCGACAAGCTCGAAAAGGAAGTCCGCCAGCTCGAAAAGACCATCCTGGAAGATTACACCGTGTGCGCCCGCACCAAAGGCATCGGTGTGCTCACCAAGGAGCAGGCCCATCAGTTGGGTGCCGTCGGCCCCATGCTGCGCGGCTCCGGCTGGGCCCAGGATGCGCGTATGACCGGTTACTCCGCCTACGGCCAGCTCGACTTCGAGCCCGTGTTTGAAAACGACGGCGACTCCTACGCCCGCACCCGGGTGCGCTTCCGCGAAGTCTACGCCGCTTGCGATCTGGTGCGCCAGGCCATCGCCAAGCTGCCCGAAGGTCCCATCCTCGCCAAGGTGAAGGGCGAGCCCAAGGGCGAAACCTGGCGCCGCGTGGAGCAGCCCCGCGGTGAGCTGTTCTATTATGTGAAAGGCAATGGAACGAAGTTCCTGGAGCGCGTGCGCATACGCACTCCTACATTCGCCAACATTCCTCCGCTGTTGGCCATATTGCCCGGCATTCAGCTGGCCGACGTGCCGGTGGTGGTGCTGTCCATTGACCCGTGCATCTCGTGCACGGAGCGCTAAGCAAGGAGTCGCCCCATGTTCGAGATGACTAAAAACGTCCTGCGCAACATCATGGGCAAGAGCTCAACACGGCTCTATCCCTTCGTGACGCGCGAACCGTTCGCCAATGTGCGCGGACAGCTTGATATTCACCCGGATGATTGCATCTTCTGCAACACCTGCGGCAAGAAGTGCCCCAGCCAGTGCATCACCGTGGATATCAAGGGCCGCACCTGGACCTGCGATACCTTCGCTTGCGTGTACTGCTCCGTGTGTGTGGATGCCTGTCCCACCAAGTGCATGTTCATGGAAGTAGCCCATCAGCCTGCCGCTGGCGAAAAAAGCGTCCTCTTCTACCAGGGCAAGCCCAAGCCTGCCAAAGAGAAGAAGACCAAAGCCGCCGAGTAGAGAGCCAATTGCCTGAGTACAAACGGCCCGGAGAAATCCGGGCCGTTTTTTTTGGGGATTTGAAGAGGAGGGGGGGGCCGGGATGGGAAATATTTATGGTGCGCCTTGGCGGAGTGGTGCACGAGCAGCAATAAAAGCGTGGCATGTCTGCCGGATTTACCGTTAGCAAAGGAAAGCCGTTCCGCGATGAATTGCCGCTACAGCGTCAGATATCCCTCAAAGTCATTCAGGAAGTCGAACAGTCCCTGGCTGCCTTTGAAAATACGTTTCCCCAAGTAGGGCTGCAACGCGAGATGTAATCAGCGTGCGCGGCCTTACAAGCGTGCGCACGGATGTCGACTCCCTTTGAAAATCCGCTCCCCTGGTCATTGGAGAGTACACGGCCTCCATACTGTCGCTTTTGGACGCAGCGGAAGTGGTTTCGTCACTTTGGTGGACGAAGCCTCCATGCAGGTTCGTCCCATCGCTGCGGCTTCGGTAGAGCAATCCGCAGCCAGTGATGAAATCAATCGCTCACTCGAAGACGTAAACCGGGTCTCAGCGGAAACCTCCCACGCCATGCGAGAGACCGAACACGCAGTGGCTGAGTTGGTCGCCCAGGCCAACGCCCTCCCTTCAGCATCGCACCACCGAAAGTCCACCATGTTCCCTTCGGCCCTATTGCGGGGGACCGGGGGGGCGCTGCCCCCCCGGCGGGTGCAGGGCAGCGCCCTGCCGGGGTGCAGGGGCAGCGCCCTGCCGGGGTGCAGGGGCAGCGCCCTGCCGGGGTGCAGGGGC
>JBBRUD010000043.1:0-33818 GCA_038248065.1 Desulfovibrionales bacterium | reverse complement strand
CTGCTCACCGGTTCCGGTAACTACGTGCAGATGGGTCGCGACCTGACCACCAACGAGTACCTGTACGGCATCAACTTCGACAACCAGTACAACATCTACGAAAACCTCGCCGCCATCGTCGAGACCGGTTGGGCCCACGCCTCCGGCCTGGAGAAGAGCGTTTGGGGCCGTCGCTTGGTCAATCAGGCCAATAGCGGTGATGCTTGGAAGGTTGCCTTCGGTCTGCAGTACAGATTCTAAGCGGGTAACTGCCGGATAACGCCATACGGCCGGGACGAAAGTCCCGGCCGTTCTTTTTTGTGCCGGTCGCAGGCTCTGGCCTGCGACCGGACGTCCACGAACACATCAAAAGCTCTAACGCATAAACCCCAGTATTTCAGGGACGATCCCTGTGGCATGCCACAGAGTGCACGTGCATGTGCCTTTGAGTTCTGGCGACTAAGCCTCCAGAATGTGTCGGCTGGCTCGTAGTCTCTGGAGCGTCTTGATGCGTGGAAGCACCCGCGAGGGTGTGTCACGAAGTAAAGCGGTATGCTCGTCAAACACTCCTGTCCAGCGCCTACCTCCAAATATCACCGTAATTTAACATATTTGCCATCTCTTGCGCACACCCTTTCGATAAAATTACTTTTATATGAGGACTTAATAAAGATTGTCACAATGTGACAATTGTGTTACATTGAGACCCATCTAAGTTGGTTCACAATTCTCGAGCAAAGGATGATGACCATGAGAAAACTCCTCGGCCTCCTCGTGTTTTCCTTCCTTGTCATGCACATCGCACCCCGCATGGCCTCGGCGGCGGAACTGCTCGTGTACACCGCTCTGGAAGACGACCAGATCCCCGTGTACATCAAGAGCTTCAAGGAACAGCACCCTGAAATTCAGGTCAAGTTCGTGCGCGACTCAACCGGGGTTGTCATCTCCAAGCTCCTTGCGGAAAAGGATAATCCCCAAGCCGATGTGGTCTGGGGCACCGCCGCCACGGGTCTGATCCTGCTTGAGGACGCGGGCCTCGTCGAACCTTACGCGCCCAAAGGCCTCGAACGCATCAACGCGCGTTTTCGCGACCCGCGCAACCCGCCGACCTGGGTGGGCAACGACGTGTTTGAGACCGGGTTCTGCGTCAACGAACTGGAACTCGGGGCCAAAAAGCTCCCCTTCCCCACCTCCTACGCCGATCTGATCAAGCCCGAATACAAGGGGCTGGTCGTCATGCCCAATCCCGCCTCCTCGGGCACGGGCTACCTGACTGTCGCCGGACTCATGGCCCTCATGGGCGAAGAAAAGGCCTGGCAGTACCTGGACAAACTGCACGAGAACATCGCCATGTACACCCATTCGGGCTCCAAGCCTTGCAAAATGGCCGGTACCGGTGAATTCCCCATCGGCATCTCGTTCGGCTACCGCGGCGTCATGCAGAAACGGAAGGGCGAACCCGTGAACACCGTTTTCCCCAAGGAAGGTTCCGGCTGGGACTGTGAAGCCAACGCCTTGATCAAGAAAAAAGTCATGAAGCCTGAAGCCAAGGTTTTCCTTGATTGGGCCATCTCCAACCCGGTCATGATCGAATACGCCAAAAACTATGGCATCCTGGCCGCCGACAACGTACCCGGTTTCGTCGTGCCCGAAGCCTATCCGGCCGATCCCGTCAGCCAGCTGATCAAAGTGGACCTGACCTGGGCGGCCAAAAACCGCGACCGCATCCTGACCGAATGGGAAAAGCGTTACGGCACCAAGTCTGAAGCAAAAAAATAATCCCCTCGCCGGGGGGCGCTTGGCGTCCCCCGGCCGGAGCCATCTCCATGCACAGTGCCGCCGCTACCACTGATGCCCATCTGGAAATGTGGGCCATCAAAAAACAATTCGGGACATTCACCGCGCTTGACGAAATAAGCTTCAAGGTCAGCCGGGGCGAGATGGTTTGCCTGCTGGGCCCCTCGGGATGCGGCAAGACCACGGCTCTTCGCATTATCGCCGGTCTGGAGGACCACGATTCCGGTCGCGTGTTCATCGGCGGACGTGATGTGTCGAACATGCCGGTGGCCAGGCGAAACGTCGGCATCGTGTTTCAGTCTTACGCTCTTTTCCCCAACCTCACTGTCGAAGGCAACGTGACCTACGGCCTGCACGGCCGGGGCCTCTCCCGACAGGACATGTGCGAGCGGGCCGCTTCGCTCCTGGAGATGGTCGGCCTGCCTCAGGCCGGGCCCAAGTATCCGGCCCAGCTCTCCGGCGGGCAGCAGCAGCGGGTGGCTCTGGCCCGGGCCATGGCTCTTTCTCCCGATGTGCTGCTTCTCGACGAACCGCTTTCCGCTCTCGACGCCAAAGTCCGCGTCCACCTGCGCGCCGAGATCAAGAAGTTGCAGCGGGAACTGGGCGTCACCAGCATCCTCGTCACCCACGACCAGGAAGAAGCCATGACCATGGCCGACCGCATTCTGCTCATGGAAGGCGGCCGCATCGTCCAGGACGCCGCACCAGACCAGCTCTATGACCATCCGGCCACGGCATTTGCCGCGGGTTTCCTGGGCGCCATGAATTTCCTGCCAGTCAGTTGGGACCAGGGGTCCGGCACAGCCCTTCTGGGGCAGATCCCGTTGCAGGCGCCGGAAGGTGCGCCCCGGGGACTGGTCGGCAGACGGGCCTTGCTCGGCATCCGGCCCGAGGACGTCATGGTGCTGGAAGACGGCAGGGGAAGCGCTGCCGCCACTGAACCAAACATCCTGGAGGCCAGGGTGGACTTCCTGGAATTTCGTGGAGCGCTCTACCGCATTCGCCTTCTGGTCGATGAAGGCGGCAGCCTTGTGCGGGAGCTTCACGCCGACGTGACCGCCCGCCAGGTCCGGCGCATGGGCCTTGGCGAGACAAGCGTGGTACGCGTGTGTTTGCCCCAAGCCCGGCTGCACCTGTTTCCGACCGCAGAGGATGACGCCGCCGCCCTGACGCGAGACGCCGCGTGAGCGCGGAAGCAGCCACTGCCGCGCCCGTCTCCAAAGGCAACACGCTCTCCAACCTGCTGGCGGGCCGGGGGATCCGTGCGGTACTGATCGTCCTTGTGGGCCTGTGGCTCATGGTCACCGTGGTCATTCCTTTGGCTGGACTGCTGTCCAAAAGCTTTTACGATCCCCATGGCAACTACCTGGGCTTTGGAAACTTCCTCCGTTTTTTCACAGACCCGGCACTTTTTTCGTCGCTCAACCACAGTCTTTGGGTCTCCTCCATCACCACCCTCGTGGCCGTGCCTTTGGGCTTTATTTACGCCTACGGCCTTTGCCGGGCCAACATCCCGGGTAAAACGGTCTTCCGCGCCCTGGCGCTTTCGCCCCTTTTTGCTCCAACGCTTATGCACGGCATCGTGCTCATCTACCTCTTCGGGCGGAAGGGGCTCGTCACCACGGGCTTTTTCGGCCACACAGTCGGCTTCGACATCAGCCTCTACGGCCCTGTCGGCATCATCATCGCCGAGGCGCTGTACGCCTTTCCGCCCTGTTTCCTGATCATGGCCACCGCCCTGTCCCTGACCGACGCCCGGCTCTACGAAGCCGCCGCCTCCCTTGGGGCCTCGCGCTTTCGCATCTTCCGCACCGTCACCCTGCCCGGGGTTAAATACGGCCTCATGAGTTCCGTGTTCATCAGCTTCGTGTCGAGCTTCACCGACTTCGGCGCTCCCAAGGTGGTGGGCGGTTCCTACAACGTGCTGGCAACGGACATATACAAAAACGTCATCGGCATGCAGAACTTCGTGATGGGCGCAACCGTCAGCGTGGTACTGCTCATCCCGACGGCCCTGGCTTTTCTGGCCGACTACCTGATCCAGCGCCGCCAATCCTCGGGCATGACGGCCAAGGCCGTGGCGTACGTCCCGCGCCCCAACGGCGCCCGCGACCTGCTGGCCTTTTTGGCCTGCTGCGGCATCAGCGCCTGCTTCGTCATCTATCTGGTCACCGGCCTGTACGCCTCCCTGGTGGATGTGTGGCCCTACAAGCTTGGGCTGGTGCTGCGCCACTTCGATTTCACCACTGCCGGGGGCGGCGGCTACACCGCCTATTTCAACAGCCTGCGCATGTCCGCCTATTCGGCTGGCCTGGGCACGGTCCTGGCCTTCTTCACTGCCTACGTCCTGGAAAAATTCAAGGAATACCCACGCCTTCGTCAGAGCTGCGCAGCCATGTCCCTGCTGCCCATGGCCCTTCCAGGACTGGTGATCGGCCTGGCCTACATCTTTTACTTCAACGCGCCGGGCTGGGACGTTTTCGGCATCCACATTCCCAACCCGCTGAACTTTCTCTACGCCAGCATGGGCATCCTGGTGCTTTCCAACCTCATCTACTTCCACACTGTGTCCTTTCTCACGGCGCGGACAGCGCTCAAGCAGCTTGACCGGGAATACGAGGCGGTTTCCGATTCATTGGGAATGCCCTTCACCCGGCTTCTCCGCAAAGTGACCTTGCCGGTATGTCTGCCGGCCGTTTTGGAGATAGGCTACTATTTCTTCGTACGTTCCATGACCACGCTTTCCGCCGTCATCTTCCTGTATAGCGCCGACCTCCCCCTGGCCGCAGTGGCCGTAGCCAACATGGACGACGCCGGCGACACCGCCGCCGCCCTGGCCATGTGCGTGCTCATCGTGGCCACAAACCTGGTGGTGCGGGTGCTCTACGGCGCATGTACGGCAGGCGTCCGGCGGCGGGCGCGGGTCTGGACAAACCGCTGACGCAAAGGGGATGCAATGGAGTTCGCAACGCTGCATAACGTCAAGGCTGTCATCCTCGACTGGGCTGGCACGGTGGTGGACCACGGCTGCATCGGCCCGGTGGCTGTTTTCATAGAAGTGTTCAAGCGCCAGGGCGTCGCGGTGACAACCGCCCAGGCCCGCAAGCCCATGGGGCTCATGAAAAAAGACCACGTCCGGTCCATGACCAAGGACCCTGAAGTCATTGCCCTCTGGCGTGCCGTCCACGGACGCGATCCCGATGAGAGCGATGTGGACGCCATGTACCTGCTCACCGAACCGCTCATGGTCGGCTGCATCTCCGCCCATGCCGACCCCATCGTCGGAGCACTCGACGCCGTGGCCGCCTTCCGGTCCATGGGGCTCAAGGTGGGCTCCACCACTGGGTACACGCGTTCCATGATGGACATCATGGTCGTAGAAGCCGCCGCCAAGGGCTACGTCCCGGACACCATGGTCTGCTCCTCCGACGTGCCCACCGGACGTCCGTCGCCGTTCATGTGCTACAAGGCCGCCCTGGATCTGGCCGTTTTCCCCTTCTGGGAGATGGTCAAGATCGGGGACACCGTTTCCGACGTGGGCGAAGGCAAAAACGCCGGCATGTGGACCATCGCCCTGACCCTCAGAGGCAACGAGATGGGGCTCACCGAAAAAGAACTGGCCGCCCTGCCCGCAGACGAAAAAGCCAGCCGCCTGGCCGTTGTCGAAGCCAGACTGCGCGACGCCGGCGCGGACTTCCTGGCCCCGGATCTGGCCGCCTGTCCGGCCATAGTGGCTGAAGTCGACGCCCGACTGGCCCGTGGCGAACGTCCGGGATGCGGAAAATAGCCATGACTTCCGATGCGTCAACGCCGCCTCCGGGCGAAGGCGACACCAACACGTCGCCGCGCCGGGCAGCCTGGCGGGCCGGGCTGTCCAGCGCCGCCCGCGACCTGCTCGACCGCGACGAAAAGGTGTTTTTGCGCCAATCCCTGTCCACGCCCTGCCTGGACGCGCTCTCCGGGTGCGCCGGATCGACCCTGACCACTCTCGACGGTCGGGAATTGCTCGATTTCCACGGCAACTCCCTGCACCAGGCAGGCCACGCCCATCCCGAGATCGTGGCCGCCATCAAGGGCCAGCTTGACGCCATGGCTTTCTGCCCACGCCGCTTCACCAACGAACCTGCGGTTGCCCTGGCCGAGGAACTCGTGGCCCTGGCTCCGGGAAAATGCGGCAAGGTGCTCTTCGCACCGGGCGGAACACTGGCCGTGGGCATGGCCCTGAAACTGGCCCGCCTGGCCACGGGGCGCTTCAAGACCGTCTCCATGTGGGATGCCTTTCACGGGGCATCGCTTGACGCCTGTTCGGTAGGAGGCGAAGCGCTGTTCCGCAGCCGCATCGGGCCGCTGTTACCCGGCACGGAGCACGTGCCCCCGCCGGATCCCTACCGTTGCGTTCTCAATCCGCGCGGCTGCGCCGACTGCGATCTGGCCTGCGCCCGCTACCTGGACTACGTCCTGGAAAAGGAAGGCGACGTTGGCGCTGTGGTGGCCGAGCCCTTGCGCTGCACCACGGTCAACATTCCGCCTCCGGGGTATTGGCCTGCCGTGCGCGCTGCCTGCGACCGCCACGGCGCGCTTTTGATCCTGGACGAAACAGCCACCTGTCTGGGGCGCACAGGCAAGGTGTTCGCCTGCCAGCATTTCGGGGCCGACCCAGACATCCTGGTGTGCGGCAAGGGCCTTGGCGGCGGCATCATGCCGCTTGCCGCCGTCATCGCCGACCCGGCCCTGGACGTGGGTGCCGCCATTGCCCTTGGCCACTACACCCATGAGAAAAACCCCACCGCCTGCGCTGCCGGATCGGCCATGCTGAAAATCCTTGGCCGCGACGACCTGGCCGGACGAGCCGCTGCTCTGGGGAAAAAAGCCCTTGTGCGCCTTGGCGACATGGCTGCGCGTTTTCCCCTCATCGGCGAGGTCCGGGGCCTTGGCCTGTCGCTGGCCGTGGAACTCGTGCGCGACCCGGTGACCAAAGAAAAAGCCTCGGACGAAGCCGACACCGTTCTCTACCACTGCCTGGAGCGCGCCCTTGCCTTCAAAACATCCCACGGCAACGTCCTGACTCTGACGCCGCCGCTCACCATTTCCGAAACCGACCTGGACCGGGCCTTCGACATCCTGGAGCGCGCCCTGGCCCTCGTTTGCCAGCCAAAGGAGTAACGCCATGGATCTTGCCAACTATCCCGACAATCCCTACATCCTGCTCACGCCAGGACCGCTTTCCACGTCCAAAGCCGTCAAGGCGGCCATGCTTCGCGACTGGTGCACCTGGGACACGGACTACAACTCCATCGTCACCGACCTGCGCACCCGCCTTGCCGCCATGGCCAGCAGCGAGCCCGGCTACACCGCCACCCTCATGCAGGGCAGCGGCACCTTCAGCGTGGAATCGTGCATCGGCACCCTCCTCCCTGAAGGCGGCTGCCTGCTTGTCCTGGCCAATGGGGCTTACGGCGCTCGTATCGCCAAAATCGCCCGTGTCCTTCACATCCCTGTGGTGGAGGAAGATTTCGGCGAGGTTTCTCCCGTGGACCCAACAAAGGTCGCAGGACTTCTGGCGGCCAATCCTCAGGTGACCCACGTGGCCGTGGTCCATTGCGAGACCACCACCGGCATGCTCAATCCCATCAAGGAGATCGGGGCGGCGGTCAAAGCAGCCGGAAAGACCTTCATCGTCGACGCCATGAGCAGCTTCGGCGGCATTCCCATCGACATGGCAGACATCGGAGCCGACGCGCTTATTTCCAGCGCCAACAAGTGCATCCAGGGCGTGCCCGGTTTCGGCTTCGTCCTGGCCAAACGCACGGTCCTCGAGGGCTGCGCCGGGCAGGCCAGATCGCTGAGCCTGGACCTCTACGATCAATGGAAGGCCATGGAGCATGGCGGAGGCAAATGGCGGTTCACCTCCCCCACCCATGTGGTGCGCGCCTTTGCCACAGCCATGGATGAGCTGGAGGCCGAAGGGGGCGTGGCCGCGCGTTTCAGCCGCTACAGCCAGAACCAGAGCGCACTCGATGCGGGCATGGCCGCCCTGGGCTTTTCCACGCTTTTGCCGCGCTCCATCCAATCGCCCATCATCACCGCCTTTCACAACCCCAAGCATCCCGATTACGCCTTCAAGCCGTTCTATGACCGCCTCAAAACCAAAGGTTTCGTCATCTACCCTGGCAAGGTCACCACGGCTGACACCTTCCGCATCGGCAACATCGGCGAGGTGTATCCAGAGGACATCGCGCGGCTGCTTTCGGCTGTGAAAGAATCCATGTACTGGCAGTCCTAGACCATCCGCATACGTTATTGCGTCCTCTCCCGGCAGCGCGCCCTGCCGGGAGAGGACTACCGGAGGCTTCCGTAATGCCTGGCGTCACTCTGGGAAACCGCCGTTACGCCTTCGCCGATCTGCGCGAGGTGATGGCCAAGGCCACGCCTGCCCGTTCAGGCGACATCCTGGCAGGCCTCGCCGCCAACTCCGACGAGGAGCGTGCCGCCGCCCGCTACGTTCTGGCCGATACGCCGCTTTCCGCGTTTCTGGCCGAACCCCTTATTCCGTACGAAATCGACGAGGTGACCCGGCTCATTTACGACAGCCACGATCAGCAAGCCTTCGCCCCCGTCGCCTCCCTGACGGTTGGCGAATTTCGCGAATGGCTGCTCAACAAGGCGGCTAAAAACGACACGGCTGCGCTTACAGCCCTGTCGCAAGGGCTCACCCCGGAGATGGCTGCGGCAGCCTCCAAGATCATGCGCAACCAGGATCTCATCCTGGTCGCTTCGCGCATCCACAACATTTCCGCCTTCCGCGACACCATCGGCCTGCCCGGACGCCTGGCCACCAGACTGCAACCCAACCACCCGACGGACGACCCCAAAGGCGTCTTGGCCTCGGTACTGGACGGACTGCTCCTTGGCAGTGGCGACGCCTGCATCGGCATCAATCCGGCCACCGACAACGTGGCTGTGGCCTGCGAACTGCTGCGCCGCCTCGACGACGTGCGGGAGCGCTACGCCATACCCACACAGACCTGCGTGCTCACCCACGTCACCAACACCCTCCAGGCCATCGAGGCCGGCGCGCCGGTTGATCTGGTGTTCCAGTCCGTGGGCGGCACCCAGGCCGTCAATGAGAGCTTTGGCGTCAGCCTCTCCCTGCTGGCCGAGGCACGGGAGGCCGCCCTGTCGCTGAAGCGCGGCACGGTCGGGCACAACGTCATGTATTTTGAAACCGGGCAAGGCAGCGCCCTTTCGGCCAACGCCCATCACGGCGTGGACCAGCAGACCCTGGAAGCCCGGGCCTACGCCGTGGCCAGGGCCTTCGATCCGCTGCTCGTCAACACGGTGGTGGGATTCATCGGCCCGGAATATCTTTTCGACGGACGCCAGATCATCCGGGCCGGGCTGGAAGACCTGTTCTGCGGCAAGTTGCTGGGCCTGCCCATGGGTGTGGACGTGTGCTACACCAACCACGCCGAGGCGGACCAGGACGACATGGATGTGCTGCTGACGCTGCTTGGCGCGGCAGGCTGCGCCTACATCATGGGCGTTCCCGGAGCCGACGACGTGATGCTCAATTACCAGAGCACGTCCTTCCACGACGCCTTGTACCTGCGCGCCCTGCTCTCCCTGCGCCCGGCCCCGCTTTTTGAGCGCTGGCTGATTTCCACGGGCCTTTTTGACGCCGATATGCGGCCAGCCCCCCTTTCCAGCCGGAACGTCCCCTTGGAGCCGCCCAATGCCTGAGCTTCCCGATTCGCCCGATACCCGAGACACCGCCGTAACCCCGTCCCCCCTGCCGGGACTGGCATCCTTGACCATGGCGCGGGTGGCCCTGGGGCGGGCGGGCATCAGCCTGCCTACCCGCGAACATCTGCGCTTCACTCTGGACCACGCCAGGGCCCGCGACGCCGTGCATATACCGTTGGATACACCGTCACTGCTGGCGACGCTTGCGGCCACGGGCCTGCCTGTGGCCGCGCTTTCCAGCAAAGCCGGGGATCGCCGCCAGTTTCTGCTGCGCCCTGACTTGGGCCGCCAGCTTGACGACGCCTCCCTTGCCAGTCTGCGGAAGATGGCCGCCACCCCCGGACCGGATCTGGTACTGGTGGTCTCCGAAGGCCTTTCAGCCGTAGCAGTCGAGCGGCAGGTGGGGCCGTTTCTTAAAGCCTTCCTGCTTCTTGCAGCCGCACGGGGCATCGTCCTTGGACCGGCCTGCCACGTGGCGGGCGGGCGGGTGGCAGTTGGCGACGACGTGGGAGAGGCGCTTGGCGCGCGGGCCGTGGCCGTGCTCATCGGCGAACGCCCCGGCCTGAGTTCACCGGACAGCATGGGCATCTACCTGACGTTTGGCCCCAAGAGAGGCCGCACCGACGCCGAGCGCAACTGTATTTCCAACGTCCGGCCCGAAGGCCTCTCCCATGCGCGGGCGGCCCTGACGCTGGACCACCTGCTGCACAAGTCCTTGGCGCTAGGCTTTTCGGGCGTGGCTCTTAAAGACGACCAGGATTCAGCCCAAGCCCTTCCCGCGCCGGGTGCGCCGAAACCATGAGCCCAACCGTCCTGATTCTGGTGCTGCTGTCGTCGGTTCTCCATGTGCTGTGGAACACGCTGGTCAAAACCTGCGACGACAAGCTGTCGTTCGCCTGGCTGACCACTGTGCTTGGCGGGGCCTTTCTGCTGGTGCCCTTCATCTTCGTGCGCATCTTCAGCCCTGGGGAAATCGGAGCCGAAACCTGGCTGTGGGCAGGGGTGTCCGGGACGTTTCAGGCCCTTTACGTCATGCTGCTTTTCGCGGCCTACGGGCGGGCTGATCTGTCCGTGGTCTATCCGGTATGCAGGGGACTCGCGCCGCTAGCGATTCTCCTGCTGGCAGGCAAGTTGGTCGGCGACGCGGTAGATCTTGGACAAACCGCAGGAGTGGTGCTGATCGTCGTCGGAACGGTGGCCGTTGGGCTGACCAACCGCAATGCTCTCGGGCGATTGTCGGTCTCCGGCCTCATCCTGTCCGTGCTGACGGCCCTGGCCACGGCCGGGTACTCCCTGGTTGACCGAAAGGCCATGAGTATGCAGCCAGGTCCGGGAGCGACGGAATTTTTGTTTCTCTCCTACCTGTTCCTGAGCGCGCTGCTGACGCTCTGGGCCGTGTGGTCACGGCGGAGCATTGGCGGACTTTTGAACCAGTGGCGCACAAACCGCCGCGACGTGCTGCTGGTCTCCATCCTCACGCCGCTGTCCTATCTGTGCATCGTGGCCGCCATGGGAATGGGCAATGTGGTGCTTATCACGGCAGGGCGCAATGTGGGGATTGTGTTCTCCACCGCTGCAGGAATGTGGCTGTTAAAGGAGCGCGTGACCTACGGACGCGTTCTTGGAACCGGGGTGATTTTTTCAGGAATCACCCTGCTTGTCCTGGGGTAGCCCGAGGCTTTAGGCTTGGCCTGCCGGTTTCTCTCAACGGCAGGCCAAGCGCCGCTACCCTCTGCTGACGAAGTGCATTTCAGAGCCGGGCGTCAGAGAGTCTTCCTGTAGCGCCGGATCAGCGCGTTGGTTGAACTGTCGTGGGCGAGCGGAGGTTCTGCGCCTTTCGCCAGCTCGGGTATGATGTCCACGGCGAGATGTTTTCCAAGCTCGACTCCCCACTGGTCGAAAGAATCAATCTGCCAGATCAGGCCTTGGATGAAGACGCTGTGTTCATACAGAGCGACCAGCTTTCCGAGGGCTTCCGGGGTCAGCTGATCCAGAACAATCATGTTGGAGGGGCGGTTGCCCTCGAAGGTCCGGTGCGGCACCAGCCATTCCGGGGTCTTCTCGCTGCGGACTTCCTGGGCTGTTTTCCCAAAGGCCAGCGCTTCCGCCTGAGCGAAGACGTTGGCTGTCAACAGCTCGTGGTGGCGGCCCAGAGGATGAATCGGCCGGGAAAAGGCTATGAAGTCGCAGGGGACGAGCCGTGTTCCCTGATGAAGCAGCTGATAGAAGGAGTGCTGGCCGTTGGTTCCCGGCTCCCCCCAGTAGATGGGGCCGGTCTGGTAAGAAACGTCATTGCCCTCAAGGGTGACGTGCTTGCCGTTGCTTTCCATGGTCAGTTGCTGAAGATAGGCGGGAAAGCGCTTCAGGTATTGGTCGTAGGGCAGGACGGCCACGGTGTGCGCGCCCAGGAAATTGTTGTTCCAAAGGGCCAGGAGCCCCATGAGCACCGGCAGGTTGCTGGCAAACGGGGCGGTGCGGAAATGCTGGTCCATCTGGTGAAAGCCATCCAGCATGGCCCGGAAATTCTCAGGGCCGATGGCGATCATGGTGGAGAGCCCGATAGCCGAGTCCATGGAATACCGGCCGCCGACCCAGTCCCAGAAACCGAACATGTTGGCGGTGTCGATGCCGAAGGTGGCCACTTCCACGGCATTGGTCGACACCGCGACAAAATGCCTGGCCACTGCGGCGGGGTTGCGGAGCGCCGATAAGGCCCACTCGCGGGCCGTTAAGGCGTTGGTCATGGTTTCAAGGGTCGTGAAGGTCTTGGACGAAATGATGAAGAGCGTCTCTTCGGCATCAAGGTCGCGGGTGGCCTCGTAAAAATCGGTGCCGTCGACGTTGGAGACAAAACGGAAGGTCAGCTCGCGCTGGCTGTAATGCCGCAACGCCTCGTAGGCCATGACCGGCCCCAGGTCGGACCCGCCTATGCCTATATTGATGATGTTGCGAATCGGCTTGCCGGTGTGCCCCTTCCATTCTCCGCTGCGAATCCGGTTGGCGAAACCAGCCATTTTGTCGAGTACGGCATGGACCTCAGGCACCACGTCCTTGCCGTCAAGGAGCATGACCTGACCCTTGGGCGCGCGCAGGGCCGGATGCAGGACGGCCCGCTTCTCGGTGACGTTGATTTTTTCTGCGCCAAACATGGCTTCGATGCCGGCCCGCAGGCCGGATTCTTCCGCCAGTTGCAGGAGCAGCGAGAGGGTTTCGTCCGTTATCCGGTTTTTTGAATAGTCGAAGAAGACGCCCGCAGCCTCGGCCGTCATGCGCTCTCCGCGCTTGGGGTCCTCGGCAAAGAGCGTGCGCAGGGACACCGCGCTCGCCTTCGGAGTATGGGCTTCCAGGGCTTTCCAGGAGGTTCTTTCCGTGAGGGGCATCATATGTGGTGGCATGCGTTTCTCCTTTGCATCCGGCTCGGCGGGGTAAAAGTACCGTGAACACGGTTCCTGCAACCGCAAGCCTCGTGCATGACGGCCATGCTCGCGCTTGAAGCCTGCTTCTACTCCACCTGTTATCTGATGCCGTCAGGAGGTCAAGATGTTCCGGCGGTACGGGGCACGGAAAAGAACCGCATACCAGCGGTACGCGACGGTTTTCACCGCCGCAGAACCGTCCAAGGGGGCTTCCCCCTCATCCGCTGGGAGCGTTAAAGCCTACAAGCCCTCGTTTTCAACATAAGCCCGGAGCGCCTCCACCATGATTTCCATGGGCGGTTTGACGATCCCCGCGCCCACCTGCCCCACTCCGGCCTGTTTGTGAGCGATACCCGTGTTGATCACCGGCAGGATGCCCGTTTCCACCACCTCCACGATGTCGATGCCCGTGGCCGCGCCCAGGAAATCGAGGGGGGGCATGGGCAGGTCCGGGTTTGGGGTCAGGGTGATGGCCTGCATGTCCCGCGAATGGTCCAGGGCTTCGGCCACGGAGCCAGCACCCACGAAGTTGACCACAGCCGGAGCGCAGGCCATGGCGAACCCGCCGACTCCGGCGCACTCCACAATGGCGCTGTCGCCCATGTCGGGATTGGCGTCCTGTTCGGAAAATCCCGGAAAGTAGAGGCCTTCGGGCAGGTTGCAGGGAGCCTGGAACCAGCGCGAGCCCAAGGAACTGACGTTGATGCCAAAGCAGACCCCGTTGCGGGACATGGCCGTGACCATGGAGCTGTGAGGGACATCCCTGGCCGGGTCCAAAAGCGCCTTGCTGGCCGCCATGGCCAGATTGAGGAAAAACTGCACGTTGCCGCCAGCCAGAAAGGCCGTAATGGCAGGGCCATGCGGGTTTCCGGCAAGCACTTCGGCCAGCGGCCCGGCGATCTGGGCGTGAAACAACAGGCTGGCGGCCACGTTGCGCTGGTGCATCTCATCGCCCATGGCCAGGGCCTGGGCCATGATGTTCTTCAGGTTCAGGCCTCCCACAGCGCCAATGGCCGCGTCCAGGGCCGGTGCCAAAATCTTTTCCAGCCAGCGCAGCCGCTCCACGACTTCCGGGCCGTTGGCCCCGAAACGCATGACCTGGCCAATGCCTTCGTTGATGGTGCAGAACACCCGGTTCTTGAAGGTCTGGTTCTCCACCACGAACACCGGCATGGACGGCGAGATGATGCCTGTCATGGGCCCCACGGCCTGATGCGCGTGATTGGGGGAGTACTGAATTTCCCCGGAGGCCATGAGCGCCTCGGCCTCCTGAGCGGTATCGGCCAGCCCCTCGTAGTGCAGTGCGCCGATGAACGCGCCACGCATAGGGCCGCACATCTGCGCCCACTCGATGGGCGGCCCGGCGTGCAGGATGGTCTTGGCGGTCATTTCCGGGAACACCTCGCGGGCGGGGCGCACGCCGGTAAGCACCGGTTGCCCGGCCAGCACCCGCCGCGCCGCCTCCTTGTTGGCCGCCTCGCGCAGGGTGAGCCCATCCGCACCCGCCTGGGCGCTGCGGATGCGGTACAACAGGCTGATGACTTCCGCATCCCCCTGGGCTGGAGGTCGCCAATCCAGTGACGCGTAGGGCGCGCCCTGGTCTTCAAAAGCGCTGCAGAAGTGTTCCAGGCCTATGTTGACGGTCTGTATTTCCTGTTCAATCAGGGATGTCATGCAGAGGCCTCCTTGACGAGAGCCACGGCCATATGGGCGGCCCTGGCGTTTGAAGAGCACACCAGCACCCCGGCCTGTCTGAGAATTTCAGTTTCCGCAGGCCGCGAAGGCACGTCCGCCGCAGTCCCACAGACCGAGGCGACAACCAGTACCTCCCTGCTTGCGCCCTGGCTTTCGGCAGCGGCGCGGGCAATGGTGCGGGCGATGCCTTCCGCCTGCCCCGAGGCCGCCCCGTAGCCCAGCACTACATCCAGAAGCACCACAGCCGTATCCGGGGCCATCAGCTCCTGAAAGAGCCGCTCAAGGCGCAGGGCCGGATCTATCATCGGGTGAGGCCTGCCCACGCTGAAGGCGTCGTCGCCAAGATCCACGAGGGTATGTTCGCAGCTCGCCTGAGCATCGGGCAAAATACACGCCCCGGCCAGCGGCATGTTGGACCACACCCGGCCCGGAAACCCGCCAGCAGCCACCGACAGGGCCTCAAGGCACAGAGTGCCGCCGCTGAACACGCCCCGCAGCCATTTCCTGGAGGAACCCGGCGTAGCCTTCAGCCGGGGTTGTTCCGCCTGGGCCGGAAGGGCCTGGCAATTTTGCCTGTCCGCACCTGCTGCAAGCAACGCAAGGCCCGCCATGGCCGCCTCTTCCAGGGAATGTCCCACCGTGGCCCCGGCAGCGATTTCAAGAGCCATATCGTCACAACCGGCGTAATAAACCGTCACAGGTTTACAGAGTTTCCGGTAGATTTCAGCCAGTCGCGTCCGGGTTTTTGGTCCAGGCGGCTTGCCTATGACGGCGATGGCCTCGGTGGAGGGGTCCGCATCCAGCAGAGCCAGGGCCTGTATGGTGCTCAGCCCTCCAATGGCATCCTTGAGGTCGCGCCCGCCAACGCCAAGGCAATGGCTGATGCCGCCACCGAACCTGTCCACCAGGCACATGACCTCCTGCGCCCCGGTTCCTGAGGCGCATACCAGCCCCAAACCTCCCCGGCGTACCTTATTGACGAAGCCCAAGGGCACGCCGTTGAGAAGCGCGGTGCCGCAATCCGGCCCCATGAGCAGGAGATTGTGCGCCCCGGCAAACGTTTTCAAACGGCGTTCGTCGTCAAGGGAGACGTTGTCGCTGTAGAGCATGACGTTAAGACCCTGCCTGAGGGCCTTGAAGGCCTCATAGGCCGCGTATTCCCCTGGTACGGAGATAAGCGCCATGTTCAGGCCCGGAAGAGCTTTCGTCGCCTCGGCCACGCTTTTGGGCCGGTAGGCGGAACCGGCGCCCCCGGCACCGCCCCCAGTACCACCTGCGGTATCGAGCATCTTCCTGACGGCTCCAAGGGCCGTTGCGAGGGCTTCAGACTCGCCTGCGAGGCTGACAGCGATATCGTCCGGGCGGGCCTGCTCGATTTCCTGGGTCATAAGGCCCGAAGCGGAGAAGATATCCTTGTTGCGCGGTGTGGCCATCATGGCCGAGGCCAGGGTGATGCCTTCCAGGCTGCTGGCGTGGCTGGAAATTTTCATCAGAAACACGGAGTCCCGATAGGTGTCGGGAAAAACGGCGGAAGCAACGGATTGCATGGTGTCCTTCCTTAATGCAGCGGATTCCCGGCGAGCCGGTGAGATGACGCCAAGCCCGCGAGCAAGCCCGTCAGACTGTCTGCGCCGGAGGTATGGCCGAGCCCGGTCAGTCGGCGCATGGCCCGGTAAGCCGGTGCCGTGCCCGGAGCGGACAACGCGTCCAGCACGGCCAGCACCGGCTGGGAAAACATACCCTGGGCTGCGCAGTTGAGAAATTCCCGGCTCACGCGGGTGGTGCGGCCGCAGGCAGCCTTGGCCAACCCGGCGATGATCCGGTTCTTCCGGCTCGCCTCCCGGTAGGGGACAAACGCCAGGGAGGCGGCCACGCCCACGAAAAAATCATCAAAAGCGGGCGTAAGCCCCTGCCCCAGCCCAAGAAGCCCCACGCCGCAGGCCAGCGCCTCGGCCTCGGCCTCGTCTCCCGCAGCGAAGGCCCGCAGGAAACGCGGACCGTCGCCGCCACCCAGGCTCAGAGCTGCGTGCCCACACGGTTCAAGCAGCGAAGCCAATTCCGAACGCCGAACTAGACGGCGGCCTACTCGGCGCAGCCAGACAGTTTTGAGGTGGCTGAGGACAACTTTCGGGCGCAGCAGGCGTTGCGGAGCAACTTCGGACAGGGTGACGCACAGTCCTCCCGCAAAACGTATCGCCTGGCCGTCCAGGGAAAAGGCCTGCCCAACCTGCAAGCCGGGCAACCCCCCGGTGAGCCTGACCGCAAACGGATGCAGCGCCGACGGCGCATCCACCAACGCCACCAGAGAATCCCCGCAGAGCAGATTGACGCTGTGCCGGAAGGTCGAGTGCACCCGCCCCGTCCCCTCCTGGGAGAGCCTGCGCGCGGCAACGCTTCCCAAAGCTTTGACCTGAAACACCAGGGACGTTGCGTCCTGGTCGGCCGGGCTGCAATCGGTTTGGCCGCAGCAGGCGTTTATGGCTTCAGGGGACAAGCAGCAGCCCGTTTTTCCCGGCGAACTGGGTGCCCGAGAAGCAGTACTTGGGAATAAGCCCGTGGACGCCTTTGGTATAATCGACCAGTTGGGTGATGTTGAAATCCACCGTCTGGCTGCAAAACGCATAGGCTTCGGATTTGGGCATGCCGTAATACACGTTGAGAAAGTCGATGCTCTTGCGCACGGCCATCTTGGCGGCCATTTCCAGATTGGTGTGAAAGCCCATGACAACCCAGTGGTCCGGGGTGGAGGCCATGGGCCAGTTGACGATGGGGCCCAGGTCCTTGCGCACGGTGAGACGCAGGGAAATGGACTTGAACGCCCCTTCCAGGGCGTTGAGGTTCACTTCGCCGTTGCCCTGCACCAGATGGCTGTCGCCGGTTTTCAGGCCTGCCCCCGGCACGTGCACCGGCAGGTACAGCACGGTTCCGACGGTCAGCTCCTTGTTATCCATGTTGCCGCCGTGCCTGCCCGGAGGGACGTTGCTCCAGCGGCCTTTTTCGGCCAGCTCGACGCCGATGCTGCCGGGAAAGGGACTGGTCTTCACCGTGACGCCGGGCATGAATTCGTAGCTCCCGGTCTTCGGGTCCACGCTGTACCAACGCATGCCACCCTCGGGAAAATCTTCGGGAAGCAGCCCAAGATTGAGGAAAGAGCTCTGGGGATTGAGGTTGAATCCATAGGGGTAGGGCTCAATATGCAGAATCTCCACCTGGAGCGCGTCACCGGGTTCGGCCCCTTCAACATGGATGGGGCCTGTCAGGTGGTGATGGCCTGCGCCTTTGCGCAGATGCTCGGCTCCGGTCTCAGCATCCTGGCGGATGTAGACCTCGGGGTCGGCGGCCATGACCTTGCGGAAGGCGTCGGCCCAGTCGCCCAGGGTGGCCCCTGGCCGCATGGAAAGGTGAATGCCGGTTTCAACCTCCACGATATCGCCGGAAGCCACGGTGAGCACAGGCTTGCGGGAGTTGTCCCAGAAGCCGTCCGTGGACGTGGCGGCATCGCAGCGCAGCACATGCACGGTGTCGCCCTGCCCATAGGGCTTCTTGAGGGATGCTGGAGCCATAATGCCTCCTGTTGGGTGCACGGGCCGAGTCCGGCCCATACCCGTCTTTTTCATTCAAGAACTTGAATACAAATAAAAGCTATAACAATTCAAGCAAATACTGGAAATTTTGGGAACCAGCTCATGCGCCCGTGAAAGATTGATGGCATGGTTTTGAAACTTGTTCAAGACTTTCTTGACAATTTTGCAAAATCTCCCTAGCAAAAGATCAAGCGCAACGAGGACACAGGTGACAGACCTGTTCCACGGCCACAGCGTTTCAATCTTTACTCGCTATATCAATGCATTAGGCTAAAGCGCTTAAGGAGAGGTAGGTAGCCGCGCACAGGGAAGGCCTCTCCAAAAATGCAGTCGGCACGGCTGAAAAACTTTTCTGACAGGAAAGAGGCTGACTGACAGGCATAAAAGTCCGTCGAGGCTCGCCGAAAAAAACGCGCCACATCGGGCAGCGCCTGCCTCCGGGATGCTTGGTACCATTTTTGGCAATTGTTGAAGCACTTTCTGGCGATGTTCCGCCCGGTACGGCCCGGCCGCCACAGGGCGGCGGCCGCCGGGAAATCCGTTCACCGCACTGCAACACAGCGGAAGGAGGCACCATGAGCGACACCATGACCGACGCGCAGATCGTCCACGCCTTTCTTGAAGCCAGCATGATTCCCGATCCGGTGACGGCGGCCAGCTTCATGGATCCGGGCGTTTCCATCACCTTCACCGGTGGCCGCACCTTTGCCAAGGCGTCCGAAATCGCCGCCTTCAACGCCAAACGCTACAAATGGGTGAAGAAAAACCAGGAACGCACGGACGTCGCTTCCGGCGACGGGGTGACCGTGGTGTACAATACCGGCACCCTCTACGGCGAATGGCCCGACGGCGTGGCCTTCGAGGGGAACCGCTACATCGACCGCTTCGAAGTGCGCAACAAGAAGATCGTGAAGATGGAAGTGTGGAACGACAGCGCCGAGCGGCTCTTGACCAAAAACGGCATCGACGCCTGAACCCGTTGTTCTCCAGACGATAACCAAGCGGCAGATTCCAGGACATTCGAGTCGACCATACAACAGCGCCAGCGCCGCCATCCGCAAGCCGCACAGTAATACGACGGCGGGCGCGGACCAGGCCGGGGGCGCATACCAAGGAGCGGATCATGAAGACCACGTTGCCAAGGGTACTTTCCACACTGCGACTGTTGGGCCTGTCGGGCCTGTTTGCCGCAGCCTTTTTCCTTACCGCAGCAGCGCCTGCCGCACACGCTGCGGACGCCATCAAGGTCGGGCTGATCGCCACCTTGTCGGGCAGCAGCGCCAAGTCCGGCGAAGCCATCACCCGGGGGCTCACCCTGGCTATCGACGAGATCAACGCCAAGGGCGGCATACAGGGCCGCAAGCTGGAACTCGTCAGCCGGGATGACGAATCCAACCCCAGCAAAGGTCTGATGGCAGCACGCGAACTTGTGCAGAAAGAGAAGGTCGCTGTGCTCTTCGGCGGCCTGGAAACCCCGGTATCCCTGGCTATCGTGCCCTTTGCCAACAAGGAGCAGGTGCCTTTTATCGGACCTTGGGCGGCAGGCACGCCCATCACCCGCAACGGAGCCAACCCCAACTTCGTCTTCCGGGTATCGGCCATGGACGAGCTGGTGGACGTTGCTCTGGTCAACTACGCCATCAGCAAGTACGCCGCCAAGAAACCGGGGCTCATCCTCATCAACAATCCCTGGGGCGAGTCCAACGAGAAGGGACTGCTCAAGGCTCTTGAGGCCAAGGGCCTGAAGCCTGCCGGAGTTGAAAAATTCGAGACCAACGACGTGGACGTGGTGGCCCAGCTGACCCGCCTGAAAGAGGCCGGAGCCGACGCCCTGCTCATGGTGGCCAACGTCGGGCCTTCCGCCCAGGTCATCAAATCACTCGACCGGGTGGGTTGGAACGTTCCCGTGATCTCCCACTGGGGACCGGCGGGCGGGCGCTTCAGCGAACTCGCCGGACCGAGCGCCACCAAAGTGGAATTCATCCAGACCTTCACCTTCTCCGGCAATACCAGCCCCAAAGCCAAGGCCGTGCTGGATGGCCTCAAGGCCAAGTATCCTGAGATCAAGGGCCCTGCCGACGTGACCCCCGCAGTGGGCGTGGCCAATGCCTACGACGCCATGAACCTCGTGGCCATGGCCATCTCCCTGGCCAAATCAACCGAGGGACCGGCCATCCGCGAAGCCATGTACAAGATCGGCCAGTACGACGGGCTCATCAAGACCTACAAGACCCCGTTCACCCCGGAAAACCAGGACGCCCTCAACCAGGACGACTACTTGTTCACCCATTTCGTGGGCAACGAAATCGTACCCATCGCCAAGTAACCATCCGCCTGGGGGAGCGTGGCACGGGCCACGCTCCCCCGCCGGACTCTTCGACCGAAACCGGACGGGCGTCGCCCGCCCCCCTTCAGAAGGGAACAGACCATGCTCATCACCTCCTCGATCATCACCGGTATCAGCATGGGGGCCATGTACGGGCTTTTGGCCCTTGGCTACCACATCACCTGGGCGGTCTCCCGAACCGTGAATTTTTCCCAGGGCAGTTCCATGATGATTGGCGCGGTGCTGGGCTACACCTTCGGCGTCACCCTGGGCTGGCCCATGCCTGTGGCCATGGCCCTTTCCCTGGCCCTGTGCGCGGTGCTTGGCCTGGGCATCGAGTTGTTCCTGGTGCGCCCTTTTGCGGGCAAAGGTTCCAACGCCTGGCTTATGGCCACGGTGGCGGGCGGCATCGTGATGGACAACATGACGCTGTTCACCTTCGGCAAGGAACCGCGCAATTTTCCCTCTCCCCTGGCCATGGAGCCGGTCCATATTTTCGGCAGCGGCGTCTACCCCCTGCAACTGGTCATTCCGGTGGTGGGGCTGGCAGCCGCCCTGCTCATCACTCTTGCGGGCCGATACACCAGGGCCGGGCGGGTCACTCTGGCGGTGGTGCAACGGCCTGAGGCGGCACGGCTCATGGGCATCAACACCGGTCGGGTCATCGCGCTCTCCTTCGCTGTTTCCACGGCCCTTGCCGGGCTTGCAGGGCTGCTCATCGCGCCCCTGTTCAACGTTTCTTCGGGCATGGGCCTGCTCTTTGGCATCAAGGCCTTTGCCGCCGCCATTCTGGGCGGGATAACCTCCGCCTGGGGGGTGATGCTGGCCGGACTGCTCTACGGGCTTATCGAAAGCCTGACCACGGCCACCCTGGGCTCCACCTATACCCAGATCGTCTCTTTCAGCGTCATCATCGCCATGCTGGTGGTCATGCCTAACGGGCTGCTGGGCCGCACGGCCGTAAACAAGGTTTAGGAACACGCCATGAACCCTGCTGAACAGACCGTGCACGCACCTGAGGCCGCATCTTCCGGTTGGGCTTTCCTGTACACCCCGGCCTGGGGGCGAGTACTCATCGCGGCCCTGACAGGCCTTGCCATGGCCGTCTGGTGGAAAAGCGGCAACTACGCCACGTTTGTGCTGGCAATGGTTGCCGTCAACGTCATCGTGGGCGTCGGGCTGAACATTCTGGTGGGCCTCTCCGGGCAGATGTCTTTCGGACATGTGGGCTTTTTCGCCATCGGCGCCTACACCGTGGCCATCCTCCTGCGCGACGGCTACAGTTTCTGGCTGGGCCTGCCTGCCGCTGCCGCCGCCGCCACCGCGGTGGGCGCCTTGCTGGCCATGCCTGCCCTGCGCGTGGCTGGTCCCTATCTGGC
The DNA here is from genome assembly GCA_038248065.1 of Desulfovibrionales bacterium. Classification (GTDB taxonomy): domain Bacteria; phylum Desulfobacterota; class Desulfovibrionia; order Desulfovibrionales; family Desulfovibrionaceae; genus Fundidesulfovibrio. The sequence continues at coordinate 11,899 of JBBRUD010000043.1, read as the reverse complement.
CATGATGACCATCGCCTTCGGTTTCATCGTGGAAAACGGTCTCATCGAATGGAAAGGCTTTACCGGCGGTTCCAACGGACTCATGGGCTTTCCCGCGCCGATGGTTTTTGGCCGCGACATGGCTGAAAAGGATATCGCCCTGCTGGCCATCCTCCTGGCAGGCGCAGCCCTGGCGTTCTACCATCAACTCACCCGCAGCCGGTGGGGCAAGGCCATGTGCGCGGTGCGTGACAGCGAAACCGCCGCCCAGTCGCTGGGGCTTAATCCCGTTACCGTCAAGACCGTCTCCTTTGCCCTGTCGGCCACCTTGACCGGCATTGCCGGGGCGGTTTTCACCCCCCTGGTCATGTTTGTGAGCCCGGATTCCTTTCCCCTGCACCAGTCCATCCTGTTCCTGCTGGCCGTCATCATCGGCGGCGCGGGAACCCTGCTGGGCCCGGTGGCCGGGGCGCTGGTCGTGGTCATTCTTCCTGAACTGCTCTCAAATCTGGCCCAATACCGCTTGCTCATCTTCGGAGCCCTGCTCATCTTCGTGCTGCTTGCCGCACCGCGCGGCATCGTCGGCGCACTGGCCGCGCTGCTACCGCGCAGGCCCTGCCGCCGCCCAAACGGCGGGGGCGCGGACCTTGCCGCGCTGCTTGGGCTCAAAGGCGGCTCGCGCCTGCCGCTGACGGTGCGCGGCATAGGCATTTCCTTTGGCGGGGTGCAGGCCGCACGAGGCGTCTCCTTCACCGCTGAACCGGGAAGGGTCACCAGCATCATCGGCCCCAACGGCGCGGGTAAAACCACCGTTCTCAACATGATCAGCGGGTTCTACAGACCCTCGGAAGGGTCGGTGTCCCTGGCCGGAGAGTTCACCGGCATGCCCGCCTGGAAAACCGCGCGCCTGGGGGTAACCAGAACCTATCAGACCACGCTGCTCTTTGAGGAAATGAGCGTCCTGGACAACATGCTGGTGGCCCTTGGCCGTGGCAGGCTCGGCTGGCTGCTGGGAAGCGCCGGAACCCCTGAACTTTCCCGGAAGGCCGAAGGGCTGCTCTCCTTTGCGGGTTATACCGGCTCCCTGGACGCCCTGACGGGCAGCCTGGCCCACGTGGACAAGCGGCTGGTGGAAATCGCCCGCGCCCTGGCCTGCCACCCCGAAGTGCTCCTGCTGGACGAACCCGCTGCCGGGCTCATGCGTTCCGACAAGGAACAACTCTCGGTGCTGCTGCGCAAAATCGCCGGTCTGGGCATTGTGGTGGTGCTTGTCGAGCACGACATGTCGCTGGTCATGGGCATATCCGACCACATGCTGGCTCTGGACGCCGGAAGCCCCATCCTGGAGGGGCCGCCCGCAGAGGTGCGCCAGGACCCCCACGTGCTGGAGGCCTATCTGGGCGGAGCAGATTTCAAGGGGCGGCCCCGTATGCAGGCCTGGGCCGGAGAGAAATTCGCCGTGCTGGCCACCAGCAAGCTGACGGCCGGGTACGGCGCGGCCCCTGTGCTCGACGGGGCGGATCTGGACGTGTATCCGGGCGAGATGGTGGCCGTGCTGGGTGCCAACGGCGCGGGCAAGTCCACCATGCTGCGGGCAATCAGCGGCCTGCACCGCCCTGTGAGCGGCTCGGTGGTGCTCAACGATTCGCCCGTCGGCCAATCCCAAGCCCATGAGATCGCCCTGGCAGGGCTGGCCCTGGTGCCCGAAGGCAGGCAGATATTCCCCGATATGACGGTCATGGACAACCTGCTGCTGGGGGCGTTCCGGCGCAACGACGGCCAGGTTCAGGAGGATCTCGAAAAGCTGCTGACGCGTTTCCCCCGGCTGCGGGAGCGCATCAAGAGCAAAGGCGGGGTGCTCTCCGGCGGCGAACAGCAAATGCTGGCCATCGCCCGGGGGCTCATGGCCCGGCCGGACATCCTCATCCTGGATGAACCCAGCCTCGGTCTGGCCCCGTCCATGATCAACGAGCTGTACGACATTCTGGCCGACCTGCGCGACGCAGGGGTCACCATCCTCATCGTGGACCAGATGACCAATCTGGCCCTGGCCGTGGCGGACCGAGGCTACGTGCTGGAATCCGGGCGCATTGTCCATTCAGGGGATGCCCAGGAACTTCGCGCCGACAAAAGCATCGAACAGGCCTATCTGGGTTCGGCCTAAGGATCACACGCCTCCAACACGCTGGAGAACGGACACGCCATGGAACTGACCATACGCAACGCCGCCCTTGAGACCCACCCCGGCAGGCTCATGGACATCGGCATCCACCAGGGGCGCATTGCCGCCATCGAGCCGTCGCTCCCGCCGGGGGAGCGAGATCTTGACGCTGGAGGCCGCTTGGCCATTGCCGGGTTCGTTGAATCCCACATCCATCTGGACAAGGCCTGCATTGCGGACCGATGCGCTATTAAACAAGGGACTCTGGCCGAGGCCATCGAGCAGGTGGCCAAAGCCAAGCGCGACTTCGATGAAGACGACGTGGCCGAGCGTGCCTCGCGGGTGCTGGCCATGGCCGTGGGCAACGGCGTCACCCGCATGCGCACCCAACTGGAAGTGGACCCGGTCATCGGCCTCAAGGGCCTGGCCGGAGTGCTGCGCGCCATCGAGGCCTTCAAGTGGGCTATCGACGTCGAAATCTGCATCTTCCCCCAGGAGGGGCTGCTCAATTATCCCGGCGTCGAAGCGCTTATGCTCCAGGCCCTCAACGCCGGAGGAACCGTTGTCGGGGGAGCGCCCTACACGGATTCCAATCCCCACGGACAGATCGACCGCCTTTTCGACATCGCCCGCGACCTGGACAGGGATATCGACATGCACCTGGATTTCGACCTGGATGCGTCCTGGCTCGATGTCGAATACGTGTGCGCCAAGGCCCAGCGCCGTGGCTGGCAGGGCCGGGTGAGCGTGGGCCACGCGACAAAGCTCTCCGCCCTGCCGCCGCAGCGTCTGGAAGAGGTGGCCCGCACCATGGCCGATGCGGGCGTCAGGCTCATGGTCATGCCTGCCACGGATATTTTTCTTATGGGCCGCCAGTACAGCCACAACATCCCCAGAGGCCTCACCCCGGCGCATACCCTGCTCAAGTACGGCGTCACCTGCGCGCTTTCCACCAACAACGTGCTCAATCCCTTCACGCCTTTTGGGGACTGTTCACTCATCCGCCTGGCCAACCTGTACGCCAACGTCTGCCAGGTGGGGACCAGCGCCGGGCTGGCGGACTGCCTGGCCATGGTGACCACGCTTGCGGCCCAAGTACTCGGCTGCTCGGACTATGGCCTGACTGTGGGAAACCCCGGCGACGTGGTGCTGCTCGACGCCCGGGACGCCTCCAGCGCTGTTGCGGAAATTGCCTCGCCATTATACGGTTTTAAGGCTGGACAGCCCACGTTTACCCGCATGCCGCCCACTCTGCATGCCGGGTTCTGAGCGTCCGTTGAAGAGGCGCTGCACCGTGGGCAGGGGGCACGTCTTTCCCGGAAAATTCTGGGGATCAGCCCGGACAGAAGCGCATGCCCGCAGGGACATGGGACACACAACCAGCAGCATGTGAGGACGGCATGGACCCCCAAGCAACCCGATTGCACCTTGGATTTCAGATACGGCTGGCCCGGAAGAACAAAGGCGTCACCCTGGCCCGGTTGAGCCAGGAGGCCCACTGTTCGGAGAGCATGCTTTCCAAGATAGAAACAGGCAAGGTCAACCCCTCCCTGGACATGCTCCATCGCATCGCGGTCACCCTGGACACCAACATTTCCGCGCTCTTCGCCTACGACGCCAGCGACGATGTGGTCTTCAGGAAAGGAACCCGCCCGCAACTCGATATCGGCGCGTTCACACCGGGAGAAGGCATCAAACTGGAAGCCCTGACCCCCCACTCCCAGGGCCTGCTGCTCCAGGCGCACATCCACATCATCGCCCCAGGCGGCCGCACCTCCCAGGAGGGACGCATCCACGAAGGGGAAGAGGTGGGGTATGTTCTGCAAGGCTGCCTGGAATTGACGGTAGACAACAACACCTACCATCTGGAGGAAGGGGATTCCTTTCTGTTCCGCTCCGAACGCATGCACCGCTACGACAACTTCAGCGACCAGGAATGCCGCGTGCTCTGGGTGAACACGCCGCCCACCTTCTAGAAGCCAGCTCGCACAGCCTGTACTGGCCACTTTGAGCCCCGCACCGGCCACGCACAACACAACCTGGGAGCCCGGTAACAGGCGAAGGTCCCGGCCCGCCGATCGTTATGCGGCAGGCCGCTCTCTCTGCCGTTTCGCAGACTTACAGTTCCACCTGCACGCCAAGCTCCATCACCCGGTCGGGCGGGATGCCGAAGTAGGACGACGCGGGCCGGGCGTTACGGCTCATGACTTCGAACAGATGCTTACGCCAGGGCCACATGGAGGAGCTTCCGGTGGTCAGCAGCGATTCACGCCCAAGGAAGAACGTGGTGTCGGCGGGGTCCGCGCTCAGCCCCAGTGTTTCTGCCAGTTGCAGGATCTTCGGCACGTTGGGCGTTTCCATAAAGCCGTATTTCGCCAGCACCCGGTAAAAGTTCTGGCCCATGCATTCTATGGAAAGCCTCTGGTCATCAGCCACGTAGGGTTCGTCGGACGAGCTGATGGAGAGTATCACCACGTTTTCATGCAGCATTTTGTTATGCTTGAAAAAGTGCAACAGCGTGACCGGTACGCCTGCGGACGAGACGGAAAGGAACACCGCCGTGCCCTGGGCGCGATGGGGTTTCTTGAGCGCCACATCGGCCAAAAAGATATCAAGGGGCATGGTGTTTGAGGCCAACACCTTTCCCAATGCGCTGCGGCCGTCTTTCCAGGTGGCCATGCAGGTGATCAGCCCGCTGGCGATGAGCAGGGGAATCCAGCCGCCGTCGGCGATCTTGAGCAGATTCGCGCCAAAAAAGGAAATATCGAAGGTAAGAAACAGCGCCAGGAGCGGCAACGCCTTCCAGACCGGCCATCCCCAGCGTTTATGCGCCACCAGGCAATAGAGCATGGAGGTGATGGTCATGGTGGCGGTGACCGCGATGCCGTAGGCTGCGGCCAGTCGGCTCGACTCCTGAAATATCAGCACCAAAATGATGCAGCCCCACATCAGCAGGCTGTTTATTTCCGGGATGTAGATCTGCCCTTCCATCTGGCGGGAGGTATGGATGATGCGCACGCGCGGGAAATAGCCCAGCTGCACGGCTTGGCGCATCAGTGAGAACACGCCGGAGATCATGGCCTGGGAGGCGATGATGGTGGCCAGGGTGGAGAGGGCCACCATGGGGTAGATGGCCCAGGGAGGCACGATGCCGTAAAAAGGGTGCGCCACGATATCCGGGTTGAGCAGAAGCCCGGCGCCCTGGCCGAAATAATTGAGCAGCAATGCCGGATAGGCGTAGCACAGCCAGGACATGCGGATGGCCCGGCTGCCGAAATGGCCCAGGTCCGCATACAGAGCCTCGCCGCCGGTGATACAGAGCACCACCGAACCCAGAACCAGAAAACCGTGCATCTTGTTCAGCACGAAGAAATCGACGGCGTGCAGTGGGTTCAGGGCGAACAGCACATCAGGATTGCGGACAATTTGCAGCGCGCCCAACCAGCCTATCACCAGAAACCACAAAAGCATCACCGGCCCAAAGACGCGCCCGATGCCCCCTGTGCCGTGCTTTTGCACCATGAACAGCCCAAACAGGATGACCAAAGTGAAGGGCACCACCAGCGGGCTTTGGCTGCCAGCGGCCACTTCCAGGCCTTCGATGGCGGAGAGCACCGAAATCGCCGGAGTGATGATCGCCTCGCCACACAGCAGCGACGCGCCGCACAGCCCCATCATCAGGGCCATGGCCATGCCTTTGCGGCCGATTTTCCTGGCGGGCAGGAGCTCCAGCAGGGCGAACATACCGCCCTCGCCTTTGTTGTCGGCGCGCAGAATGAACAGGATGTATTTGAAGGTCACGACCATGGTCAGGGACCAGAAAACCAAGGAAAGCACACCCATCACGTTGGTTGGGGAAAGTTCGATCGCGTGCAGGCCGTGAAAGCATTCTTTGATGGCGTAGAGGGGGGACGTGCCGATATCGCCGTAGACAACGCCGAGTGCACCCACCGCCAGCGCCAGTGTGTGCTTCATGCCGGTCTGCCCCGGCTGTGGACTTGAGCTCATATTTTCAAGTACCCGCAGATACAAGCCAAGTCAATTCACCCCGAAGGGTGCTGCTCTCATAGTGTTACTCCGACGCGCTCAAAACGTTGCCTGAGCGCTCTGCAACGCCTTTGCATGGAAATGTTGCACCAGCATGCAGAGAGTGAACCTCTGCAATTTCCTGTACAAGGTGGCCAGCAACAGACGCCTTTTTGCGGCATGGCACTCTCACTGAGGCCAGGATGCGAAACTCTCGCTTTCCAGAAAACCGAATTGCGGAAATGCGTACGCACTTCGAGGCTAGCCGCCCCTGCCCCCATCGCTGCTTTCCAGGCCAGGTCCGCCTTGCCCTCCGCCTCCATTTCCCTGTACGAGAACAAAAACCCTGTCTCTTCCCGGCCATACGGAACCGTTCCACGATCCAAGGGGGACTCCGGCGTTGCGAGAAAGCCTGTACGAAACACTGGACCAGTTCTATGCCATCCTTGATGCTGCGCAAAACGGCATATTGGCCATCCGCAGCGATGGCACCATTCTCGTTGCCAACCGTGTAGTTGAACAGCTTCTCGGCATTGACAGAGCGGAGTTGCTTGGCAAACACATTGTCGACATCCTACCGGAATCACTGCTCCCGCAAATTGTTGAGTCGGAAGAGTTCCTTGCCGGACAGATGATCACTCTGAACAATACGCTGTTGATGGCCAATCTCTCTCCGATCATGTCCGGGGATACCGTCATCGGAGCGATAAGCGTCTTTCAGGACATCTCGATCCTTGAAAATACATCCTGCGAGCTCCACTATGTGAGCGACCACATCAAGGAGCTTGGGGCGATCATCAATTCGTCCTACGACGGCATTTTTATCACCGACGGCAACGGCGTCGTGCTGCGCCTGAACAAGGCCTACCAGCGGATGACCGGCATCGATCCCGAAGAAGTCATAGGCCGGAACATGCGCCAGTTGGTCGAGGACAAATACTACGACCAATCCGTCACCCTGCTGGTCATGGAAAGCCGTAAGGCCATGACCATAAACCAGACCATCAAAGGGGAGCGGAACTTCCTTGTTTCCGGCAGCCCGGTCTTCGATGATGCGGGCAACCTGTTCCGGGTTGTCACCAACGTTCGCGACGTTACCGAACTGGTCAAACTTCGCGATCAGTTGGTCAAAACCAAGGAACAGACGCTGAAATACGAGTCCGAGATATCCTACCTGCGTTCCTTGCAGATTGAAGCCAGCGACATCATCTTTCGTAGCAAATCCATGGCCCAGGCATTGGTGACCGCCACCAAAGTCGCCTATGTGGACTCCACTGTACTGATAACCGGCGATTCTGGAACCGGCAAGGAACTCATCGCCAAGTTGATACACAAAAAAGGAAAGGGCTCGTTGCAGCCGTTCATAACCATCAACTGCGCCGCGCTGCCCGAACAGCTTTTGGAAGCGGAGCTTTTCGGCTACGAAGGCGGGGCCTTTACCGGCGCGAAAAAGGAAGGGAAACCGGGGCTGTTCGAACTGGCGCACAACGGCACGTTGTTTCTCGACGAGGTGGGCGACATGCCCATGGTCTTGCAGGCCAAGCTGCTGCGCGCCATCCAGGAAAAAAAGATCATGCGGCTGGGGGGCACAAAATCCATCAGCGTCAATGTCAGGATTGTCGGCGCCACACACCGGGACATGCTGAAAATGATCGAACGCCGCGAGTTTCGCCGCGACCTCTACTACCGGCTGATGGTGGTGCCCATCCACTTGCCACCGCTTCGGGAGAGACGCGAAGACATCCCCCTCTTGGCCGTGCATTTTCTCGACAAATTCAACCGGCGCTTCGGCTACTGCAAGACCATCAGCCCCCAGGCCATTGACGCGCTGGTCAACTACTCCTGGCCTGGAAACGTGCGCGAGCTGGAAAACCTTATAGAGCGGCTGATGGTGATCACCGTGGATAACGAGATTGGGGCAAGCCATCTCCCTGAAACACTGCGCCAGACAGGCTTTCTTCCACGCCGGGGTTCGCAACTCAACGACGCGGTGGCGCAGTTGGAGGCCCATATGTTGCGCGAAGCATTTGAGGAACACTCCTCGTGGCAGCGGGCCGCCAGCGCCCTGGGCATCGACAAAGCCACGGCCTACCGCAAGGCAGCCAAATACGGCCTTGTGAAACCGTGAGGGGCAAAGCGCCTTGTCGCAAATATGCGACAGTCGCAAATAAGATAAATACAATTATTTTAGTAGATTAAATACATATCTGACGCAGACAGTCGCAATATCGCGAAAACGTCATCTACGTCCCCCTTTCCCATCACGCTGGAATACCTAAGCTTCTCACTCTGAGCACGGAAGTTGCTTTCTTGCAAGTGCACCAACGATGCGTTGCGGCTTCAACTCCCTGAACGGTGACGGTGAACTCAGCGCAGTGTTGTTTTAAACAGCGTCCATGCATGTTTTGCTGACGCCAAGTGATTCGCTAAGATTCTTATCCTGTCAGGTTCTCCCCCCTGGCACGCTCCAGTTGTATTCAATGCCGCTGCAAATATGCAGCAGTATCGTATAGCAGTACAACCAAGGTTCAGATTGTGTAACGCAATAGTCATTCAATCAAACCTTAAAGCGAAAGGGGGCGTCATGAGTCTGCTGGGTCCAGCCTTCAAACGAGAGTTCGGCAAAAAGCAACCGTACATTCCGCTAGGTCCGTTTCATTTCAGGCTCCCTTTCCTCCACTACCGCTTCGAGTTGCCCGACTTCATTCAAGGGTTGTTGATGTGCGCCGTCTGCCTCGGCGTCATCCCGCTGCTGCAAGAGTATCTCGGCATGCCTTTCGAGGTGGCCATCACCATCGTCATTTTGAACGGCTTCTTCTATCTGTGGCACTCCCATCTGGGCGACCCGGTGGTTCCCGGCTGGATTACCCCGGCCATCCCGCTGCTGCTGCTCTGGATCAAAACCTTCCCCGAAGGAGTGCCCAGGGTCCAGGCGCTCGTCGCCTTTGAATTCGAGCTGGGCCTGCTCTCGCTTATTCTGGGCTCCACCGGTCTGGCCAAGAAATTCGTTGATCTGGTGCCGGACGCCTTGAAAGCCGGCATCCTGCTGGGAGCGGGCATTGCCGCCGTGCGGCTGGTCTTCCAGCCCGGCGGCCGGTTCGACCTCTTCCCCTGGACCATCACCATCTCCATCGGCTTTGCCTTCTACATTCTCTTCTCCAACCACTTTAAAAGCCTGCGCAATTCCCACCCGTTGCTGAAGGCAGTCTCCGACCTGGGCCTCATGCCCGCGCTGGTGCTGGCCATCATCGTGGCCCCACTGGTCAAGGAACTGCCCTGGCCGACCCTTGAATGGGGCTTCACCGTACCCCACTTCAAAACCCTGTTCACCGAATGGACGCCGTTTTCCGACCGCATCGGCTGGCCGCCGCTGGGCATGTTCTTAAGCGCCGCCCCGCTGGTCTTTGCCGTGTACATCGTGCTCTTCGGCGAGCTCATCCAGGCCGAGGCTTTGATTGATGAAGCCCGCGAATTCCGCCACGGCGACGAGGACATCCATTTCGACGCCAACCGCAACAATATGATCGTGGGCATACGCAATATGGGCATGGCTCTGCTTGGCCCGGACATCTCCATGTGCGGCCCCATGTGGGCGGCCATGCAGGTGGTGGAATGCGAACGCTACAAGCACGGGCCGGAAGCCATGGACAGCCTCTTCGGCGGCGTGGCTTCCTTCCGCTGGGGAACCTTCGCCGGGTACTTCTTCATGCCCATCGTCACACTGGTGAAGCCCATCCTGCCCATCGCCCTGTCGCTCACCATGCTGGTGCAAGGCTACGTGGCCGTGCGGGTTGGCATCCTGAAAGCCCGCACCTTCAACGACCTGGGCGTGGCCGGCATCGTGGCCGCAGTGCTGATCACCCGCGAAGCCGCCGCTGCCTTCGGTGTGGGCATCGTGCTGTGCCTCCTGATCTACGGCAAGGACTTCTTCCGCAAATGGGAACGCTACGACAAGGTCAAGGACCCTGTCTTCAACAGCAAGATCGGCACGGAATAACTTCCTTCACGTAACGCGAAATCCTTACGGAGCAAACGCAATGATGAAATCCACGACATTCCAGACCACGTCCCGCATCGTCATGGGGCCTGGGCTCTTGAATACCATCGGTGCAGAAGTGAAGCGCCTGGGCGGCGGGCGGGTGATGATCGTCACCGATCCCGGCCTGGTGAAAACAGGTATCGTGGCCAGGCTTGAGGAACTGCTCAAAACAGCCGGGCTTCAGGTCTCCCTGTTCAGCGAAGTCGAACCCGACCCCGCCTTTGAGACCGCCATCAAGGCCGCCGACACTGTCAAGGAAACAGGTATCGACGTCATCGTCGGTATCGGCGGCGGCTCGGCCCAGGACGTGGCCAAGGTCGCCTCCATACTGGCCACCAACCCCGGACCGGTGTCCGCCTACTTCGGCATCGACCTGGTGCCCAGCCCAGGCTTGAAACTCATCCTCATCCCGACCACGGCAGGCACCGGCAGCGAAGTCACTCCCATCGCCATCCTTTCGGACCACCATGAGAAGCTCAAAAAAGGCATCGTCAGCCCCTATCTCTTCCCCTCAACCGCCCTCCTGGACCCTGAACTTACCACCGGACTGCCGCCCCACGTCACGGCGGCGACCGGTATGGACGCCCTTATCCATGCCGTGGAGGCCTTCACTTCCAAGAACGCCAACCCCATGACCGACCTGCTGGCCATCCAGGCCATCAAGCTCATCTACGGAAACATCCGCACGGCCTTCGCCAACGGCGAAAACATCGAGGCGCGCGGCAAGATGCTCGAAGGCAGCCTTCTGGCGGGCATGGCCTTTGCCAACGCCGGAGTCACGGCAGTACACGCCTTCGCCTACCCCATCGGCGCGGAGTTCCACATTCCGCACGGGGTGGCCAACACCATCATGCTGGTGCCGGTGATGGAATTCAACATGCTGGGCAACCTGCCCAAGTTCGCCTACCTTGCCGAAGTGTTGGGCGAAAGCACTGAAGGACTCAGCCAGCGCGAAGCGGCCCTCAAAACCATGGCGGCCCTGCGCATCCTGTCGCTGGACCTCAAGGTGCCCGCTCACCTCAGCGACTTCGGCGTTCGCGACGAGCACATCCCCGGGCTTTCCAAAGGAGTCATGAAAGTAACCCGCCTGCTGGCCAACAACCCGCGTCTGCTCAAGGTGGAGGACGCCGAGGCCATTTACCGGTGCGTGCTTTAGGCAGGGCGTTGTGCCCCGCAACCTGAACACATCCAAGGGACGCACTATGCATGGATTTTACGGAAGAATTCTCACTGTGGACGTAACCAACCGTTCCTTTGAGATCGAAGACGCCTCCCCGGAACTGCTTGCCTCCGGGCTGGGCGGCAAGGGGCTGGCCACCAGACTGCTGTTTGAACGCAGCCCGGCCGGGGTGGCCCCCCTGGGACCGGAAAACCGCATCATCTTCGCCACAGGGCCGTTCTGCGGCGGGTCCATCTGGGGCGGCAGCCGGTACGGCGTCTACACCAAGTCGCCACTTACCGGTTTTTACGCCGAGTCGTATTCCGGCGGCAAAGTGCCCGAAGCCCTGGACCGTACCGGTTTTGACGCCATCATCCTCCACGGCTGCTCGAAAACCCCCGTAACCCTGGCCATCCACCCGGAAGGCTGCGCCTTCCACGACGCCTCGGACCTCTGGGGCATGGAAACCTACGACGCCGAACGCGCGGTCCTGGCGGCCCACGCCAAGGACAAGCCCGAATGGGGCCAGGCCGGG
>JBBRUD010000042.1:0-34435 GCA_038248065.1 Desulfovibrionales bacterium | reverse complement strand
TGTGGCGACGAAGTATCTGGCCAACTACCTTGGTTGGCGGAGATTGTTCGAGCGTTTAGGCGAAAGCCTGACCCCGAAACGGGCACTAATCATGTCCCTTGGGTAGCTTCAACACTCAACGCGAACAGAGCCATTTTATATTGCATGTACAGGTAGCAGTCAAGGGGGCTGTTAACATTTGTAGCTGTCAATGGTAATTATTCCTTTGAACACGATGTTGTACTATTGCCTCTCCATGCTATTCAGCCCTGGCCGGGAAAAGAACTCTTTCCCGGCTCCTGATCCTTGGTCGTTGCCACGCTATATGGTTTTTGTTGGTCGGTGTTGGCAACAGCAGGCACAGTCGCTGTAGTTGCAACACCTTGCGCCTGCACTCCAGGTGCCATGCCAACATTGTTCGCCAACTCGACCTGCCTTCTCGTATAAGCATAATTCTTCTGCAAATACTCAGGATCGACAGTGCCGGGATTAGCCTGTTCCATTTTGTGCGCAAATATTGCGTACACTGGATTAAACGTAAACGGTTTATCGCTCTCAATCTGTTGCTCCGGTCTGTAAACGGCAGATTTTGCTCCAAAGGACGGCATCGAACCGTCAGTGTACGTCAAGCTCCCTGGTGTGTACGAACCATCGGTGGTTACTTGATCCATGGTCTTTGCATCGTCTTCGCCGAATGTTCCAGCCATCTTGATCTACTCCTTCATGTAAAAGTTACAGGGTTAGCACCACCCGGTCGCATCGGCCCAATCCAATCCTCAGCCGTCAAGCTCGCACGTTCACCACAACGGCAGCACCGCCCTCAGTGGCTGCTTTCACATTTACCTTTGCCAGCGTAGTGCTGACAGCTTACACCATACGAGGTTCCTCCATGTGCAACATTCCGGATGTTGAACAACCGGTAACGCGCATCATAGACAGAAATTAATCCGTGAACAGGGTACATAGGGGTATATCCCTATGTGGGAAATAATATGCAAAATGAGCCGCAGGGCTAACTCAGGACGAGATGCGGAAAAGGCAGTAGGAATGGCGCGAAAAGCGCCTGGGCAAAGAGAATCTTGGTGGGATGCAATGCGGACACCTACCGCCCCCGCCCCGGTGGCCGGAGGATCACGGCTATCCTGGTGATGGGAGGTCCAATCCCGCCGGGATTGCCGTAATCGTTCCGGCCGGGCTCCGGGCGCTAGGGTTTCCGGCTGTGGGGGCCGGAAAAAGGCCGCCGGGGCGCAAAACCCCGGCGGCCTCCATCACGCGGGGCGGCTTTAGCCGCGGACCTGCTGGCGCAGGGGGCCGAGCAGTTTTTCCATGGCGGCGAAGCGGCTGAAGGTCTTGGGATCAGACGCATCGGCCATGAGGGTTTTGGAGTAGTTCTTGGCCTCGAATTCGGTCAGGAACACTACCCGTACCGAATCGATATCCACCAGATTAGCCTTAGGCTTGGTAGCCTTGACGGCTTCCAGGCGTTTCTTGGCCAGGGCCAGCATGTCGGCGCGATCGCCGAAGTTCATGGCTCCGGTGGGGCAGGTCTTCACGCAGGAAGGCAGCATGCCAGCGGTCACGCGGTCGATGCACATGTCGCACTTGCTCATGAGCTTGGTCTTGGGATCCTGCCTGGGGATGTCGTAGGGGCAGGCACCTCTGACCGTATCAAAGGGCAGGTCTTTGGTCTTCTCGGTGAAGATGACCGCGCCGGTTGCCTTGTCCTGGATGATGGCATCCTTGATGGTGTCGTCGCCCACCGCCTTGCAGGGCGGATCGATGCAGTGGCGGCACTGGTCGGGCGTATACAGCAGCTTCAGGGAGTCATCCAGGACGACTTCCGCGAAACGCACGATCTTGAGCGTCACAAAGGACATGTCCGGCGGATTCTGATGCGTGCCCGTCTGCTTGGTCGGTTCGGCAGGCAGTTGCTTCCACTGTTTGCAAGCGATCTGGCATCCACGGCAACCGGTGCACCTGGAGAGATCGACGAAGAAGGTCTTATCACTCATACGTCACCTCCCTAAGCCTTTTTCACGTTGACCATGAAGGCCTTCGTTTCCGGGATGCCGGTGTTGGGGTCACCCACCGAGGGGGTGAGCAGGTTGGCCGAATCGCCGCCGTCCTTGGGGAACACCCAGCCGAAGTGCCAGGGGATGCCCACCATGTGCACGGACTGGCCCATCACCTGGAAGGGCTTGATGCGTTCGGTGACAATGGCGATGGCCCACAGGGAGGCGCGCACCGATTCCACGATGCACTTGTCGCCGCCCTTGATGCCGCGCAGCTGTGCCAGCTCGGGGCTCATTTCCACGAACATCTGGGGTTCGGCTTCAAGCAACCACGGGGTGTGGCGGGTCATGACGCCGGTCTGCCAGTGCTCGGTCACCCGGTAGGTGGAGCAGATGAACGGGAACCGGGGGTCGCAGGATGCGCGGGTTTCCTTGGGGCCTTGGAACATCAGGGCCGTGGGGTTGTGCAGCACCTTGGAGAAGGGATGCTCCGCAACGGGGCATTCCAGCGGTTCGTAGTATTCGGGGAAGGGTCCGTCGAGTCGGCCTGGGCCGAAGAGCTGTCCGAAACCTTCCGACTGCATGATGAAGGGGTTTTTGCCCTTCTCGTCGGCCATGGGAGCCCAAGGACCGTCGGGAACGTCGCCCACCCACTTGCCGTCCTTCCATTCGATGACCGGCTTCTCGGGCTGGTAAGGCTTGCCCTGCGGATCCACGGAAGCGCGGTTGTAGATGATGCGGCGGTTCACCGGCCAGGCCCAGGTCCAACCTGGATACAGGCCGATCTTCTCCTGCATGGGGGTCTGGGTTCTGTCGCGGCGGGCGGCCATGTTCTTGTCGGTATACGAGCCGGAGTAGATCCAGTTGCCGGAGCAAGTGGAACCGTCATCCTGCAGCAGGCCGAAGGAGGGCACCGGGTCGCCGACCTTGTAGGTCTTGTCGCCAATGGTCTTTTCTTTCAGGAAGTAGCCGTTGATCAGCTTGGCGACCTTGTGCGGATCAAAGACATGGTTGGTGGCCATATCCCAGTTGAGCTTGGTGATGGGCTCAGGGAAGGCACCCTTTTTGTCCTTGGCGTAGAGGCCCTTGATCTTCTCGAACAGCTCATAGATCAGGTCGCCGTCGGGCTTGGTGCCACCCAGTGGCTTGGGACCAGGGTAGCGCCACTGCATCCAGCGACCGGAGTTGGAGATGGAGCCTTCCTTTTCGATGGACACGCAGCAGGGCAGGAAGAAGACCTCGGTCTTGATCTTCTTGGGGTTCATGCCCGGGCCTTTCCAGAAGGAAGCGGTCTCGGTGTCGAAGAGGTTTACCGTGACCATCCAGTCCAGCTTGGCCATGGCTTCGCGCACTTTCTGGCAGTTGGCCGTGGAGGCCGCCGGGTTCTGTCCCCAGGCGAAGAAGCCCTTGAATTTGCCGTTGTACATGGCGTCCATGAGCGACAGCCAGCTGTGGTCCACGCCGTCGTCGTACTTGGGCAGCCACTTGTAGGAGGTCTCGACATCCACCGTGGGCCACATGGCTTTCAGGAAGCTGGCCATGTATTTGGGACGGTTGCCCCACCAGTTGGCGCTCTTGGGGTCTTTGGTGGCAGTGGTGTTCTTCTCGTTATAGGTCTTCAAGCTGTCCATGGAGGCCGTGGGCGTGGGCACGTAGCCGGGCAGGATGTGGAACAGCAGACCGTGGTCCGTGGAGCCCTGGACGTTGGCTTCGCCGCGCAGGGCGTTGATGCCGCCGCCAGCCACGCCGATATTGCCCAGGAGCAGCTGCACCAGGGACATGGCCCGAATGTTCTGCACGCCAACGGTGTGCTGGGTCTGGCCCATGGCGTAGAGCACGGTGCCGGATTTCTCGGGCTTGCCGGTCTCGGAGTACAGCTTGTAGACTGCTTCCAGCTTGTCGACGGGGCAGCCGGTGATGTCGGAGACGGCTTTCAGGCTGTAGCGCTCATAATGTTTCTTCATGAGCTGGTACACGCACCGGGGGTCCTGGAGAGTGGGGTCTTTCTTGATCTGGCCGTCTTCAGCCTTGGCAAAGGCCCACTTGGAGCGGTCGTAGGCTTTTTTCTCGGCATTGTAGCCCGAGAACATGCCGTCCTTGAAGTCGTAGGCGTCGCCCACGATGAAGGAGGCGTTGGTGTAGTTGACCACATAGTCTTTGAACATGAGGTCGTTGGTCAGAATATAGCTGATCAGACCGCCGAAGAAGCCGATATCCGAACCGGAGCGGATAGGGGCGTACATGTCGGATTTGGCAGCCGAGGCGGTGAAGCGGGGATCAACGGTGATCACCTTGCCGCCGGCTTCCTTGGCTCTAATGACCCATTTGAAGGAAACGGGGTGGTTCTGGGCCGGGTTGGCGCCGATTATAAGTACACAGTCACTGTTCTTGATGTCGATCCAGTGATTCGTCATCGCACCGCGTCCGAACGACTCTGCCAGAGCCGCTACAGTTGCGCTGTGTCAGATACGGGCCTGATGCTCGATATACGTGAGCCCCATGGCTCTGAGCATGGCTTGATAGATGTAGCATTCTTCGTTGTCCATGGCGGCGGAACCAACCGAGGCAATGGCCTCCAGGCGGTTGACTTCCTGCCCCTTGGCGTTCTTGGTCTCAAAGGCGGCGTCGCGAACTTTCTTCACCCGCTGGGCGATCTGGGTCAAGGCCCAGTCGTAGCTCTTTTCCTGCCACTTGTCGGAGTTGGGGGCGCGGTAGAGCACCTTGGTGATACGCTTGGGGTTCTCGGTGAGCTGCCAGATGGAAGCGCCCTTGGGGCACAGCGAGCCCTCGGAGATCGGATGGTCCGGGTCGCCTTCCACGTTTACCGCACGGCCCTTGCCTTCATCAGCGGTGGAGACGATGAGGCCGCAGCCCACGGAGCAGTAACAACAGACCGAGGTGGTCTGTTTGACGCCCTTGAGCTTGGCCACCTCTGCCGCAGCCTGGGCCGTGGTGATGTCCAGGCCCAGTCCGCCAAAGGCGGTGGCGGCGGTGAATGCCGCCGACAGTTTAAGAAAATCGCGTCTTTCCAGAGACATAAGTGTCCTCCCGGAAACAGGTTGCCTCAACCGGCCCGTGTTTGGCGGCAATATGCCGTCAATAGGCCTCTTCCCCATAACTTCGCGGGCTCAGGCGTAAACATGGACGCCTCGGGACGGTCTGGCCTGCCAAACCTCCGTGCCATACGCGCCGCCCCGAACAACGCAGCGTCCACGGAAAGGCCCAACCCGCTGAAGGGAAGGGGCAGTTCCATGCCTTGCACGCCGAGGTGCTCGAATGAAGCGTTTTCCCGCATAGTGGGGATGCTTACGGCAACGTGACGGCTTCGTCAAAATAGTAGGGGCTTACTCATCTTTTGACACTAGATTTTCTGGGGGCGAAAAATGGTTCTTGAAAAAGTGTCGTTCTTGCGGGAGGAATACAGAATTGCGTTTTCGAGATGCCTATGGACCATGGAGTATGCATGGGCGGAAAATCAGATGGAGTTGCGCCGGGCGCAGGCAGGAAAATCCGGGGAACCGAGGGGGCCATCGTTCAGTTGGCCGAACGGGTGGCGGTGCTTGCGCGGCGCGGCTATGGCGAGGGCGCAAGAGAAGCCCTGATTTTGAGCCTGGATCGATTTCTTGACAAGCTCATCCTTTCTGGCCCGTCCGGGCCCAATGTCCTACCTGAGGAGCTTCAAGCCCGTCTGTGCCTGTCGCTGTCCACCTTGCTGGTCGGGGCGGATCGCGAACTGGCCCTCTCCGCCTTGTTCGGGCTGGTCCGCCTTGGCCGCTTCGGCAACATGCTGGCCGCCAGAGCACTGGACCAGAAGATCGTGCCGCTGGAGGAGGCTCTGCCTCTTCTGGCCGAACTTTCTCCGGGAGAGCTGTTGGGGGTTGTGGATGTGCTTATCAGCCTGGGCCGGGGGCCATGCCACGATGCCGCGCGCACTTTGCTCCCCCTGGTGGCCGAGGCTGATCTTCACCATGCCCGCCAGTTTCTCCTGCACTGCAAGGGCCGCATGCCCGGCATGACCCAACCCCTGGCCGAGGTGCTTTGGGAGGGCCGCCTGGGCCGGGATATCCGCGCGGCCGACCCTGCCAGGGATTCGCCGGACCGCCTGCGCGCCGTGGCCCAGTGGCTCAAGCTTCTCCGCCCTGCCGATCCGCCTGGAAATCTTGCCAGGGACGCAGCCCTGCATGCAAGCAAGGAGGAGGCTTTCCGTCTGCTCCTGGCGGGTGCGGCTGGTTCCGTACAGGATAAGGCTCTGGGCAGGCTGTTTTCCGGCCTCCTGTCGAGCGCCGGTCCGGGCAAGGCCTGGTTGTGCCTGGACGCTGCCCGCAAGCTGGTTCCTGACAAACTCCCTCAGGTTGGGGCCATGCTCTACCACGGCAAGCCTGGAATGCGGGAGGAACTGGCAGGCATGTTGGCGCTTTTGGGCGAGCGCGGTTTCAGCGCTTTTCTCTCCTATCTGCCTGCCGAAGAGCGGTCTCAGGCCTTGCGCGCCACGCTAACCCGCGTGGCCAGCGAAGATCCGGCCGGGCTGTTCGCCGCCGCCCCAGAGATCTTTCCCCCGGAATCCGCCCAGGCCGGGAGCGTCGGGAGCGGGGCCGATTCTCTGGAAGGCAGCCCCTTGGCCCTGTCTTGCCAGCCCGGTGCTGCGCCTGCGCCGTCTCTGCCGTGCGCGGTTCTTGTACCGAGCGGCGTCCAGGCTGCTGGGCTGCACCTCCCGCCCAAGGCGCCGTCTCTGCCTGACCTGGCCGTTCCACAGCAGGGCCAGGACGTCCTGGCCAGCAAGGGCTTCAGCTTGAGGGGCTTGCTGGGCATGGGGGCGCAGCGGAGCAAGACCGAGATCCCGAGCGAGGGCATGTGGGGAAGGCTCAAACACCAGGTGATCGAGGGCCGGGCATTCACCGGGGAGTCTTTTCTCGACTACTGGTTGGAGGATGTCCATTTTCAGAATTGCACCTTCGTGGGAGTTACCTTCAAGGCTGCGGCATTTCTGTCCACGCGTTTTACCAACTGCCGCTTCGACGGCTGCGATTTCCGGCTGGCCCGCTTTTGGGATTGCAGGTTTGCGGGCTGCGGTTTCATCCACTGCGGCCTCTTGGGCGCGGAAATTTCCGGGTGCGCCTTGGAGGGGACGGCGTTCAACGCCTGCACACTCGGCGGAGCCCGCCTCCACGGCCTCGCGCTGCAAAGCGTCAGGCTGGACGGGTGCGATCTCAGCGGCCTTCTTGCCAGCCAGCTGTCCATGGCCGGCGTGCTGATGCGCAATTGCCTGCTGGATGGGGCCAGATTGTGGCGGCTGTCCCTTGCGGGTTGCCGCCTGGAGGGAGTGTCGGCCAAACTGGCCGAGGCTTGGGACATAGAGGGCGACGAACCGCTGTTGCGCAGGATGGCGGCCCGGACCCTCAAACAGGCTTTGTCCGCGTCCGTCGTTGTCGTCGCTCAGGGGGCGGTGGCCAAGGATGTTCCGATCGCGCCGGACCTGTTGCGGGGGCTGGAGGAAGCCCAGGCGTGGGAGGCTTTGCGGCTCTGGCTGGAGCGCCAGGAACGCCTGGCCGGGTTGCGGGCCAACATGACCGAGAACCGCCGCCGCCTGGATTTCGGGCTCAGTTGGCTCAGCCCCGCCCAAGCGTCTTTCGTGCGCCTGCTACCCTTTCTGCTGCACACGGAGTGCTTCGAGAAGGCCATGGATCTGGAGCCCGTCCCGGCCTGCCGGGTGGCCGCCTACCAGCCTCCCCCCGGCGTCTTCGCGTTGGCCGAAGAATATTTCCCCTGCACCGGTTTGTTGGAGGATGCCCCTGCCGCCCTCACCATCGAGGCTGTGTACACCATCGGCAGTTTCGGCACCCTGGCCCAGACTTCCGGCTCGGATCTGGATGTGTGGGTGTGTTTTCGTGAAGCTCCGGCCTTGCAGGCATTCGGGGACTTAAGGGCTGCTCTGGATGCTTTCGACGCCAAACTTTCCGCCCTGTCCGCCTGGGCGGGGAAGGTCTTCGGGCTGGAAACCCATTATTACCGCATGGATGTGAACAGCATCGTGGCCAATGATTTTGGCGTCAGCCATGAGGAGGGGTCCGGCTCAGCCCAGGCCATGCTCCTCAAGGAGGAATTCTACCGCACCGCCGTGCTGCTGGCGGGCAAGGCCCCTCTGTGGTGGGCGGTTCCGCCGGGTTGCAACAAGGAGTGCTCTCTCAGGCTCAGCCAGGACTTCTGCCGTCAGGAGAATCTGCTCGATCTGGGTTCCATCTCGGCCATTCCCAGGGCTGAATTCTTCGGGGCCATGCTGTGGCAGATATTCAAGTCCATCAAACAGCCCTACAAATCGGTGATGAAGTTCGCCCTGCTGGAGCGCTATCTCGAAAGCGCCGGAAGCGCGAACGCCGGGGGCACGGGGCTGCTGCTGTGCGAGGCCATGAAGGATTCACTGTTCGCAGGCAGCCGGGAACTGTGGGATCTTGATCCCTACGCCCGGCTGTTTGCCGAAGTCTACGCCCACTATCAGCGCCAGGGCCGCAGGGAGGAGGCCGCCCTCATCCGCCTGGCTTTCCTCTCCAAAAGCTTGCTTCCCGGCAAGGCCCAGGACGCGGTGCAACCCCTGACCGCCGAGCAGGGAGAGCTTCGGCGCATGTATTTCGGCAAGGGGGGCAACGGACCCAATTTTGGCGGCAAAGGCGCGGGCCAGATTCCGGGCTGGCGGGAGCAAGGCAAGCTGGGCGAGCTGTTCAGCCGCTTCATTCTGCGGGCCTACACACGCCTGACCAGCCATCTTCAGGATTACGGCAACACGGCCATCACCCCCGAGGATCTTACCCGCATCGGTCGCAGGATCATGGCCGCCTTTTCCAAGCGCAAGGACAAGGTCGAGATCATGCCCTTTGCCGAGGGCCACGGCCAAGCCTGCAAGGTGGTCTTCTTTTCCGCAACCCGCGCGGAACGCAACGCCTACCGCTGGCATATCCAGGCCGGACAGGTGAAACCCGGCGACTCCCGGCTGGATCTGGTGTTCACCCGCGACAGCGCCGACCTCGTGGCCGAATGCGCCTGGCTGATGGCCAACGGCGTGTTCGTTCCCGGCAGCCAGGTGAACGCGGATTACACCATCAATCCCGTCACTGCCAAAGACCTTCAGGAACTCCTCGACACCCTGGCCGTCTTCTTCCCCCACGAGCGCATGTTCGAGACCGACACCCGGCTGGCGCTCAGCCCCGAGGCAGTGGCCAAGGCCTTCGCAACGGTCAATTTCTGCCTGCCCAGCGAGACCCGGGCCGTGCAGGCCATGAGCCTCATTTACCTGACCACCTGGGGAGAGCTGTTCGTCAAAACCCTGCGCGTGAAAGGCACCCCGCCCTTTGACCCTGAAACCCTGCTGAAGCACTGCACGGGCATGCCCTGTAGCAGCGGCATGGAATTCGCCTGGCTCACCCCTGCCCGAGCCGCCTGCCCTCAACCGTTCGAGGGGGAAAGAGGCGTGGAGGGATTGGAGGTGTAAGAGAAGCAGGGAGAGGAGCAGGGGCGTCGTAAGAGCAGAAGCGTAAGAGCAGGGGCGCTGCCCCTGCACCCCGTTGGGGGAACAGTGTTCCCCCAAACCCCCTGTATAGGGGGCGTGAGGGATATGCCGGGCTTTCAACAAAGGGCGAAGAATCGAGAAGGACGTATTTGGTGCGGTGTAGGGCCTTCCAAAGGCTCAGGGTTTCGCGGCGGATTTTTTTCTGGACTTGGCGGGTTTGGGGGTGTCCGCAGCCGCCTGTGCGAAACCGTAATCGAGCAGGCGTTCCGTCTCCACAGCCCGCACAATGGGGCTGTGGGCACCCATGACCACGGCGATCAGCCGGGTGTTGCCGCGTTTGGCCGTGGCCGTGATGTTAAACCCGGATTCGCACACGAAGCCGGTTTTCAGGCCGTCCGCGCCGTCGTAGCGCCCCAACAGGGAGTTGGCGTTGCGGTGGGTGGCTCCATGGTAGGTGTGGGAGGTCATGGAGTGAATAGCCAGGGATTCAGGATATTTGCGAAGATAGGCTGCCGAGAGTTTGGCGATATCCCTGGCTGAGGAATATTGCCCCGTGGCGGGCAGGCCGTTGGGATTTCTGAAGGTGGTGCGGGTCATGCCCAGACTTTTGGCCTTGGCGTTCATCTGAGCCACGAAGCGGCTGGAATTCCCCTTGCCCAGATACTCGGCCACGGCCACGCAGGCATTGTTGGCCGAGACCACGCTGATGCCCTTGATAAGCTCGGAGAGAGGCACCTTCTCGCCCCGGTACAGGCTCATGGTGGAACCGCCGGTATGAGTAGCCTGGGCGCTTACCGGGATAAGCGTATCGGGCCTTACTTTGCCCTGCGCCAAAGCGTCGCGCACCAGGAAAAGGGTGATGACCTTGGTGATGGAGGCCGGGGGAATGCGCTCGTCCGGGTTCTGGGTGAAGTAGACCTTGCCGGTGGTAAAGTTCATGAGCAGGGCGGACTTGACGTTCAGCCGCAATCCATCGCCGCCTTCGATTACCGGCGGCGGCCCGGCATGGCGTCTGGAACGTCTGGAGGACGACTTTTTCTTTGAGGCTGTGGACGAATGTTTGGATGCGCTGGAGACTTTCTTGGTCGAGGAAGCGCTTGTATCAGTGTGGCGGTGCTTGGCCAGGGACGGCTCAGCCTGCCATACTGCAAGGAGCATAAGGGCAAAAAATACCAGCAGCAGCCGCAAGGTGAAGCAATGAAGGGTTCTGTTCTCTCGCATCGAGACGAGAGTACTATGATCGTGCTTCGGACGCAACACTAGCCCCTGAGGATCAGAAAAGAGGCCGCGCCGAAGGCCATCAGGCCAAGGCAGGGCGGCATGATCCTGCGCCAGATATGGGCCGGGTCCACATGGAAATAGTCGCAGGTCATGGCGAAGCAGATGTGCAGGGGCGAAGCCATCACCCCGGCGTAGCCGGAAACGAAGGCCAGCACCACCCAGGCCATCAGCTGGTGTGAAAGCCCCAGCTCGCTGACCAGCCCCAGCATCAGGGGGAAAGTGGCCCCCACGAAAGCCATGGTGATGCCCGCCACCATACCCACCAGCGCCGGGGCGAACACCGCCGCCATCAGCAGAGCCGCGTTTCCGCCAAGGCTCACCAATTGGCGCACCACCTGGGCCTGGTCCATTACGGCGCTCATGGTGAACACCGCGCCCACCAGGATGAGGGTCTGCCACAGTTCCTTCTGCTTCAGGCTGGCCAGCAGCAGCTCGCGGCCCACGCCGTTCTGGCGGGCGGTGACGGTGAGGGCGGCCAACAGGGCGACGATGATGCCCAACTCCACGGGGACATCCGGCAGCGTCTGGCCAATGAGCGTCTCCAGCCCAAAGGAGCCCACGATGGCTACCATGAGCGGCAGGCCCAGAAGCAGTGCCTTGCCCGCATGGCGGGGAGCCTCTGGCGGGGGTTGCAGCCCGGCCTTGCGCAGCCGGGGGGCGAGGGGACGCAGGATGAACAGCCAGCCCAGTCCGAAACAGACCAGGGTGCCCAGCCCGGTGTGGAAGATAAACGTGGCCAGGGGAATACCGGACAGCCCGGCGGCCAGAATGATGCCCGGATACAGCGGCCAGCACAGCTCCCAGACGTGGCGGTACCAGTAGTTCACCAGGGCCTGGTCTGCGGCTTCGATAGCCATGGTGTCGCCGGCGGATTTCACCATGGGCGCGGAAAACACCGCCCCGCCGGGCATGGGCAGCAGCCCGATGAGCAGGGGGAAAAATGTGAGCCGCACTCCGGGATTGCGCAGAAAGCCGGACATGGCCTCCATGAGGCGCAGGGTCTGCCGGGTGCGCTCCAGCCAGAAGGAGAGCATGAGCACCAGCGTCACCACGGCGGCCAGGGCCAGGCAATCGACGGTGCTGACGGACGCGGCCAGGATGCGCGCCCACTCCAGGGGGGAGAGGCCGAAGAGCAGGGCCAGCAGCAGCCCGCCCGCAAGTATGGACCAGCCCACCCCGAGCTTGGCCCGCATGCCCAGGAGCATGGCCGCAAGGACGCCGAGCACTTTCAACAGCGCAATGATACCAACGGACATGGCTAAAGCTTTGGCGGGCCGGCCACGATCATTTCCGAGAGGGTGAGGTCCACCTTGGGCAGCTGGGATCTGCGCGACCCCAGGGAGTCCATCTCCAACTGGGCCAGTTCGCGGTACAGGGGGGTGCGGTCCACCAGAGGGGTGTGGTTGATGTCGGGGATCAGCTCCATGGCTATGGGGCATCCCGGAAACTTGCTCAGGCCGCTTCGCCCGATGAGCATGTTGGGCACGCCGTACAACCGGCAGATCATCAGCCGGTGCATGTACAGGCCGCATTTGCCGTCGTTGTTCACCGGGCACATCACCTTGGGAATCTCACCGCGCTCCTTGGCCTCATGGCACAGGCGGACGTTCTCTTGAGCGCGGGCCACGTATTCCATGCGCTGGGCTTCCGGCAGGGCGTTCAAGCCTTCCCAGACGTAGAACCACTCCACGTAGGTGTGGTGCTGAAAATAGCTGGTGCAGCAGTTCCGGGTGCACCCTTCGCAGGTGAACCCGGCCGGAGCGGCCTTGGCGTAGGCCGCGGCCATGGTATCGTAAATGGCGGCCAGCCGCCGGGAGATAACGCGTTTGCTCGGACGCATGGGGGATTCTCCAGAAGTTGCGAATGGGCGCGGCTTTCAAGCCGGGCCGGGGATACCGGCCAGCAGGGCCGCCGGTGCGTACGGGCTGGGCAATACGCTTCTCGGGCGGGATTCTCAAGGGCCTTTGCCCTCCAGCTGTGCGGGTCGGTAGAGGAAACCCGTGTGGTACAGGCCCTCAGGGGTGGCCCGCACCGCACCGCCGGTGCTGTTGCCCACCCCGGCCACTACGGCCTCATCGTCGGAGACCGGGCGCAGGATGATGACCGTTTCGTCGCGCTGGTCCGAGCGGTCGCCGGGAAGTGTGGTGGCCCTGGCCAGCAGCAGGCCGGATTCTTCGTAAAGCTCCAAGGTCTCAAAACCCAAGAGTTCCCCGGTAGTATCGGCTGCATATCGCCCAAGCCGAGCCGTCCAGGCTGCCGGAATGGGGGAGGGTGAAATTCTTTCCAGGGCGTAGGGCAGGGCAGTCTGCAATTGATACAGGAACTGTCTGCCTCCGGCCACCCGGCGCTTGAGGAGCATGCCCGTCTGCGGCTTGTCCAACAGGCCAAAATACTTGGGCACAACAGGCATGAGTGTGACTTCTTGAATCGGCCCGCTTGGGACGCCGGGCGTTTCCGGCTCCACGGGCACAAGGTGAAGGTCCCGGTTCCACAAGGAGGCGGACAGTCGTCGCCCGTCGAGGCGTACCGGCGTCAGCACGCCCACGGGGGCGGCGTAGTTTCCGGCTACACCTTCCAGGCCCCCGGTCGGGAGGGAAATCGTGCGAGGGGTGGGAGCGGACTGCTTTGCCGGGGGCGGCGGCAAACCGAACTTGGCCTGTTTGGCCAGCTCCAGGGCCTTGATGCCCAGCCCCGCCAGCACTGTGGCGGCCTCGTCGCTATTGGCCAGCAGCACCACGCCCAGTCCGCTTTCCGGCAGAAAGGAGAGGTGGGATTGATAAGGCACCACCGCGCCGTTGTGCCAGACCAACTGCTCGCCATCGGCCAGGGCCAGCCCCGAGAGCATCCAGCCCAAGCCCTGGCGGTGGCCGAAATCGAGTGGTTGGCCCGGATACTGCGGCTCAAGCATGGCGGCCAGGGTCTGTTCCGTGAGCACCTGACGTTGCCCAGCACGGCCATTGGACAGCACGAAGCGCAGGAACAGGGAGAGATCCTCCACCGAGGACATCAAAGCCCCGGTAGGAGCGTCACGCAAGGTCTGGAAGGGCACTTCAAGGCCGTGATGGTAGCCTTTGGCCAGTCGGGCGTCCATGGCCGGGGTGCGGGCAAAGCCGGAACCGGTCATGCCCAGAGGCGTGAGCAGCACTGTGTTCATGGCCTGAGCGAAGGGCAGTCCTGTGGATTTTTCAATCACCCGGCCCAGAAGGCTTAAGGCGATGTTGGAATACTTGAACTCGGTTCCCACGGGAGCGGCCATGCTCTCCTGGGCCAGCAGGGGCACGTACTGGGCCAGGGTGAGGGGGGTATCCGTGAACATGCCTTTGAGCACGTCGGTGGGAAGCCCGGAATGGTGAGTCATAAGGGAGCGCAGGGTGATGGGCGCACTTTGGGGAAAGCGCGAGCGTATGGAGAATTCCGGGAGATACCGCGACAGGGGCTGATCGATATCCAGTTGCCCTGCCTCGGCCAGGGCCATGGCCGCCGTGGCGGTGAACACCTTGGAGACCGAGCCGACACGGTAGACGGTATCGGTGCGGGCAGGCACTTTGCCCGCCTCGTCGGCCCAGCCGAAGGCCTCGGCCCAAACCACCTGGTCGTCGTCCACCAGGGCGATGGAGAGCCCTTTGAGCGAGTTTTCGGCCATGTCCCGTCTGATTTCTTCTGACAGGCGTTTGCCTACCGTGGCAAAATCGCCCTTGGCAATGGGCTTGTCCGGCCACAACCTGGTGCAGCCGCAGAGAGACAGGGCAATGAACAGAGAAAGGAAACCAAGGAAGCGTAGGGCTTTGAGAAATTCCGCTATCCTGCAAGGGAGGGATATCTTCGGGGTCTGCGTACCGTACAAGGCGTCACCCCTTTATCCGACTTTTTCCTCTCTACTCCTTCTCCAGCGTCTCCGCCAGCTTTACTGCGCAGTGTTCCAGGCAGTCGTCCAGGCTTCCCGTGTCGGTGCACACTGCGAAGTCGCAGGCTTTGCGGTAGAGGGGTTGGCGCTCGGCGTAGACATCGGCCAGGCTGAGCCCCGGCGCGCGGATGAAGGCCCGGTCGGCGGCGCCTTGCACGCGGTGGAGAAAGGTTTCCACGCCGATATCCAGGTGAATGACCGGCCCCATGGATTTGAGCCGATGGAGGATCTTGTGACTGTAGACCACACTGCCGCCGGTGGAGATGACGGTGCGGCGCACGGAAAGGGTGGAGACCACGGCCTCTTCCACGCCCAGGAAGCCTTCGTGCCCGCGTTCATCCAGGATGGTTTGCAGGTTCTGGCCCCAGGTGGCTTCGATGAGCCTGTCGGTATCCAGGTGGGCCCAGCCAAGGTGCTGGGCCAGGCGTTTGCCGAGGGTGGTCTTGCCTGCCCCGGCGATGCCGATGAGGCTGACGCACTGTTCGTCGGTGATGCGGCCAATGGGCGCGAAGGCCATAACTGCCTCTGGTGCTTCGCCCGCGCAATACGGGTGGGTGTCAGGTGCGCAACGCTGGAAAACCTTGGAACAGCGTGTTGAAAAACGCGTTTAGGTTTTTCAACAATGGACACCTAGCCGCCCAGGTAGGCCCGTTTGACCTCGGGGTTAATGCGCAGCTCTTCGCAGGGGCCTTGGGCCACGATGCGTCCGGTATCGAGCACGTAGCCTCGATGGGCGAAGTCGAGGGCCAGCTTGGCGTTCTGCTCTACCACCAGGATGGTCATGCCGTCCTGGTTCAGGCGCTTGAGCGTGCGGAACAGGTCGTACATCAGCAAGGGGGCCAGGCCCATGGAGGGTTCGTCCAGCAGGATGAAGTCGGCGGCGCTCATGAGGGCGCGCCCCACGGCCAGCATCTGCTGCTCACCGCCGGAGAGGGATTCGGAGCGCTGCTTCCTGCGTTCGGCAAGCCTTGGGAACAGCTCGAAGACGAAGTCCAGGCTTGCGGGTATGCGGTCTTTGTCTTTGCGGGCGTAGGTGGCCAGGGTGAGGTTGTCCATCACCGAGAGGTTGCCGAAGATATGGCGGCCTTCGGGCACCAGGGCGATGTGCAGGTCGGCCACGATCTTATGGGCGGGTATGTCGAGCAGGCTCTGGCCGTTGTAAGTGATGTCGCCCTTGATGACCTTGGGGCCTTCTGGAGGACCCAGGCGGGCCAAGGACATAAGCGTGGTTGTTTTGCCCGCGCCGTTGGCACCGATCAAGGTGACGATCTCGCCCTTTTCCACAGTGAAGGAAACGCCGTGCAGGGCTTCGATATTGCCGTATTTGACGTGGAGATCGGTTACAGTAAGCATCAGATGGTGTCGTCTCCAAGATAGGCTTTTATGACCACGGGGTTTTCGCGAATCTGCTGCGGCGTACCCTCGGCGATGGTGGAGCCGAAGTCGATGACCTTGATCCACTCGCACAGGCTCATGACCACGGTCATCTGGTGTTCGATCATCCAGATGGTCAGGTCGAATTCCTTGTGAATCCAGGCGATGAGCTTGATGAGCTCGGCCACGTCCGTGGAGGGCAGCCCGGCGGCGGGCTCGTCCAGCAGCAGGAGTTTGGGCTTGATGGACAGGGCGCGGGCGATTTCCACCTTGCGCTGCACGCCGTAGGACAGGTTGGGCGGAAACTCGTTGGCCAGATCGGTCATGCCCATGTGTTCCAGCAGGCCGAAGCAGGTTCGGTCGATGGCGGCCTCGCGGTTGGCGTAGCGCTTGGTGCGCAGCAGGCTGTCCATGAGGGAATAGCCCAGCCGGTAGTGCTGGCTGACCCGGATGTTGTCCAGCACGGTCATGTCGTTCCAGAGACGGATGTTCTGGAAGGTGCGGGCAACGCCCAGGGCGGTGACCTGATGGGGTTTCATGCCCGCGGTGTTGACGCCGTCGATGGTGATGGAACCGGCCGTGGGCTGGTAGAATCCGCTGACCAGGTTGAACACCGTGGTCTTGCCCGCGCCGTTGGGGCCGATCAAGGCTACCAGTTGGCCGCCTTCAAGGCTGACGGAGAGGTCGCTTAAGGCGCAGAGTCCGCCGAACCGCTGGGTGAGGTCTGTAATTTCGAGCAGGGCCATGGCTATTTGAACCTGTAAAAACGCTTGAGTTTGGGGAAGATATCCGACAGCTCGCGGTTGCCCATGATGCCCTCGGGCCGAAACTGCATGACCAGGATGAGCAGCAGCGGGATGGCCACCCACTTAAGCTGTTCCAGGGGCTTGAGGAATTCAAGCATCACCGTGAAAAGGATGGCGGCCAGCACCGAGCCCGTCAGCGATCCCATGCCGCCCAGATAGACCATCACCAGGCATTCGGTGGAGCGCAGGATGGTGAAGCTGCCGGGATTCACAAAACTGACCAGATACGCATACAGCCCGCCTGCAAGGCCGGCCAGCCCGGAGGAGAGCATGAAGGCGATGAGCTTCATCTTATTGGTGTTCACGCTCATGATCTCGGCGGCCACCTCGTCCTGATGGATGGCCATGATGCCCTTGCCATAGGTGGAGTACACGAAGCGGCGCAGAATCCAGATGGTGAAGACCACGCCGGTGAAGATCCACATGAGCATCCAGGGCAGGTCGGTAACTGCGTCCATGCCCTGCATCACTTTGCCCATGCCCACGAAGCCACGGGGGCCGCCAACGGCCTCGATGTTTTCGATGGCGCTTTTGATGATGTAGCCTGCGGCCAGGGTGATAACCGCCAGATAGTCGCCGCGCGTCTTGAAGGACGGAATGGCCACCACGAGGCCTGCCAGAGCCGCGGCCACGAAGCCGACGGCCAGTATCAGCGGAAAGGCGACCACACTCATGGACATGGGGAGCCAGGGCTGGCCGAATGTCGGGTCGGGCACCAGCAGAAACACGCCGGTGACGGAGGAGGCATAGGCCCCCACGGCCATGAAGCCCGCGTGGCCGCAGGAAAACTCGCCCATGTAGCCGTTTACCAGGTTCAGGCTGGCGGAAAGGATAATGAAGATGCCCATGGAGCACAGAAAGGTGACGGCGTATTGTCCCAGAACATCCTTTTGGGCCATGGTCACCAGGAGAAGCAACAGGGCGCAAAGCGCCGCGGGTACTGTTATGCGGTTGCCCATGGTTAGATCTTGGTGGTTCTGGGTTTGCCGAACAGACCCGTGGGTTTGATCGTGAGGATGATGAGCAACACGGAGAAGCTTACCAAGTCGCGCATTTCGGGCTTGATGAAGGGCACGAAGTCGCTTGCCGCAACCACCGCCACCTCCAGGAAGGCCATGAGAAAGCCGCCCACGAACGCGCCCCGGATGTCGCCGATGCCGCCAACCACGGCGGCCACGAAGGCTTTCCAGCCCACCATGGCACCCATGAAGGGATCAAGCACCGGGAAGTTCAGAGCGTAGAGAATGCCTGCCAGGCCGGCCATGGACGAGCCCAGGAAGAACGTGAACACGATGACCGCATCCAGCGGGATGCCCATAAGGGGCACCGCGAACTTGTCGTAGGAGACGGCCCGCATGGCCATGCCCAGCTTGGTCTTGGTGACGATCCATTGCAGAAGTCCGAACACCGCGAAGCTGGTGACGATGGCAGAAAGTTCCGTGACCGTGATTCGTGCGCCAAAGGGCTCGAAGATCACGCGTGGCATGAGCGAGGGAAACGAAAGTCTGTTGGCTCCCAGGATGGAAAGGTTCCCGTATTCCAGGATGATGCCCATCATGAGCGCGGTGATGACCACGTAGAGCCTGTTTGCGCCTTTGAGCCTGAGCGGTCGGTAGGCCACCCGCTCAATGAACACTCCGACACCGGAGGTTAGGAGCATTGTCAGCGGAACAGTGGCCGCCAGAACCCACCACTTGGAGATGCCCATGGGGAGAAGTCCGTATTTGCCCATGGCCGCTGAGGCCACGAAGAAGGCAATGTAGGCCCCGACCATGAAAATGTCGCCATGCGCAAAGTTGATGAGCAGCAGGACGCCGTAGACCAGACAATAGCCCAGTGCGATGAGGGCGTAGATGCTGCCTTGCTGCAAGGCGTTGAAGGCTTGTTGGATGAGGGTGTCGAGCATGACCTGTCCCGAAGCTACTGATTGAGGACATGTTGCAGTCCGGTGTGGGAAAACGGGCGCGGAGGAACCTTTCCTCCGCGCCCAGGGGGCTCTTGCTTACGGGCAGACGGATTCGTGGAAGGTGAATTCACCCTTCTCGTTGATCTTGACGATGACGGCGCACTTGACCGGGTCGCCGGTCTTGCCGTTGTAGCTCATCTTGCCGGTGATGCCCGCGAAGTCGCGCATGGTGGCCATGGCGTCGCGCAGGGCGGTGCGGTCTTTGGCCAGATCGCCGGAGAGGGCGCCCATCTTCTGGATGGAGGCCAGCACCATGCCGGTGGCGTCCCAGGTCAGGGCAGCCACGTCGTCGGGGGTGTCTTTGTACTTGGCGGTGTAGGCGTCGATGAATTCCTTGGTGGCACCCTTGGCGCCGGCGGCGGCGTAATGGGTGACGAAGTATTGGCCCTTGCAGTCGTCGCCGCAGAGGTTCATGAGCTCAGCGGAACCCCAGGAGTCGGAACCCAGGATTGGGCCTTTGTAGCCCAGGTCGCGGGCCTGCTTCACGATAAGGGGCACTTCATTGTAGTACTGGGGGGTGAACAGAACGTCGGGCTTGGCCTTGATGATCTTGGTCAGCTGGGCCTTGAAGTCCACGTCCTTGGTGGTGAAGGTTTCAAAGGCCTTCACGGAGCCGGGGCCGTTGATGGCCTCGAAGGCCTTCTTGAATTCTTCGGCCAGGCCCTTGGGATAGTCGGAAGCCACGTCGTAGAGCACGCCGGCGGTCTTGGCTTTCAGCTCGCCGGAGGCGAACTTGGCGGCGGTGGGACCCTGGAAGTCGTCCAGGAAGCAGGCGCGGAAGACGTAGGGACGGTCAAGGGTGGTCTTGGGGTTGGTGGACCAGCCCGAAACCATGACGGTCTTGTTGTTGTTGGCAATCTCGGCCGCAGGGATGGCGCGGCTGGAGGCCTGGGGGCCGACCATGGCCAGGGCCTTCTCGCCTTCGATGATTTTGAGGGCGGCGTTCACGGCGGATTCGGGCTTGGCTTCGTTATCCACGTAAACGAATTCGAGTTTGTACTTTTTGCCGCCGACGTCCAGGCCGCCAGCGCCGTTGATCTTGGCCTGAAGCATTTCAGCGGCGTTCTTGCTCATCTCGCCGACTTTGGGCTGATCGCCGGTAAGCGGGATGTTGAAGCCGATTTTGATGGAGTCCGCGCCGAAGGCCGCCGCCGGGAAGACGAAGGCCAGGGCCAACAAGGCCACGAGGAGTTTCTTCATGTACCGCTCCTGAATGGTTAGGGTTATCCGGCAGTCCGGGACTGCCGGGTTTTCCAGCCGGTCAACGGTGAACTTCAGCCGCCACAGAGCTAGCCTGTCCGGCCCAAAAGCAAAAGCAGAAAATTCCAAATTTGCAAATATTCAACAAGGGCAGGGGGCTGAGCATACAATTTGGTCATGCGCTGCTAAGCCTCCCAAGTGGTTGAACCCTTTAGCATCAGAACGCCGCATTGGGCAACCGGGAGTTTGCGGCGTTGTCATAGCAGGCCGTTTAGGTTAAGGTTATCGACTCGGGCGGCGGCCCGTAAAACCCGCGACAAGGAGCCCTCCATGTCCGCCGACGCCCTGGAATTGGTGCTGGAGCATTCCCGCGAGGGAGCTGAACTGCGTGAGCGGTTCTTCCGTGAAAATTGCCAACTGCTTGTCAGCGTCGGTCGAGCCATGGCCGTGTGTCTGGCGCGGGGCGGCAAGATACTGCTGTGCGGCAATGGCGGGTCTGCCGCCGACTGCCAGCATCTGGCTGCGGAGTTCGTCAACCGTTTTCAGTTGGAGCGGCCGCCGCTCCCGGCCCTGGCTCTGACCACCGACACCTCCGCCCTTACCGCCATCGGCAACGATTACGGGTTTGAGCTGGTGTTTTCCAAACAGGTGCAGGCCTTGGGGCGGCCCGGTGACGTGCTGGTGGGGCTTTCCACTTCGGGTAACAGCCCCAATGTGGTGGCGGCCATGCGCGTGGCCAGGGAAAAAGGCCTGACCACCGTGGGTATGGCTGGTAAAGGCGGCGAGATCGTCCCCTTCTGCGACCATGCCTTGCTGGTGCCCCATACGGTGACGGCCCTGATTCAGGAAGTGCACATCACGGCGGGACATCTGCTGTGCAAACTGGTTGATTACTATTTGTTCGAGGCGGTGGTGGAACTCAAACCCTATCTTGAAACGGATTGATCCCGCCGCCAGGAGTGACATGTATGCCCATTTATGAATACCGCTGCGACGATTGCGGCGCCGAGTTTGAAGAACTTGTGCGCGGCGATGCGCTGCCGCCGTGCCCCAAGTGCGCCTCGGCCAACACCGGCAAGCTCATGAGCGCCTGCCGCCACACCTCCGGGGGCAACGCCGGCGGCTACCAGGGAACCACAACGCCGTCCATGCCCGCAAGCAGCGGCTGCGCCGGTTGCTCGGGCGGGAGTTGCGCAACGTGCAAATGAAACTGACCATCGCCACTCGCGGTTCCAAACTGGCCCTCTGGCAGGCGCATCACATCACCGGCCTGCTCACCGCCGAGCATCCCGGCCTTGCGGTGGAACTGCTCATCCTGAAAACCCAGGGCGACAAGATTCTCGACGTGCCTCTGGCCAAGGTCGGCGGCAAGGGGCTGTTCGTTAAAGAAATCGAGGAAGCGCTGCTGGACGGCCGGGCCGATCTGGCTGTGCACTCCATGAAGGACGTGCCGGTGGAGCAGCCTGCGGGACTCGTCCTGGGGGCCGTGCCCAGGCGCGAGGACGATGCGGACATGCTGCTTTCGCGCGAGTACGCCAGTCTTGGCGAATTGCCCGCCGGGGCCGTGGTGGGCACCAGCAGCCTGCGCCGCCAGTCCCAGTTGATGGCGCTGCGGCCTGATCTTGATATCCGCATGCTGCGCGGCAACCTTGACACCCGCGTGGGCAAGATGCTTGAGGGCGAATATCAGGCCATCGTGGTGGCAGCTGCCGGGCTGAACCGCCTGGGCCTGACCACGCCGCATATGGTCCGGCTGGGCGCCCCGGAATTTCTGCCCGCCGTGGGGCAGGGGGCGCTGGGGCTGGAATACCGCAAAGGCGACGAACGCGTGGCCGGGCTGACCGCCTTTCTGGACCACCCCGAAACCCACGACGCCGTGCGCGCCGAGCGGGGCTTTCTGGCCCGCCTGGAAGGCGGCTGCCAAGTGCCCATCGCGGCCTGGGGACAGGTGCTCTCCCAGGAGGCCATCCGCCTCACCGGACTGGTGGCCGACCCCGACGGAAGCCGGGTGATCCGGGCGCAGTTGGACGGCCCGAGAGCCGGGGCCACCCTGTTGGGCAAGGCCGTGGCCGAAGAGGTGCTCTCCCAGGGCGGCGGCGAAATACTGCGCCGGGTTTACGGAAACAACTAAGATGAACACGGCCCTGCGGCGGGTGTTGGGGCTGTGTTGCCTGGCGGCCATGCTGGCGGTGCTGGCGGTGGTGGTGCGCATGGCCACGGTCAGCGCCTTCAATGTCCACCCGGACGAGAAGGACCACGTCAGCGCGGGCAAGTACTACATGGAGTACTGGGACCAGCCCAAGGTGGGCGATCCCCGTGCGGCAGGGGCCTACAGCAATTACGGCATCTCCTACCTGCACCAGATGGACGCGGTCTATTTTTTCGCGGGCAAGTTCGCCCGCCTGATTCTGCCGCTGGCAGGTTCGGACTACATGGCTCTGCGCTTTTTCAACGTCACCCTGCTGGGCGTGTTGATGCTGCTGTTCTGGCGTTTGCCATGGGAGTTCCGGCCAGCATTCCTGCCGCTCTTCATCTCCCCGCAGATATGGTACATTTTTAGCTACTTCAACGGCGACGCCCTGCCGCTGTTCTGCTGCTTCATGGTGGTCTACCTTGTGGCCAGGATGCTGGACGCCGGACGGGAAGCGTCTGGAGCCGACGGCGGTTCCAGACGGGCCACCCTGCGTTTTCTTGGGATGGGCGTGGCCCTGGGCGTCATTGCCGTCTCCAAACAGAATTACTACATATTTTTGGCGTTTTTTGCAGGATTCATGGCCCTTGTCGCCTGGTTCACCCGCCGAGGCTCTTTGCCGTGGCGGCGGGTATTTCTGGTTGTTGGGCTCATGGTGCTGATCTTCGGCGCACGCTGGGGCACAAGCGCCTGGGCGGAACGGCAACAGGCTCCCGACGCCGTGTCCCGCATGGCGGAGCAGGTGGCCGCCGAGGATAAAAAACCTTCCAAGATCGTGGCGGGCCAGGCCTATTGGGGCATGCGCATGCGCGAGCACGGCATCTCCTGGCAGGAGATGTTCACCGGCGAATGGAAGTGGCACGTCTTCGTCCAGCGCACATCTTTTGGCGTGTACAACTACTCGCTCATCGAGACCCTGCCCCTGGTCTACTACCGGTACATGCTCTACCTGACCTGCGCCCTGATGGTGATTATTCTTGCGCCCATCGCCTGGGCGAGCAGGGAGGGCAGGTTCATGGCCGTCTTGTGGCTGATGTGCGCCCTGCTGACGTTCCTCCAGTCTTACTGGCATTCCTGGACAAACGATTTCCAGGCCCAGGGGCGCTACTTTTTCCCCATCCTGGGCATGACCGGCTGCCTCTTGGTGCGCTTCCACCGGCAGGTTGCAGCGATTCGTCCGGCCCTGTGGACCGTGGTTCTGGTTATGTGGGGAATGTCCCTGTGGAGTTTCATCGGTACTGGGCTGGCCCGGATTCCGCGCTGATTCCGGGAGGCGCTTACTGACCGGCAGGCGCACCGCAGCGTCGCCAACCACCCTGGAGAGGGCCGGACATGGCTGACTATCCCATCATTCTCGGTGTGTATTCCCTCAAGCAGGATACCCAGATCGGTCTGGGCGATTCCGCTACGAAACGCGAGACCGTCACCTATTGGTTCGTTCGCCAACTTGAGCGCGACCGTTTTGAGGTGCAGCCGCTCAATATCTACCATGTGCCGTCCGGGGTGAAGCAGGAGCTTGGTGCCAGGGAGTTTCTGTCCAACTATTCGCCGGAGCCGCAATACTACAAGATGTACACCGTGCCGGCGCTCAACAGCCTGGCGCAGAAAATCGGGAAAGGTGAAGAACTTTTCGCCGCCGGGCAGATCGACGACGCGGAAAAGGCCTTTCTCAAGGCCTTGATGATCGATGATGTCAATGTGCAGGCCAATTACGGCCTGGGTGCGGTGTATTCCGAAAAGAACGATTTCGCGAAACTCAAGAAGGTTTTGAACACGCTGCTGCGTGTCGACGAGGCCTTCAGCCAGGAGCATCGCGAGCGCTTCAACGCCTTTGGCATCGATCTGCGCAAGGGGAAGTTGTTCGACGAGGCCATTGGTTTTTATTCACGGGCTTTGGAGCTCGACGCCATGGACGAGCACGTCTATTTCAATATGGCCAGGGCCTGCTACGAGAAACAGGCCATGGAAGAGTGCATGCGCCATCTGGATATCGCCCTGGCCGTGAACCCGAATTTCGAGGAAGCCAGAAAATTTCTGGAATTCTGCCGCGCGCGGGAAGCCAAGAGCAAAACCTGAGATGTGTATTGCCGCAACGGCAGGTTCCCGCCCTGAGCGATCCCTTCACAAGCAGTTTTCAAAAGTATCTTCAAGAGCGCAACGCGTCACCAAGGGCTGTCGAAACGTGGCGGCGGAGTGGCGCGCCTACGAAAAGGCCTGGATGGTCTCATCCGCCTGCACCGTGTACGCGTGGCAGATGTTTCCGATGGCCTCGGGCGGAAGGTCCAGCAGATTCCAGGCGTTTTCGTCGAAGGGCGGGATGACGTACATGCCGCCCGTGGCGATGCCCACGGCACTGGACAGGATGTCAGCCACATGGATTATGGCCGCTTGCCTGGGTTCGGGTGCGGCCATGGGGGCATGGTGGTGGTTGATGAGTTCGGAAAGTTGGGCGGGGAATTGCCAGGTGCGCAGCAACTGCTCGCTGACCGCGGTGTGGATGAAATTGAAGACGCTTTGTTCGGCCTCCACTATGGGCACTTGGTTCTCCCTGGCGTAGAGCAGGGCTTCGGATGAGGCGTAGGGCATCTTTTTGAACAGAATGAGCCGTCCGGCGTCATGAAGCAGCCCGGCGATGAAAAACCGCTCAGTATGTGCTTCGCCCAGAGTCTGCGCCAGAATTTTCGCAAAGAGCCCGCAGGAAATGGAATGCTGCCAAAAGGACATCATATCCATAAGTTCCGGTGGAATGCCCTGAAAATAATTGATGGCCGAAACCCCCAGGGCCAGGGTCGAAAGTTCGTCCATGCCAATGATGTCGATGGCTCGCTGGATGCTCTCCACCGGTTCGGAAAGGGCGTATAGCGGGCTGTTGGAAAGTTTGAGCAGTTTGGCCGTCAGGCTTAAATCCCGGCTCACCAACTGCGCAATACGGTTGACCGAGGCGGTGGGGGAAGCCATTTCCTCCCTGATCTTGAAATAGACGTCCGGGAAGCTGGCCAGTTCCGTTTCATGAACCACGATGCGGTTGGGGCTGACGATTTCCATGGGGAAGACGTCAGCCAGCTTCTCGACGTTCTGCGCCCGGCGTTCCGCCAGAGGGGGCAGGCTCCAGCCTTCGTCCAGACGGTGGGCCACCATCTCCACGCAGTACCGATAGAGCTGCACCATGGGCATGCTATCCGGGTTGACGAAGGCAAAAAACTCCAGGACGTACTCTGCGGCCATCTGCAGGTGCGCCTGCCCCTGGAGTGGCTCCACCGTAACTGCGGCGATGCCGAGCCCGCGAAACAGGGGGATATGCCAGGGCTCGACCGTGCCCCCGGTGGCCAGAAGCACCCGGCCGTCCGGCGTGGTCACATCGCTTGCGGCCACGTTTCCCGGCTGAAGTTCATCTATTCGAAGAGTCGGCATGATGACACCCGCTGCTACGAGACTTTATGATACGCCACCGAGCCGCCGAGAAATTTCGGCTTGAATGTCGCGGTAATGTTGTGCAGCGCCTCGGAATGGCCTAGCACTAAATATCCCATGGGGATCAGGTTGTCGTAAAATGCGGCGACGATCTTCTTCTTCATGGGGACATCGAAGTAAATAATGACGTTGCGACAAAAAACGACATGTGATTTTGGAATGCGCTTCAATGCAACCGTGTCGTTCAAGTTGCCCACCTGAAAGTGCACCAGGCTCGCAACTGCCGGGGAGATCTTGAAGCCATTGCCAACTGAGGCGAAATACTTCTTCTTCAGCGCCTCAGGCGTGGTCTTGAAGGCGTAATCCGCGTAAATTCCGGCCTTGGCCTTGGCGATCATTTCCGGGGAAAGGTCGACAGCGGTGATAGCGATGCGCCAGCGCTTGATGTCCGGCCCCAACAGTTCATGGATAAGCATGGAGACGGTATAGGGCTCCTCTCCAGAAGAGCATCCTGCAGACCAGATGTTTATCTCAAGCTTGTCCAGCTTGCGTTGTTCGTCGATAAGTGGAGTCAGAATGTGGGCCTTGAAAGCATCGAGTTGTTTTAGATCCCTGAAAAAGCTTGTTTCGTTGGTGGTGACCAGTTCATATACATGGAGAAGTTCTTCTTCTTTGTTTGTTCCATGGCTAAGTACTTTGAAATAATCGCTGAAATTTTTCAGTCCTAACTTGGCCAAGCGTGCAGAAAAACGATTTTCCAACAGATACTTTCTTTTGTCGTCAACCCAGATGCCACATTTTGCATAGATGAAGTCGCGAAGTTGCAGAAATTCAGCGTCTGTAATCGTCTGCGCACGGTTCAGAAAGAGTGATGTCGTAGAGGTGGAGATCATTGGTTGTACCAGTGCCGGATATTTATGGATACATAGTCAGGCTCCCACCCGGTGGCAGGAGAACGCTGTCTATAGTGGCAAGTCCCTGTTGCCCATCGTATACTGAGGTTATCACTGATGCGTGTCACTGGGAAGCCTCGGGCTGCAAGGGGAGTCTGATGGTGAAGACCGTTCCCTGGCCGGGTTGCGATTTCACGAGGAGTTCACCCTTGTGGTTTTGGGTGATGAGGAAATAGCTTACGGATAAACCCAATCCGGTTCCCTGTCCCACGGCCTTGGTGGTGAAGAAGGGCTCGAAGGCTCGGCGCTTGGTCTCTTCGTTCATGCCCGGGCCGTTGTCGGCCAGGTCGATGCGGATAGACCCCGCTTCGGCCCTGGTGCGCAGGGTGATGCGGGGCTTGTGGCCAGAGCCGGATGTTTCCGTCAAGGCCTGGGCGGCGTTGCGCAGAAGGTTGAGCATTACCTGTTGTATCTGCGATGCGGAGCAAGGCGTCAAGGGAAAGGCAGGGTCGAAATCACGTACTATCGTTATATTCTTGAAATCGAAGTTCGCGGTGAGGTCGTAATCGCTGGAGGCCAGCTCAAGAGCCTGCTCCAGGACGGCGTGGAGGTCCACCGGGACTTTGCTGGAGGTGCTGCGGTTGGAAAACTCCAGCATGTTGGATACGATCCTGGCCGCTCGCTCGCCGCTGCTTTTAATACCTTCCAGAAAAGCCGGGATTTCGCGGGCATCCAGGTAGGCTTGAATGGCCTCCAACTCGCACCCTGCCGCTGTGGCGGCCTTGCGGTTGGCTTCAAGGCCGGGGGAGAGGCGGCGCAGGATGTTCTGGGCGCTCTGGAGGATGCCCGCCAGGGGATTGTTGATCTCGTGGGCCATGCCTGCGGCCAGGCCGCCCACGGAGAGCATCTTTTCGGTCTGGACCATCATTTCTTCAACGCGCACCCGCTCGGTCACGTCGTCCACCCGAAGTACCGCCCCGCGCGCGGGGCCTTCCAGCAGGGGATAGATGACGGTGTCGCTGTAGCGGCCGGTCTCTGCGCCTGTCAGAGGCTGGTGGCGGTGCACCACCGGGGTTCGCAGATGGATGGCCTTGGCCACGTCGTCCTTGAGTTGCGCCAGTTGGGGCAAGGCTTCGTCAAGGGGCCTACCGAGGGCTGCTTCCCGCGCACAGCCAGCGCGCCGCGCCGCTTCCAGGTTGATCTGGGTTATCCGCTGGTTTTCATCCACGCTCACCAGGGCCGAGGGCATGGAATCAATGACATTGATGGTGGCGCTCTGGGCTTTGGCCAGTTCAACGTTCTTTTGGGCCAGGGTCAGGAGCAGTTGCTCCCGTTCAGCCTCGGAGGCTTTGTGGGCGGTAATATCTTCAGCCATCAGGTCGAGGCGGAACAGCTCGCCCGCATCGTCGAATATGCTCCTGGCGTTCACCGATACCCAAGTGAGCCGCCCGCTTTTGGGAGAGAGCAGAATCTCGAAATTACGCACCTGCCGGTCGGCGCGAAGCAGTTCCAGCAGTTCGTTGCGGCGGGCGGGATGGGCGAAATGGTGGGCCAGGATGTCTGTTGTCATTACCGTCATGTCGTCCGGGGAGTCGTAACCGAACATGCGGGCCGCAGCCGGGTTGGCGGTGAGCACCCTGCCTTCCGGCGTGGTCTGGAGGATGGCCTCTGCCGCGTTGTCGAAGAGTGAGCGGTAGCTGGATTCGGCCTGGGCCTGGGCTTTCTGGGCGCTGACGCGCTCCAGCCCCATGCTCAGGATCTCCCCGGCCAAAGACAACAGCCGCAGATCCCCGTCGTCCCAGGGCCGCGGGGTAAGGGCCTCCATGCACAGGAACCCCCAGGGTTTGAGGTTCTTGTGCAGCGGGGACCAGGCGAAAGCTCCCCTTGGGGAATCGCTCGCGGTTTCATTGTTCCCGGAAAGACCTGGCCGGACAATAGGCTGCCACAAACCGCCTTCCGGGTTGGCGGGGCCATCGACGCCGTTGAGGGCGCAGGGGGCTGCCCGGCCCGGCGGAAGTCCGCCGGGCCAGTGGTGGGTTGCTATGGGTTCGCCGTCCGGGCCGGTGGTGGACAGCGTAACGCTCTCCGCGTCGCAGAACCGGCCGAGACGCTCAAGCACAGCGTCTATGGTGGCGTTTTCTGCTCCATGAGGCGCGCTGAGGAGCATGCGTGCGAGTTCA
Organism: Desulfovibrionales bacterium; assembly: GCA_038248065.1. Classification (GTDB taxonomy): domain Bacteria; phylum Desulfobacterota; class Desulfovibrionia; order Desulfovibrionales; family Desulfovibrionaceae; genus Fundidesulfovibrio. Next base: position 5,740 of record JBBRUD010000042.1, on the reverse strand, counting down.
CCCAACAGCGTTTCCACCCCGGTGCGTTTGTTGAGGCGCTCAGTCATGAGGTTGAACGATTCCGCCAGGGCGCGCACCTCGGCTTGTCCGCAGACGGGCACACGGAAGTCCATCTGCCCTTTGGCGACGCGTCCGGCTGCTTCGGCCAGCCCCGCCAGGGGCGTGGCCATGCGGCGCGACAACCACCTGGCCGCCAGAATGGTCAGCAGCATGCAGGCTGCGGCCGTGGCCAGATTGACCAGGAGGGAGGCGTAGACGGGCTCCAGGGCCTCAGTGAGATCCTGTTCGGCCAGAAGCACCGCGTCGAGTGCGGGCAGCCAGCGCCATATGCCTATCACCATGCGCCCGTGGGCACCTGTATAGACGCCCTGGCCGTTGTACCTGCCGAGCGTGAGCTGGGGTATCCCCTGAGAGGAGTCGTATTGCGGCAGGGTCGCCGCACCCTTGGCCTGGGAGGGCGCAACATGTATCCGAGTGCTGCTCAGCAGAAGCGTTGCGCCGGTTTTACTCAGGCCGGAGCGCCCGGCCATGAGGGCCTCCACCTGGTTGGGGGAGGCTCCCCCGGCAAGTGTGCCCAGGATGACGCCCTTGCCCGAGACGATGGGCCTTGTGGCGATGATCATGTCGCTGAAGTCCGGCCTGAACCAGAGCGTGGTCTTGGCCGTAAGCGCGTACCGGGATTGCTGCTTGGGAAGCTGGCCGAAGGAACACTCACCATCCTGGCGCGAGGAGGCCAGCACCTGCCCGGAAGTATCCAGCAGGCAGATTTCCTGAAAGTTTCCAAAGACCCGGGTCGATTCTTCGAAATGTCGGCTGAGCCGTATACTCAGGGCCGACGTGGCGGGGCTCTCCGGCGGCTGGTTCAGGAGCTCCGTGGCCGCATCGAACAAGGGGCCTTGGGGCAGCACGCCTTCGAGGCCGTTGGCCAGGCTGTCGCTCCAGGCCGTGAGCTGAAATTCTTTCATTCCTGCCACGGAAATGAGGTGCTCGGTGGCCTGGGACAAGCCATTCCGGTAGCCTGAAATCAGGGAGGCAATGCTTAGAGCGGCGGCTAACACAGAAGAAATGGCAAGAAACGCAAGAAGAAGCGAGGCCTGGATGCTCAGGGCCGAAGTATTTTTATTGGGGGTGCCTTCGGACATAGAAAGCTCCAGAGGCCAGGAATGCCCAACTTCTACCAGCAGGACGCGCTACGGGCAAGTGAGTGAGAACAGGGTAGGGCTAGATCAACTGGTTGATGAAGTGGCCAAGGACGCCTTCGTTGATCACATGAATCACCGAATCGGCGGGGGGAGTAAGCACTATGATGTGGCCTGCGGGAGGAATTTCGACATGGCCTGGAGGGCCCGCCTCAAAGTGTCCCGGAGGCGCGGCTGTAAGCGGATCTGGTGAGTGCACCAATCCGTCGTAAGTGGCTATGTGGACCAAACCGTCGTTCATACCGGTTGCTCCGTGCAGTTCCTAGCTGTCTCTCGGCTGTCCCTCGCGTCCATGAATGGAAGTTCAGAGGCCTCAGCCAAGGATAAGAAAGGCCTCAATTGAATATATGCCTTCCAGGGCGGATTGTCACCCCCGCCGGTGCTGTTCTCTGAAAAACATAGGAGGATGGCCTTGTGGCCTGGCGCACGAAGAGGCTGAGCAGAGCCATGCCCTGTGCGCCAGGCCGAAGGGCTGGATCACTCAGCGTCCGAAGTGCTCACACCGGCCTGGGAGAACGTTGCCATTTCATTATAGATGGCTGCCGAAGCTTCAAGCAGCCTGAGGGCCAGCACCGCGCCGGTGCCTTCGCCCAGCCGCAGGCCCAAGTCCAGCAGAGGAGTAAGGCCCAGGGTCTTGGTGACTGCGGCATGGCCGGGCTCGGCAGAAGCGTGGCTTAGGAAGGCGTAATCCGCAACAGCCGGGCAGAGCTTCCAGGCCGCCACATAGGCGGCGGTGGAGATGAACCCGTCCACCAGCACGGCCATGCGGTTGGCGGCAGCACCCAGGATCAGTCCGGCCAGGCAGGCTATTTCGTATCCGCCAAGTGCGGCCAGAATCGCCAGAGGGTCTCCCGCCGCCACGGTGGGGGCGTGGAGTTCCAGCGCGCGGCGGATGACCTGCGCCTTGTGGGATACTCCGGCCGCGTCCAGTCCTGTGCCGGGGCCGGTCAGGGGCTCGGGTTCCAGGCCCAGGTAGGCGCAGTACAGCGCCGTTGAAGGAGTGGTGTTGGCGATGCCCATGTCGCCAGTGCCCAGCACCCGGCAGCCTTTGGCCTTGGCCGCGTCGGCTAGGCCGATGCCCAAAGACAGGGCGGCCCGCGCCTGTTCGAGGGTCATGGCCGGGCCTTTGGCCAGGTTGGCCGTGCCGGGGGCTACCTTGCCCTGCACCAGCCGGGTGTGTTCCGGGAAGGGGCCTCCTGCGCAGCCTGCGTCCACAACGGTCAACTCAGCTCCGGCCAGGCGGGAGAGCACGTTGATGGCCGCGCCGCCGCCCAGAAAATTGAGCACCATCTGCCGGGTGACTTCCTGGGGGAACAGGCTCACGCCTTCGGCAGCAACGCCGTGATCCCCGGCGCAGGTGAAAAACGCTGCAGGACCGGCGGCCAGGGGCGCACGCTCCTGGATGAGAAACAGTTTCAGGGCCAGCTCTTCCAACCGGCCAAGGCTGCCCAGAGGCTTGGTAAGATCATCAATGTGGGCCTGGGCGTCTTTGGACAGGGACTGGTCGACAGGGGTGATTCGGGCGAAGGTGGCTGCAAGGGTGTCGGGCATGAGAACTCCGGGAGGTCAAAGGTGAATGCCGGGACCGGGCAGCGCCAATAAAAAAATCCCCCGTCCCCCATACACTGGGGGCGAGGGATGGCCGTTACCATAGGTCCGATCCGCGCGGGTATCCCGGCCGTCCGTCTTCCGGCTCCCGGGTCATCCTCCGCCCGCCCTTCCCATCCGCAAGGACAGTGGTGCGCGGGTTTCGTCTCCGGTTACGGCGGCGGGACCGCCACGGCTTTCAACCGTGTTCCGTAAAGCCGTCCAAAGACGGCAACGGCCGAGTCAAACGCCAACCGGCTAGCCCCGTAAGGAGGCAGATGTCAAGGGTGCCGCTCTAGGAGCCAGGGGGCGCTGCCCCCTGGACCCCCGCTGGGGGTGCAGGGCACCCCCAGACCCCCCCAGTATTAGCGCCCGTCAACGCGTAGCTATAAGGGGGGATCGGGGGGCCATTGGCCCCCCGGCCGCCGGAGGCTCATATTGTTCTGTTTAGGCCTGCGGGCAGAGGCGCTCCTTGGAGTTCTGGCCGGTGGCGTCGAGTACTTGCTGCCAGAAGTAGGAATCAAGGTTGATGCCTTTGCGGCTGCCGGTCACCAGCGGCAGGGGGACGTGCACCGGAATTTCGTGCAGCTGGCTGACCATCACGCCGGTTTTTCCGGCCATGCCCGCGTGGACGGCCATGGAGCCCAGCAGGTTGCAATACACCCGGTCGGCGGCCCCGGCGGGCACGGAGCGGATGATGTAGCTGGGGTCAATGTATTTCAGGGTGATGGGCAGCCGCTCCTTGAAATGGGCTTTGATTTCGCGCTGCAAGAGGCCGCAGATGTCGCCCAGCACCCGGTTGCCTGAGGCGTCGGTCAGCCCGGATTCGGGCAGCAGATTTTGGCCTGCGCCCTCGGCCACCACGATCACTGCGTGCCCCCGGCGTTTCAGGCGGGCTTCCAGGTCGGCCAGCAAGCCGTCCGGGCCGTTGAGCTCGAAGGGTTGCTCCGGCACCAGGATGTAGTTGACTTCTTTGATGCCGAGCGCCGCCTCGGCGGCGATGAACCCGGATTCGCGGCCCATCACCTTGACCAGGCCGATGCCGTAGGGCGCGCCGGTGGCTTCCACGTGGGCGCAGCGGATGGACTCGATCACTTTTTCCACGGCGGTGTTGAAGCCGAAGGAGCGGGAGACGAAATGGATGTCATTGTCCACGGTTTTGGGTACGCACACCACGGCGATCTTGAGATTGCGCTTGCGGGTGACATCGTAGACAGCCTGTGCCGCGCGCATGGACCCCACGCCGCCGAGCATGAAGAGCACCCCGGCGTTCATGCGCTCCAGAGCGTCCACCACATCCTCCATGGGCTGGGGGCCGCGCGAGGTGCCCAGCACCGATCCGCCGAATTCATGGATGTCTGTCACCGAGTCCGGGGTGAGTTCCACGATCTCCGGGCGGGTTTTGGGGATGAACCCGGCCAGGCCGTAGCGCACCCCGAGCACCGCCGACACGCCGTAGCCGTGAAAGGCCTCCATGACCACGGAGCGGATGACCACGTTGATGCCCGGACAAAGCCCCCCGCAGGTGACGATAGCGCATTTGGTTTTAGGAGGATCGAAATAGATGGTCCGCCTGGGTCCGGCCAGTTCCAGAGTGACTGCCTTGGGGCGGGGCGCGTCCGGTTCGACCAGGATGTTGGCCTGTACCCCCCGGCCGTCCTCGACGAAGAGGGAGTTGCGGCGCGGGTTGGGAATTTTGGCCACGCCAAGCGTGGAAACGCGGGTCTGTTCGGCGGTGAGCTTGGGGCGGGGCTGGCCGGGGCGTTCGATTTCGTGCATGAAGAGGCCTCGTGGCTGAAGGTTGCCGATTCCATCCCTTCTAGCCAAAGCACGGGAAAGTGACAAGATGGCAAATTCCACCGCGAGAACGTGTATATTCCTGCCGCCAGTGCGCAAACCCACCGGCGGCGTCACTGTGCTCTACCGCATTGGGGCCATGCTCCGGGCGGCCGGGCGCAAGGCCTATATGGTGCCGCGCGAACCGACGACCTGGCGGCCTGATGTGGCCGATGTGCCAGAAATCGACTTTGCGGACGTAGCCCTCACGCCGGACGACCTCTGGCTGGTGCCAGAAGGCTGGGTGAACGCCTTGGCGCCGGGACTCACAGCCAAGGCCAGGTGCCTGGTGTATGTGCAGAACTGGGCTTATCTGTTCTCCGGCCTGCCGCCGGGCGTCTCCTGGCGGAGTCTGCCGGTGGAATTCCTGGCTGTCTCGCGTCCGGTGGCCTGGTTCGTGGAACAAAGCCTCGGCGTACCCGCGCCCATACTGCGGCCGGGCATCGATGTTTCGGTGTTCACTGCACCGGCTGCCAAGCCTGGTGAACTTTCCATCGCCTGGATGCCGCGCAAGAACAAGGCTCTGGCGGAGCAGATACGGGCCGTGTTCGAGGCCAGGGGGCGCTTCAAGGCCACCTGGCGCGAAATCCACGGGCTCGATCAGGCCGGTGTGGCCCGGACGCTTCGGGAATGCCATGTGTTCGTGGCCACGGGCTTCCCGGAAGGTTGCCCTCTGCCGCCCCTGGAAGCCATGGCCAGCGGCTGCGTTCCCGTAGGCTTCGCAGGGCTTGGCGGCTGGGAGTACATGCGTCAGATCGACCCTGCCGGATACCTCCCGCCCTGCCCCATGGGACCGGTGGAGTGGGGCGGCAACGGCTATTTCGTGCCGGACAACGACATTTTAGGCTGTGTTTTGGCGCTGGAAAACGCGCTGGCACTGTGGCAGGAGGGGAGCGGTCGCCTCCGTGACGCCCTGGCCGCCGGACAGGCCACGGCCAAAGCCTTCAGCCTGGAAGCCCAGGCTAACGCCGTGGCCGACTTGTGGGGTGCCTGGGAGGGACCAGCCGTACCGACAGCGGGAACAAGGGGCGCTGCCCCTTGACCCCGCTGGGGGTGCGGGGCACCCCCAGGCCCCCCCATTATTAGCGTTCGTTAACGCGAAGCTACAAGGGGGGTGC
>JBBRUD010000041.1:0-34478 GCA_038248065.1 Desulfovibrionales bacterium | reverse complement strand
GCCTCCGGCGGCCAAAGGGACAATGTCCCTTTGGAATCCCCTATGGTTATGTGTGGTACACGGTCTGTCTGACAAGCTTGGGAGGCTCGGGTGCCTATTTTCGCTTCTGAAGTGACGCCGACGCCTGGCTCCGGGGAACCACCTGCTGACGAATACGCCTGGGCCGCGCCGGTCTACGACCCTGCCACGGCCTGGGCGCTTGCCCCCTTGCGCCGGGAACTGGCCGCCCTGGTGGGAGATACCCTCCAAATCGTTCGGGGTGTTTCTTCACACTCCAACAGCACTGCGCCCGTGTTCTCCGTTCTCGACGTCTGCTGCGGCACTGGGCGGCAATGCCGGATATTTGAGGAGGGGGGGCTTCACGCTCTGGGAGTGGACCTCTCACCGGCAATGCTGGCCAAGGCCCGTCCTCAGTTTCGTCGCTCGGCGTTGTTGCGGGGCGATGCGGCCAGTCTGCCCTTTGCGGGAGGTGTTTTTCCCTGCGCAACCATCGCCCTGGCCCTGCACGAGAAACCTCCGGGCGTCAGGGAAGCCATTTTCTTGGAGATGCTCCGGGTGACCCGGTCGGGCGGCTTGGTCCTGGTGGCCGATTACCTGGTGCCTGCCGGTTGGAGCCGGAGGCTTCTGGGGCTGGGCATCAAGGGCGTGGAACGTCTGGCCGGGCAAGAGCACCACGCCTGTTACGCAGGCTGGATGCGCGGCGGCGGGCTGTCGGGATTTCTCACCCATATGGGGGTGTCCCCTGTGGAGATCCGCCCCAGGATGTTCGGGCTGCTGGGCATCGCTTGTATTCGCCGTCCGTAATCGGCATTTCAAAATTTAAGAGATCAAGTTTTCGGAGGGACCCCCGCTATCACTGGAACAACGTCGTTCCGGGCGTTAAGCGGTGCGCTTCAGCAGCCCGTTGTAAAAGTCGATTCTTGTAGCCAGCGGGAATTTTTCAACAGGCGTTCAGGACGGCAACCAGCCGCGCGCGGCCAGCATCTCCAGCAGTTCCCCGGCGTCTTGCAGCAGCAGATCGGGTGCTTCCCGCTCCAGGGCCGCAAGCGTGGTGCCGCCGCTGGCTACCGCTGCCGACCTGGTTCCGGCCCGTCGGGCCGTCAGTACGTCGCTGGGGTGGTCGCCCACCATGAGGGATGCCTCGGGGGACGCTCCTATCTGCTCCAGAGCGGCCAGCAGATGGGTCGGGTCCGGCTTGACTGCGGCCACGTCCTCGCGGGTGAGTACCAGCCGTGTAAAGGCCGGGGCGTCTGGAAAGACGGCCTGCACTGACGCCCGGTTGTTGCGGGTGATGATGCCCACGGCCACGCCTCGGGCTTCCAGGCCCAGCAATAGTGGCCGGGCGAAGGGGAACAGGCTGGTGCGCTGCGCAGCCTCGTGTTCCATGGTGGCGATAAGCGCATGGGCCTGGAAGCGGAATGCGTCCCCAAGGTGCGGGCCGAGCACGTCTGCTGCCGCCTCGATCCACTCAAGGGCGGGCAGGGCGTCCAGCGCGGCAAATGCGGGCGCACTTGCTGGTGCGGCAAATGCGGGTGCATCGGTTGGAAGTGGCGCTTCCAGAGAGGCGGGCAGGACCGACAGTGGGGGGAGGGCGGATTGGGCGAATCGGGAGCCCGGGGCCGACGCACCGGCCCATTCGTGTCTGGTGGGGGCACTGCTGAGGAGCCCGTTGCTGACCGTCGGTACATCCGATCCGCGCAGCGCCAGGTACTCTCCGGCCAGTTGGGCGATGCGCTCCCGCATCAGGGGAAAATCCAGGCTTGGCCTGGCCAGGGTGCCGTCGAAATCGAAAACCGCCGCCCGCAGGAACATCCTGACCTCCACGCATTGCTTCCAAGGCTCCAAACGGGTATCAGCAGTGCCCTCTGGGGGCAACATGGGCATACACGACGTCATCATCGCCGGGGGCGGCCCGGCCGGAGCTGCGGCGGCCACGGTGCTCGCCAAGGCGGGCTTTTCCGTCACCATCGTCGACCGGGCGGTTTTCCCGCGCGATAAACTCTGTGCCGGACTGCTCACCTGGAAGACCCTGCAATCCATCGCCCGGCTGTTCGGCGAAAGCCCGGAAGCTCTGATAGCCCAAGGGGTCATCAATCGCGTCAGCGGCAACTTCCGCATCCGCCATCGGGGGACCATCCTCTCCCAGGGGCCGCTGGTCTATCCTTTTCATTTCGTCAACCGCCAGGTGTTCGACGCCTGGTGCCTGAACCACGCCCGCAAGGCCGGAGCCACGGTTATCGAGGGCGAGCGGGTGGTCTGGGCCGACCCGGAGCGGGCCGCCGTGCGCACCGCCTCAGGGCGGGAGTTCTCCGGGAAATGGCTCATCGGCGCGGACGGGGCCCTCAGTCAGGTGCGCAAATCCTTTGCCCTCGATCCTGAACTCTGGCGCGCCGAGCAGGGGCTCGGCCTGGAACTTTTGCTCGACCGGCACTGGCTGGCCGGGCGCACAGGCCTGCACGAAGACGTGCTGGCTGATTTTCCAAGCATCTATTCCGGCTTCGTTGATGCCGGATACGGCTGGGTGTTCCCCCATCAGGACCGGGTGATCGTGGGCATAGGCGGGTTGCACCGGGTGCGGGGCAAAGCGGCCTTTCAGGATGCTTTTGACGATTTTCTGGCTTTTTTGGGCCTCGCGGACCACGGGCTGGCCGTGCGCGGCTATCCTCTGCCCTATGGCAACTGGCTGCGACGTCCCTCACAGGGGCGGACCTTGTTGGCTGGAGACGCCGCAGGCATGGTGGAGCCGCTGTTTGGCGAGGGCATCCATTACGCCCTGCGCACCGGCGAGCTGGCCGGACAGGCCTGCCAGGCGGCGCTTGGCCAGGGCGCGGATGCCCGCGCCCTGTATCAGGCGGAGTTGGAAGCGGATGTCTTCCCCGAACTTGTCTATTCCAAACACCTGCGGCGGATACTCTACTGGCTGATGGGCAAGGGGCTGGTGCTGCCGGTGCGCGGCCTGCTGGGCGGCGGCGGTACGCTGCTCCAGGAGATGGTGCACGGCATGCGCTCTTTCAGGTGGCTGCGCAAGCGCACCTGATTGGGCGTGAACACTCCCTGCGTATGAGCCTCAGGAGTGAGTCTACAGCGATTCCTTAGTCTTTCTGAATGCTTGGTTGATTTCTTCCACACTCTCCGGGTGGGTGAGCAGGTCGTAGGCGGTGAGGGCTATGGCCTTGGCCGCGAGCACCGCCCCCTGCCAGCCCTCCTCGGAACCGGCTGCCTCGCGCATGGCGTCCGAGTGCAGGGTGGTGCCGTCGGGGGCGATCTTGAACCAGAGATTTACTGTGGGATAGACGTAGCCCACGCTGCCCAGGTCCGAGGAGACGAATTCGTCCCAGTCCCGTAGCCTGGCGTCCTCCACCCCGGCGGCGTTGAGGCCCTTGTGCAGGGTTTCCGTGAGCGGTTTCACCGGGATGGGCGCGGTCAGAGCCACCCTGGGCTCCACAAATTCCAGGGTCGCGCCGGTTCCCAGGGCTCCGGCGCGGGCGCAGTCGCAAACGCGCTTGTAGGCGTTTTCCATGGTTTTGGTGTCCAGGGCGCGTACCCCGAATTCCGCCTGAGCCAGATCGGGCACCACGTTGACCTTGTCGCCTCCCTTGAGGATGATGCCGTGGATGCGCACATCCTGGCGCACGTGCTGGCGCAGCATATCCACGCAGTTGAAAGTCAGCAGGGCCGCGTCCAGGGCGTTGATGCCCAGGTGAGGGCTGGCCGCCGCATGGGTGGCCTTGCCTTTGTAGGTGAAGGTGGCCCGCTTCATGGCCAGAAGGCGCTGATCCAGGCTGAAGCGGTCCGAGGGATGAGTGGTCAGGACTACATCCGCACCCTTGAAGTGCCCGCCTTCAAGCAGAGCGATTTTGCCGCCGCCAGCAGAACCGCGTTCTTCATCCGGCGTGCCCATGACCACCAGCTTGCCCGGAGTCTGGGGCATGAGCTTGGCCAGGGCAGCGGCGGCCAGGAAGCCGGAACCAGTGATGAGGTTGTGTCCGCAGGAGTGCCCGTTGGCCAGGGCGTCGTACTCGATCATGATGACAACGGTGGGGCCGGGGCCTATGCCGTCCATCTCTGCCTTGAAGGCGGTCTTGGAGACGCCTCCCTCGATCAGATCCGTCGGAACCTTGAGGTCGCCAGTCACCTTGAAGCCCAATTTTGTCAGTTCGGTCTTGAGGAACTCGCTGCTCTTGAATTCCTTTGCGCCTTGTTCCTTGAAGTCGAAAATCTTTGCAGCAATGTCCTTGCAGGCGGGGGCTGCCGTATTTACGCTGTCGGTGACGGCATCGGCCTGGGCAACGATGGGCAGGGCCAGAAAGATCGCTGCCAGCAGAGCGGAACAGGCGCTGCGCAGGGCTGCGTCGCAGAGGGGCGGACGTTGGTGCATGGTGAGTCCCTCAAGAAATGCCCTTCGTACGGTTTCGAGAGCAGGCGTTTTTACACGCCAGGCGTTGCGCCCTTGCCAAGAGCCGGGTCCAGGGTCACCAGCCGCAGTTGGATGCTCACGGTGTCGTGCACCAGGTGCATGCCCAACTGTTCGTAGAGTTTGCCCGATCCGTAACAGGCCCCCCAGCGGGTGCGGTCCAGATCGAAGTGGGCCTCCAGAACCAGACGCCCGTCGCCCGAAGGTTCCACCGTGGCAGGAAAACGCAGTTCGCGGGTGAGCCCGCGCAGGGTGAGTTGGCCTTCTATGGTGTAGTTGGCCATGCCCGGACATTGGCCCGGTGCCGGGATGACGGCTGTGGTTTCGAAGCGGGCTTCCGGGTGTTGATCCACAAGGAAGAAATCCAAAGATTTGAGATGAGTGATGAGCAGCGCCGCCAGGGAAAGGTCTTTCAAATCCTCATCCTGGAGCGACTCCATGTCGATGACGAACGTTCCGTGAGCTAGTTGCCCGTCACGCAGCAGTACTTCCCCAGCCGAAAGTGCGACCCTGCCCACATGATGCCCGGCGCGGTTGCGGCCTGTCCATGTAATGCGGCTTTCGGCCAGGTCGATGGTTAGGCTCTGCGATCCGTGCTCCAGCCAGGAAGGATCGCCTGCTTCGGGCGAAGCGTGGCCGTCCTGGGGAAGGCCTGCCTGGGTCCAGCCTTCCAGGCCGTCCTGGCAGATGATCACTTGCTCATAACCCGCCCGCAGCAGTTTTGAGGCCGCGTCGGAAGCCGCCAGGCAGCGATGGCTGGCGCTATAGAGGGCCACAGGCGTTGCGGTGTCGGGGATATCCTGGCGCACGGCATCAAGAAAGACCATCTCGTACACGCAGTAGTTGCGCGCTCCGGGAATATGCCTGGATGCGAAATGCTCGGGGGGGCGCACGTCGATCACCAGCAGCGCGGAGTCCGAATTGCACAGTGTGTTTAAGGCCTTGGCATCTATGATTTTTGCGTGGGGCATGGGGGGGCTCCAGGACGGTAAAGGCAGCCGCAAGTGCCGGGCGTCCAGGCATTGGGGATGGCGGTTGTGGGGAATAACCGGGAGCCCCCAGCGGGCGGCTCCCGGTGGCAGTTTAGCTGTTTAAGGCTTCGTATACCTTGCCCACCATCTTTTCAGAGGGGGTGAGCGTTTTCTCGCCCGGTGTCCACTTGGCCGGGCAGGCCTCGGCGGGGTGGGTCACCAGGTAGCTGTTGGCTTCCATCTTGCGCAGCAACTCATCGGCGTTGCGGCCCACGTTGTAGAAATTGACCTCGGAGGAAACCAGCACGCCCTCTGGGTTGATGACGAACGTGCCGCGCAGAGCAAGCCCAGCGGCGCAATCGTAAACCCCGAAGTAGCGCGAAACCGCACCGGTGGGGTCTGCGGCCATTTTGAAGCGGATGTTCTCCAGAAGCCGCTCCGAGGTTTTCCAGGCCATATGGGCGAACTTGGTATCCGTGGAGACGGACAGCACTTCGCAGCCAAGTTTTTTCAAGGCTTCGTGTTTGCTGGCGAGATCGGCCAGTTCGGTGGGGCAGACGAAAGTAAAGTCCGCCGGGTAGAAGAACAGGATAGTCCACTTGCCTGCCGCTTTGAGCTTTTCCAGCGAGACGTCGCCGAAAAAACCTTCTTCGGGGTCGAACACTTCCATGGTGAAATCGGCAACGGGCTTGCCGACCTTGGCGTGTTCGACGGGCTCGTGGTGATGGTGGTGGTCGTTGGAATCACAGGTCATGGAGTCCTCCAAAGGCTGTATGTATGTGTGGCGGGAGTTTTTCAGACACGTTCCTAGTATATACACTCTTCCAAAAAAAAACACCCCCCTGAAGATTCCAGGGGGGTGTTTGCGCTCAGAGCGTCAAAACCTAGCGCCAGACGCGCTTCTGTCCGTTGAAACTGAAGATCTCGCGCATGCTCTCTTCCTTGACCTCTTCGTCGTTGGAAGCCTGGGCAGCCTGAGCCGTGGGGCCGAAGGTGCGATGCATGCGCACCTGGTAGGTAATGTGCGCCACGTAGGGAGTATCCGGGTAATCGACGCGTTTCACCTCGGTTGCCACGGTATCCATGAGAATTTCACCGTAGGAGGCGACAAACTTGCCGTTTTCCTGGGCTACGTCCTTGCGGTTCTTGCTGCTCTGGGACAACGCCATGGATTTTTGCAGCCACTTTTTAGCATAGTCGTTAAATTCGATTTTGACTTTTTCGTAGGTGGCATCGTCGTCCACCTTAATCTTGGCCCCTTTCTTGGCCTTTTCCGGCTTCAAGGCCGCTTCGATGCCGAAGGGGTCATGCTTGCTGGAACCCTTGACCGCCTTTTCGGGAGCTTCTTTGGCCTCCTTGGCGGGCTTTTCCGGCTTGGCCTTGGTGACATCCGGTGCTGTCTTGCCCGGGATGGTAATTTCTTTTCCGAGCTTTAACGCCTTGGCGTTAGGCAGGTTGTTGGCGGCGAGCAACTGCGCAGCGGAAACACCGTATTTTTTGGCAATGGCCGCCACGGTATCACCCTTGCGCACCATATGGGTAAGCGGCGGCGGGGGCGGCGGGGGCGGCGCGGGTTCGGGTTTTATTTCAACCACAGGCGCCGGGGCCGGCTTTTCGCCGAAGTATCCGCAACCGGTGAGACCAAGACAGACAATAAGGACAGGGACCAGGGTTTTGCGCATGAACGCACCTCCATAAAAAAGAACCAGGCGGAACCTATCGGCTCCGCCTAGTTTTGTCACCTGTTCAGCGGGGGGTCTAGTTCGTCTTGAACTTGATCTCCACGCGGCGGTTCATCTTGCGGCCTTCAGCGGTCTTGTTGTCGTAACGGGGCTGCATCTTGCCGAAGCCCACGGCGGTGATGCGGTTGGCGTCGACGCCCTTCTTCACGAAGTAGGCCTTCACGGAGTTGGCGCGGCGGATCGACAGGCCCATGTTGTACTTTTCAGAGCCGATGGAGTCGGTGTGGCCTTCCAGGATCACCTGCATGGCGGTCTTGGACTTGATGATGGCTACGCCTTCGTCCAGAACGGGGATGAATTCTTTCTTGATGTTGTACTTGTTGAAATCGAAGTAGATGGAGCGGAAGATGACCACTTCGTCTTCGATTTCGTCGTACAGGGAGCAGCGCAGGAAGGCGTCGCGGGCGGCCTGGTTGCGCAGCAGTTCTTCACCCAGGGCGAAGCAGCCGCACTTGGACAGGGCAGCGATTTCCTTGTTGACCATCTCGCCGTGCTTGTTGTCGGCGAAGCTGACAACGGAGAAGCAGATCTTGTCGCCGTACTTGGACTGCAGCTGTTTGGCCACGGCCACGGGGTCGATGCCGCGGTTGGAGTCGCCGTCGGAGAAGATGATGACAGCGGTCTTGCCGGACAGGGTGCCGATCACTTTGTCAAGATCCTGCAGGCCAATGCCCATGGGGGTCATGCGGCCGTAAGCTTCGTAATCGGTCTTGATGGGGGCAATGGCCTTGTCGATGGCGGCCTTGTTGTAAGGAGCCATAGCGCCGTACTGCTTGTAGGGAGCGAAGGTGTAGACGCCGCCCTTGTAGTTGAGGTCGGGGATCATCTTGTTGAGTTCCACCATGGTGGACTTGGACATCATGATCTTGGAGACGCCGCCCATCTGCACATAGCGCTGGCCCTTGTAGGCGAAGGCCATGGAGCTGGAGTGGTCCTGGAACAGGATGAAGTTGTCAACCTTGGGAACCAGTTTCTTGGCGGCGGCCGGCATGGCCGTCGCCACCAGGGCCATGATCATCATGGCTACGATGAGATGCATTTTCTTCAAACCAGACATAAAGTCCTCCTTCCAAAAGTCAAAGTGAATTGTCGCCTAAAAGCCAGAGCCACCCTCAGAGCCTTAAAAACGCGAACCGGTTGGGGGACAAAACCCCGCATGGTCTGCGTGTCCTCCAAAAAACGTTAGCGAAAAAAACGCCGGGCGGGCAAGCAAATTCCGCCTGCGGCAGATCTCCCTAGTGCACTTTTCAAAAATTCGCAAGAATATGAGCCCGTTGTTCGCACTATTTCCTCTGGGGCCCTTATCTGCGGCCAGCGGTTCAGGGGGCAGACCGCCGGGTTTTTTCGTCTGCCGCCACTTCCTGGGCGGGTTAACGAAAAGTTAATGAAAATTTAATACATGCTTAAGGGGAGGGTGGGCAAGAAAAAAATTGCCTTCCGCCGAAATAAACACAACTTGGCGAACTCGGGCCCCTGGGATAGAACGCCATAATCCTGTCTACGGGGAGGCCCCATGTCTGCCGCCAACGCTTTTGACTTCGTGCGCGAAACCCTCATCGAGGAATACGCCATCACCGCCCGTCTCTATCGCCATCGGGCCACTGGTGCCGAGGCGCTATCGCTTATCTGCCCGGATGAAAACAAGGTTTTCGGCGTGAGCTTCCGCACGCCGCCCACCGATTCCACCGGAGTACCCCATATTCTGGAGCACTCGGTGCTGTGTGGTTCCCGCCGGTATCCCGTGAAAGAGCCCTTCGTGGAGCTGCTCAAAAGCTCCTTACAGACGTTTCTCAACGCCTTCACATACCCTGATAAGACCTGCTACCCGGTGGCCAGCGCCAACACTGCCGATTTCTACAATCTGGTGGGCGTCTATCTGGACGCCGTGTTCTACCCCCGCATCCCAGAAGAAATCTTCGGGCAGGAGGGCTGGCACTTTGAAAACCAGGACGGCCAGATGGTCTTCAAGGGCGTGGTCTACAATGAAATGAAAGGGGCCTATTCCTCCCCGGACAGCCTGCTGTCGGAGATGACCCAGCGGTCGCTGTTCCCCGCAGTCACCTACGGGGTAAATTCCGGTGGCGAGCCCGCGAACATCCCGGACCTGACCTACAAGCAGTTCAAGGATTTTCATGCGCGGTATTACCATCCCTCCAACGCCAGGTTCTTCTTCTATGGTGACGACGATCCTGACCGCAGGCTGGAAATACTGGAAGGCTACCTCAAGGACTTCAGCGCCATAGAGGTGGATTCCGAAGTAGCCCTGCAACCCCGTTTTTGCAAACCGCTACGCGCGGAGTTCCCTTACGCCTGCGGAGCGGACCAGGACGGGCACGAGGCCAAAGCCTTTTTCACACTGAACTGGCTGTTGCCCGAGGTGTTCGACGTCGACCGGGTGCTGGCCCTTTCCGTGCTGGAGCATGTGCTTATCGGACTCTCGGCCTCGCCGCTGCGCAAGGCCCTCATTGATTCCGGGCTGGGCGAGGATCTCGCTGGCATCGGCCTGGAAACGGAACTGCGCCAGATGTATTTCTCCACTGGCTTAAAAGGGTTGGCTGCCAAGGACATCCCGGCAGCCGAAGAGCTGATCCTCTCCACACTAGCCGGTCTGGCCGAAACCGGCGTGGCCCCGGAGGCCGTGGAGGCGGCGGTGAACACCCTGGAGTTCCGGCTGCGCGAAAACAATACCGGCTCCTTCCCACGCGGCCTTTCCCTTATGCTCCGGGCGCTCACCACCTGGCTGCACGGCGACGATCCTCTGGCCACTCTGCGCTTTGATGCGCCCCTGTCCGCGTTCAAAGCCAGACTGGCCGCCGGGGAGCCTGTGCTGGAAGACCTTCTGCGCGAACACTTTCTGGAGAATCCGCACCGGGTTACCGTGGTGCTCCTGCCCGATTCCGAGTTGAGCGCCCGCCAGGCCGCTGAGGAGCGCGCCCGGCTGGTAGCCGCCCAGGCCAAACTTTCCGAGGATGAACGCCGCCACGCCCTGGAGCTGGCAGAGCGCATCACCCGGTTTCAGGAAACCCCGGACACGCCTGAAGCCCTGGCCACCATTCCCAAACTGCATCTGGCCGACCTGCCCTCGGCCAACACCCTCATTCCCGGAACGTGGCGCGAGGGCGGGGTGTTTTACCACGACCTGCCCACAAACGGCGTGATCTACTGTGATCTGGGCTTTGACCTCTCCGGCGTGGATCCGCAACATCTTCCCCTGCTGCCGCTTTTCGCCCGTTCGCTTGTGGAGATGGGCACCGATACGGAGGATTTTGCCACCTTTGCCCAACGCATCGCCCGCAAGACCGGCGGCATTGGCCGCGACATCCATTTCTCGGCCATGGTGGGTCAGCCAACCGGAGACGCAGCCGTGTCGCGGCTGGTTCTACGGGCCAAGGCTACGCCGGACAAGGCCGGAGACATGCTCGATATTCTTGAGGCGGCGCTGACGCGGGCCAACTTTGATGATCAGGACAGATTCCGGCAGATGCTTTTCGAGGCCAAGGCCAGGGCTGAACGCAGCTTGGCCCCTTCGGGCCATGCCTTTGCCGCCAGGCGGTTGCGGGCGCGTTTCCACCGGGCCGCCCTGGCCGAGGAGCGTGTGAGCGGGCTGACAGCCATCAATGTCCTGCGAGGCTGGGCCGGGGATTTCCCTGCCCAGTGGCCCAAGCTGCGGGACAGCCTGCACGCCCTGCGGGCCGAGGTTCTGCGCCGGGGAAACTTGAGCGCCAACGTTACCCTGGATGCAAAGAGCTTCGAAACCTTCGAGCCCGCCCTGGCTGGCATGTGTGCCCGCCTGCCACAGGGCGCGTCCGTCCAGGCCCTCTGGCCAGCCCTGGATTGGCCCGCGTGTGAAGGCTTGAGCGCTCCGGTCCAGGTGAACTATGTGGCCCAGGGCCGCGATGTCACCGGATTCGGCCAGGTGAAGCCGGGAGCCATGATGGTGGCCTGCCGCTACCTGCGCAACGCCTATCTTTGGGAGCGTGTGCGGGTGCGCGGCGGGGCGTACGGGGCCTTCTGCGCCTTTGACCGCTGGTCCGGGCTTCTGACCATGCTGTCCTACCGCGATCCCGGAGTACTGCCCACTCTGGAGGCCTTTGGGCAGGCCGGCACCTTCCTGGCCGCTTTGGATATAACCGCCGACGAGCTGGAACGCACCGTCATAGGCGCGGTGGGCGACCTGGACGCCTACCAGCTTCCCGATTCTAAGGGGTACAGCGCCCTGCTGCGCCATTGGGCAGGGGATACCGACGCCATCCGCCAGGCCGTGCGCGACGAGGTCATGGGCACGACCCTGGCCGATCTGCGCCAATGCGGTTCGGTAATGGAGGCGGCTATGCTGGAGGCTCCCGTAGTTGCCCTCGGATCGCCGGAAAGCCTGGAGAAAGCCGCATCCGGGCTGCCTGGAATGGTTCTGACCCGAGCCTTGTAGGGCCATTCGCCAGTCCAAACGACGCGGGGGCGTTCCCAAGAACGCCCCCGCTTTCATAACTCTAAGGGATTCCAAAGGGGGAATCCCCCTTTGGCCGCCGGAGGCCTCTTTCCGTTATGCCGAGCGCCTCACTGTCCTGTGCAGAAAAAATTGGAAGGGCCGGCAACGATCACCTGATTCTTGCCACCCGCCTTGGCCTGGTACAGGGCGGTATCCACCCGGTGAATCAGGGTCTCCAGGGACTGGTCCGGTTTGAACTGGGCCACGCCGACGCTTACGGTGATCTGGCGTTCTATGCCGAAATCCTGGCGGGCGATGGCCCGGCAGAGTTTACGGGCGCAGGACCAGGCACCCTCAAGGGTGGTCTGGGGCATGATGACCATGAATTCCTCGCCGCCATAACGGCAGACCACGTCGGTCATGCGTACGCCTTCGGTCACAGTCTTGGCCAACTTTACCAGCACCTGATCGCCAGCCTGATGGCCGAAGCGGTCGTTGACGCCTTTGAAATCGTCGATATCGAGCATGGTCAGGCAGAGTTCCGAGCCGTGCCTGCGGGCGCGTCCGGCCTCGCGGGCAAGCTCGGTTTCAAAGGCGTGGCGGTTGGCCACCCCGGTCAGGAAGTCCCGTCCGGCCAACTGGTAGAAGCGCTCCCGTTCGTTTTCGATGAGGGAGATGTCGGTGAAGGTCAACAGGCTGCTGTACCCGGAGTCGAAGGAAACTCTATCGACTCGCAGCAGAAAGCGGCGCGGCCCGGTGGGGGATGCGCCGTCAATTGAAGACAGGATGAACTCCTGGCCGCTATGCCGTTCCAGCCAGGCGGCGATGCCTTGGGGCATGGAGGTGACCACCGTGCCACGACGCGCTCTCAGCGTGAAGTGCTCGCGCAGGAAGGGGCCAAGCCGCTGGCCTTCACCAGCCTTGACCGGGAGAATGGACTGGGGATCGTTGAAATATTGAATGCTTTCGCCGTCGGTGAGCAGGTGGCAGTTGGGCACATGGGCCAGCAGCCCGTCGGAGAGCGCCCGGCGGTATGCGTCGTGCTTGCGCTTGTGAGATTCGGCGGCGGCCCGTGCGAGCCCTTTGAGGATATCTTCGATGTGGCTGGGTTTTTTGACGAAAAGATTGACCCCGAGTTCAATGGCACCCAGGTAAAATTCTTCGTCGCTAAAACCCGAGGCAACAATGAAGAAGGGATCGCCGCCGAAATCCCGGATGCCCCTCACCATGTCCAGGCCGCCCATAAGGGGCATGCGCAGGTCGGTGATGACCACGTCGGGTTCGTACTCGCGGAAGCGTTCCAAACCAACCAAACCATTTTCCGCTTGAATGACCTGGGCCACACGGGACTCCAGGGCCATAGTCAGGCAGAAACGGGACGGTTGGTCATCCTCCACCACGAGGACTCGTAAATTGCGGTAGTCTGCCTGGGGCATTGGGTAAACCCGATAGCGTTAAGGGAGCACGGGGGAACGCCTTTCACCTGCCGGCAACACTGCTGTGACCGTGGTTCAGCACCAGTCAAGTTACCTGATTCTGCTGGAGAGTCAACAGTCTAGGAGGAACAGGCCAGGGGATGCCGCCCTGCTGCGGCTATTCGGCGCGAGGGCCGGAGGCTGGAAGGCCGCTCTGCATTCCCTTGAAGAAGGCGCTGCCGAGCATGCCGAAAAAATCTTCCAGTTTGTTTTCCTGGCGTTTGGGTCCGCGAAGGTAGGCGGGTTTGGACACGCCGGTAAGCTTTTTGAGCTCTTCCATGGCATCTTCCTGGCTGCCGATCTTATCCACCAGGCCTAGGCCGATGGCGCTGGCACCGGTGACGGCCCGCCCCTGCAGAGCGTTAAGTTTGTCGAAGGTAAGCTTGCGGGCAGTGGCCACGTCGCCAAGGAAAATACCATGGAGTTCGGAGAGCAGGTCTTCAATGTAGGCCTTGTCCTCGGCGGACAATTGCTTGAAGGGCGAACCCGCGTCCTTGAGCCTGCCGGAGGCGAAGGTGTGGAAGGTGACGCCGATTTTGTCGGTCAGGCCTAGAACCTCGGGGTATTGGCTGCGCACGCCGATGGAGCCGGTGATGGTGCCGGGAAGGGCGTAGATAAGCTTGGCCGGGCAGGCCGCATAGTAGCCGCCGCTGGCCGCCACGGAGCCGAAGGTGGCTATCACGGGTTTCTTTTCTGCCAGTGTGGCCACGGCGCGGTAGATTTCCTGGGACGGGCCGAAGCCGCCGCCCCCGGAGTTCACCCGCAGGAGCACCCCTTTGACGTCCGAATCCCGGCGCAGCTTGCGCAGGAAGGCGACCACCTTGTCCGAGCTTTCGATGGTGCCTTCAATGGTGACGATGCCGATGGTGTCGCTGTGGGGCCACTTGAAGGCTCCGTCGTCAAACGCCGACGAGGATGTGGAGGGCGACGAAAAGAAGGCCATGGCCCCCGTTGTGAGGGCCATGGCCATGAACAGGACTCCGAAGACAAACAGCACCGGGTGGCGGCGCCGAAAGCCTGCTTTCGGAGAGGTCTCTACGTTATTGCTGGGCATCCTCTTGCTTCTGACGGAGCAGATCGCCCAGGTTGGAGCCGACTTCGGGCCCGGAGGAACGGTATTCCTTGGACTTGCGCTTGTCTTCTTCTTCCTTGAGAGCCTTGATGGACAGGCCCAGGCGGCGCTCGTCGGCGCTGACGTGGATGACGCGGGCTTCGATGGTGTCGCCTTCCTTGTAGAGCTCGGCCGGGGTCTTCACCTTCTTTCGGCTGATCTCGGAGACGTGCACCAGGCCCTCAATGCCTTCTTCAACTTCAACGAACAGGCCGAAGTCGGTGATGTTGGTCACCAGGCCCTTGACCATGCCGCCCACGGGGTAGCGGGCAGGCACATCGTGCCAGGGGTCGTCGGCCAGCTGCTTGATGCCCAGGGTGAACTTTTCGTTCTGCTTGTCAACGGTGAGCACCTTGGCGCGCACCACATCGCCCACCTTGAACATCTCGCCGGGGTGGCGGACTTTCTTGGTCCAGGAGATGTCGGACACGTGGATGAGGCCGTCAATGCCGTCTTCGATACCGATGAAGATACCGAATTCGGTGATGTTCTTCACGGTGCCTTCAAGCACTGCGCCTTCGGGGTACTTCTCGGCAACAAGGTCCCACGGATTGGGCTTGACCTGCTTCATGCCGAGGCTGATGCGCTTTTTGTCCTGGTCGACGCCAAGCACGACCACTTCCACTTCGTCGCCCACGTGCACCATCTGGGACGGGTGGCGAAGCTTGCGGGTCCAGCTCATCTCGGAGATGTGCACCAGGCCTTCCACACCGGCTTCAAGTTCCACAAAGGCGCCGTAATCGACAAGGTTGGTCACCTTGCCGGACATGCGGCGTTCGATGGGGTACTTGTCGGCGATGTTCTGCCAGGGATCATCGGAGAGCTGCTTCATGCCCAGCGAGACTTTCTGCTTGTCTTTGTCGAAGGAGAGTACTTTGAGTTCCAGCTCATCGCCCAACCCGACCATTTCCTTGGGGTGCTTGACGCGCTTCCAGGACATGTCGGTGATGTGCATCAGGCCGTCGAGGCCGCCCAGGTCCACAAAGACGCCGTATTCGGTGATGTTCTTCACCCGGCCGGTGACCACCTGGCCCTCGTCGAGGGTGGTGAGCAGGTCGCGGCGCATGGACTCGCGGCGCTCTTCCAGCAGCACGCGGCGGGAGACGATGACGTTGGAGCGGCGGCGGTTGATTTTGAGGACGCGGAACTCGAAGTCCTTGCCAACCAGGGCGTCCATGTCCGGCACGGGGCGCAGATCGACATGGGAGCCGGGCAGGAAGGCTTCGACGCCGCCCAGATCGACGGTATAGCCGCCCTTGATGCGGCGCATGATCTTGCCGGTGATGATATCGTCTTTATCCTGGAGGTCTTCCAGCTTGTCGAACAGTTGCATCCGCTTGGCGCGGTCGCGGGAGAGGTGGATGGTGCCTTCGGATTCGTTTTTGCCCACCACGTAGACGTCGATTTCGTCACCGACGTTGATGGTAAGGTTGCCTTCGGGGTCGGTGAATTCCGACACCGGGATTTGGCCCTCGGACTTGAAGTTCACGTCGACAAGGATGTGTTCCTTGCCCACGCGCACGACAACGCCTTTGGTGATGATGCCTTCTTCAAGATCCCCGAAGTCTTCGTTAAGATAGTTCTCCAGGGCGGCCTCGAAGTTGACCTCCATGTCCGCGGGGTTTGACGATTGCGCTTGCTCTTGAGTGTTTGCCATGACCAGTTGACCTCCAACAGGATATTCCCTCGCAAAAGGATTTATCTCTGTATCAGACAAGCGGCCGCCTGACAATACGGATTGTGCGGGTTCGGAGCCTTTCAGGGCAGGTTATGGGACTTTTTGCACAAGCACACGGTCCACCCGGTGGTCGTCCATATCCACCACCTCGAAGGTGTAGCCTTCCCACTCGAAGTGCTCGGCAATGGCCGGAATGCGTCCCAGGGTGTGCAGTACGAAACCGGCAAGGGTTTGGAAATCGCCTTCGGGCATGTCCCGGTCCAGCAGGTCGCACACCTCGTCCATGGGGGTCAGGCCGTCGATGAGCCAGGAGCCGTCTTCCCGGGTGACGATGCGGGGTTCCTTGGTGCGCTCGGGCAGCACCATGTCGCCGACGATGGAGGCCAGTACGTCGGTCAGGGTGACCAGGCCCTGGATGTCGCCGTATTCGTCAACCACCATGGCCATGCCCTGTCCAGAAGCGGAGAGCTGCTCCAGCAGGGTGAAGGCCGATGTTGTCTCCAGCAGGTAGGGCGGCTGGGTAAGCAAAACTTCCAGGTTAAAGGATCGGCCGGAGAGGTTCACCGACAGAAGGTCTTTGGCCACGGCCACGCCCAGCACGTTGTCGAGCCCACCGCGCACCACAGGAAAACGGGTGAAGGGCTGGTCGACGATATTTTGGCGCAGCGTATCTTCAGGCTGGTTCAGGTCAAGGGAGACGATTTTGGCGCGGTGGGTCATCAGCGTGCCCACGGGCCTGTCGCCCAGGCGCATCACCCTCTCCACCATGTCGCTTTCGGCTTCTTCAAGCACCCCGGAGGTGACGGCCTCGCGCACGATGATCTTTATTTCCTCTTCGGAGACATTGGAGTCCACCGCCCGGCTGATGCCAAGGGGCATGAGGATGGCCCTGGTGGTGAAGGCCAGCATCCGCACGACGGGCGCGGCCAGGACGATGAGCAGAGACATGGGCCGGGCTACCTTCGCGGCGACGGTCTCGGGATTGGCGAGAGCCAGCCGTTTGGGGACCAGTTCGCCCAGTACCAGGGTGAACAGCGTGATGATGAGCACCATGAATCCGAAGCCGACAATATGGGCGTACGGAGCCAGCGCGGGGATGCCTGTCAGCAGGTTTTCGGCATAGTGGCCAAGCGCCGCTTCGCCGTAAGCGCCGGAGAGAATGGTAAGAAGGGTGATGCCGGTCTGGGTGGCGGAGAGAAAACGGTCCGGTTCGCGAGCCATGGACAGCGCCAGGGCCGCGCCCGTGTCGCCTTTTTCCGCCAGATGGGCCAGTTTGGGCTTGCGCGAGGTGAGCACGGCCATCTCGGCGCAAACCAGAAAACCGTTCATCACCAGCAGTACGAAGACCAGGCCGATGGGCAGCAAAACATCGAGCATAAAGTATCCTTCGATTCGTCAAATGCCCCATACTTCAGGAACGGGCGCAAGGGCAAGGCGCGTCTGGACAGGCGCGAGCCAACTCATGTAGGTTGAAAATGGCCCCAACGGTCAAATTCCCTTTTTTCCAGGAGCGCTCATGAGCCAGGAGATGAAGACTTTCTCCCACGAGGAGCTTGCCGCCTGCGACGGCAAGGACGGCCGTCCGGCCTACGTGGCCTACAAAGGGCGGGTGATTGACGTCTCAGGAAGCAAAATGTGGCGCCTTGGGCGGCACATGAACCGCCATTCGGCCGGAACCGACCAGACCAGCGAGCTGCCCCACGCCCCCCATGCCGAAGACGTGCTGGAACGCTGCCCCCAGGTCGGCGTGCTGGCCGTGGTTCCCAGTGCCATCCCCGACCACTCCGACGAGCCGCAGCTCCCCTGGCTGCTGCGCAAAAATCCCTTCCTGCGCCGTCATCCCCATCCCATGACCGTGCACTTTCCCATCGCCTTCGCCACCGGTGCGGCGTTCTGCATGGCCTGTTTTTTGTACCTCGGCGGGGAGGTGTTCGCGTACACGGTCTACGGCTGCATGCTCCTGGGTGCACTGTTCACTCCGGTGGCAATTCTCACCGGCCTGGCCACCTGGCGTTACAATTACGGGCAGCAGCCCATCAGGCCGGTGCTGATCAAACTGGTCCTGAGCCCTGTGCTGTGGCTGGCATTTCTTTTGGGTACGGGCTGGTGGTTTGTTGACCCTGACGCCCTGGCCGACCCTGGTGCCTACGCCGTCCTGGTGTTCGCCATGGTGCCGGTGATGGGCGTCATCGGGTGGTACGGGGCCAATCTCACCTTTCCGGCGCACGAGTGATGGCCGGGCGTGTCTAGCGCAGGGCAAACCACAGCAGGGTGATAGCCAGCATGCCCAGGGGAAAGTAACTGGCCCGGTTGAACAGCCGGGAGGCCGCAGCTCGGCTGCACTCCCGTTGGAGCCTCCAGGCGGGCAGGGCCAGCAGCCAGAAGTTGAGCCCCGCCGCCAGCAGCAGGAGCGTCCAGGGCAGCCTTGCCGGGGAGAGGGCCAGCAGCGCGACGCCAAGCACCGCGGCGCTGCCGAGGCACCGGAAAGAGAGGCGCGCCGCGCGCTCCGTGCCCAGGCTGACCGGCATGGTGCGCGCGCCCTGCTTGAGATCCAGTTCCAGGTCGAACCAGTCCGCGGGGATGTTCTGTCCCCCAATCTCCCACAGAAAGAACGTGGCGAATACCAGGGCCAGGAACCACGTTCCGGCCAGAGGGTCCACCGCCAGCACGGCAGCCACGCCGCCCAGGGTCTTGACCACCCCGTTTAAAAGCGCCCGCAGATGGGTGACCTTCAACAATTTGCAGTACACCACTTCCAGCCCCGCACCCAGCAGCAGCAGCCCGGCGCAAGCCGGGTTGAGGGCCCAGGCCCCGGCAAGAGCCAGGATTCCCCAACCCAAGGCCCAGGCCTTTCCCTGGCCGAGGCCGAGCTTGCCCTGAGCCAGGGGGTGTCGCACGAACACCGCGTCCAGATAGCCCGTGGTATCCACCGTGCCGCCGCCGTAGTTGGCTGTATCCGTAGGATAGTCGGCCAGGTCGTTGACTGCGTAGATGGCAGTATAAGCGGCAAAGGCCGTGACCATGCCCAGCAGGGTGACGCCGGGGGAGGGAAAATGGCCCAGCCACAGCAAGGCCGTGAGCACAGGCGCGGTCATATCCAGCAGGCCGTGGGGAGTGCGGGAAAGAGCCAGAAAATACTTTAGGCGGCCCATGGCGCTGATGCCTGCCGGGCCGCCCGGAGCGCCGTGACCGCCCGATGCGCCGGGAACATACGAAGAATGGGGCATGGAGCGAAAATCCTCACAAATTAATAATGGGTGTCCCCAGGGGCCGCAGGGCCGCGAAACACCCGGTATTGGTAGATGGTGTAGGCAAAGACCACGGGCAGCACCAGGCCGAAGCACCAGAGCATGACTATTAGCGACTGGGGCTGCGCCGCAGCCGTTTCCGGCGACAGGCGCGGGTCCGTGAGCAGCGGGCGCACAGCCATGGCCCAGGCTACCAGGCAGGCTGTAGTGTAGCTGGCCGCTGCGGGGAAGATCCCTTTACCTTGGTTCAAGGCCATGAGCAGCCAGGCGAAATAAACCATGGCCGCCATGGCCACAGGCAGGCCGAGCAGGGCGGGCAGGGGCAACAGTGCGGCAAGTGCGGCCTGGAAGATCAGCCCGGCCCAGGCTACCGCCGCCAGGATGCGCGGAGGCTGGTATTCCGGCAGCTTGCCCGAGGCCCAGCCGCCGCCCAGCACCACGGCCAGACACGGGAGGATAAGCGCCCCAAGCGCCGCCCCGGCGCCGCTTGGCCCAGTGGCCCAGGCGAACACGCCCGGAGTATCGGGCAGGCCCAGGAGCACGGCGCCAAGCATGGCCCCCAGCAGCATGGCGGTGGCCAGGCTCCCCAACCCGAAAAGAGTGGAGAAGCGCCGGGGAGCAATGGCGTGGGCGTAGTATTCTAGCCCCACGCCCCTGGCTGCCAGGGTGGCCAGCAGCAGGATAACGGGAAGGTACAGCACGGGCAGAGCCAGGGCGTAGACCTTGGGGAAGGCTCCGAAGACCATGCCGCCCAGAATCACCAGCCAGGTCTGGTTGGCGTGCCAGACGGCGTCGATGCTCTGCATGAGGCGCTTGCGCCGTTCCTCTTGGCTGGTGAAGAGCGTCAGAATCCCCACCCCGAGGTCAAAACCGTCGGTAACCAGGGTGATGACTAGGATGACGGCGATGACCCAGAACCACAGTTCGGGCAGAATGGAAGCGTCCATGGCGTGTCCTCAGCGCGACGGCGGCGTTATGGCCGGATCGGGGCCTTTGGCCAGGATGCGGCCGATGAAGAACAGCGCCGCCACGGGCAGCACGGAATAGAGAACAAGGAACATGGAAAGGCTCATGAGCACCGCCTGGGGGGGCAGGGCCGAGGCGAAATCCCCGGTGCGCAGCAGGCCGTAGACGATCCAGGGCTGGCGGCCCACCTCGCGGGTGAGCCAGCCCATTTCCGTGGCCACGAATCCCAGCGGGACCATGGCCAGCCAGACGAACAGGAGCCTCTTCTGGAGCGGAGCCTTTTCCGGCGTCAGCAGTCCGCGCCGCCAGGCGAGCAGGGTCGCGGCCATCAGGGCTGCCATGGCGAAACCGATGCCCACCATGATCCGAAAGGCATAAAAGGGCAGTACGATGGGCGGGCGGTCTTCTTTGGGGAAGTCCTTGAGGCCGGGCACGGTGCCAGTGGGGGTATGGGTGATGAGCAGGCTGAGCACATAGGGAATCTGGATGGCAAAGGCGTTGCGCTCGTGTTCCGGGTCGGGCCAGGCAAGCATGTTCCAGGCCGCCGGTGTGCCCGGCGCGTTGGTCTCCCAGTGGGCTTCGATGGCCGCGACCTTGGCGGGCTGGGCCTGGCCGATATGCACGCCCGAGGCGTCGCCCAGCATGGCCTGCAAAGGCGTGACGGCCACGGCCATCACCAGGGCTATCTTGAAGGATCGCAGGAAGAAGGCGACATCGCGGCCTTTCATGATGTGCCAGGCCGAGAGGCCCCCCACCACGAACAGGCTGGTTTCCAGGCAGGCCAGCCACATATGGCTGAAACTCAGCAGGGTGTCTGGGTTGAGGACGGCGGTTTGGTAGTTGTCGAGTATGAAAACGCCGTCAACAAAGGAGCCACCAGCCGGGGTCTGCATCCAGGAGTTGGCGGCCATGATCCAGAAAGCCGATAGCGAGGCCGCGAGGAACACGAGAATAGTGGCCGCGAAGTGGGCCTTGGGCGGCACGCGCTTCCAGCCGAAAAGCATGATGGACAGGAACACCGATTCCAGCATGAAGGCCGAGGAGGTTTCGATAGAGAGCACCTGGCCCAGGAAGTTGCCCGTGGCCAGGGAGAACGGCCCCCAGTTGGTGCCGAACTGGAATTCCAGCGGGATGCCGCTGACCACGCCCACGGCAAAGCCCACCCCGAAGATTCTAGCCCAGAAGCGGAACTGCCGGTAATACATGGCGTCGCCGGTCTTGAGCCACAAGGCTTCCATGATAACAAGAAAGCCCGCCAGCCCGATGGTCAGCAGCGGCCAGACGATGTGGAACATGGTTGTCAGAGCGAACTGAAGGCGCGAGAGCGCTACAGGATCGCTGAGGGCGTCAAGCACATTGGCCTCCGTTCCCACAGTCCTGGGCGGGTTTCACCGCCACCCCTACGGTGGTGTGGCGCGATTCCCGGTAGCCCGGCAGCAGCTCCAGGCCGCATCCGGCCAGGGCCTGCCGCCATTGGGGGCCTTGAAAGCGGTTGTCCGTGGGATGGAGCACCACGTGGCGCAGAATCCAGTTGGCGTACAGGGCCTCGAAGATTTCTTCGAAGTAGAAGGCTCCGCCGGGTTTGAGCACCCGCGACACCTCGGAGATGCCGCGCTGCCAGTCTTCCAGGTGGTGGACGATGCCGAAGTTGAACACGGCGTCCATGCTGGCGTCGGCAAAGGGCAGATTCTGGGCGTCGCCTTCCATGAACACGGCCTGGCGGGGGCCGTGTTTGGCCTTGCGGCGCTGGGCCTTGGCGATCATTTTAGGGTCAAGGTCCAGGCAGTGGAGCTTGGCCGGGGCGAACATTTCCACGATGAGGCCTGCGCCCGCGCCGTTGCCGCAGCCGATTTCCAGGCATTCGCCGCCTGGCGGCATGGGCCGCATGGCGTTCCACAAAGCCGTTTCGCGGCGCTGGAAGAGACGGCGGACGGGCGAGTTGCAATAGAATCGTTCGGGCCAGTTGACTTTCATTGGAAGAGCCTTTGCGCCGGAAGAGAGCGTTTTATCATGATTTTCGCATCATGAATCGGGTGAATGATCCTGTCAAGGGAGGACCTGAAGCCGTTCATGGTGTCCGGGACGCGGAGGAGCCGACTGAAGCGGGCGGCATATTCCAGCTATCGGAGTCCGCAAGAGGAAGAATCAAGCATATAGTGAATGGTCAGAGATATTTGCCACGAGACATGAAACACCTCGTGTTGAACAACCTTTAGGTATTCCCCAAAAGCACTCTAGACCTCGCGTCACTCCCATCCCTCTTCGGCTGTTTCTTGATTGGTGTATTTTGCAACCGCCTCAATCCTTCACCCCTGCATGTATCCTGGCGATACCCCCGGAAAGGGGCGTCTGTGTCACATTGGTGAAACCGGCCTCTCTGATCTCTTCAATGAAGGCCTGGGGGCCGGGGAAGGCGTGTACCGAGGTCATCAGGTAAGTGTAGGCGTAGTTGGTGCGCGAGAGCCAATTGCCGAAGGGGGGCAGGATGTGGTCGAAATACAGGCGGTAGGCGAAGCGCAGCACGGGGTTGTCCGGCAGGGAGAATTCCAGCACCAGCAGCTGTCCGCCGGGTTTGAGCACCCTGTGGAATTCCTTGAGGGCGACTAGGCGCTCCTCCACGTTGCGGATGCCGAAGGCGATGGTCACGGCGTCCACCGAGGCGTCGGGGAGCGGCAGGCAGCGGGCGTCCCCGGCGCACAGGCGGATGCGCCCGGCCAGGCCGCGCCGGGCGATTTTGGGGTTGCCCACAAAGAGCATGGCCGGGGTGAAATCCACGCCCAGCACGGTGGCCAGGGGGCGTTGGCGGCAGATTTCCATGGAGACTTCGGCAGTGCCCGCAGCCACATCCAGCACGGCGACGGGGTGTCCGGCAGGCAGCATGCGGGCCAGGGTCTTGCGCCAGAGCACGTCGATGCGCAGGGAGAGCACGGTGTTCTGCATGTCGTAGCCCGCGGCTACATCCTCGAAAAGCTTTCGTACCTGGGTATCGCGCATGGATATCAAGCCTCGCCGTGGCGGCTGTGCTGAGGTGTGCGGGCAAAGCCGCATCCGGCGGGCGCGGGGGATGGCCTCCGGGACGAAAGAAACGCAACGCGACCGTACTTGGGATGCCGCATGGTCAGGCCAGGGCAACCAGATCGTAGGTTTTGGTTCCTTCCACCGTGGCCCGTACCAGGGCTCCGGGTTCGACGCCGGGGCCGGAGACGTAGGTGACGCCGTCGATGTCCGGGGCCTGGAACCAGGCCCGGCCCACGTGCAGGCCCGGCCATTCGGCATGGGGCGCATCCACCAGGATGTCGAGTTCCTTGCCTTTGAACCCGGCCAGCCACTTTTTGGAAATATCCGCCTGGAGTTCCATCACTGCTTCGCGCCGGGCCTGGCGTTCTCCGGGGCGCACCTGGCCGGGCAGGGCGGCTGCCGGGGTGCCGTCCTCGGCCTGGTAGGCGAACACGCCCAGGTGCTGGAAACCCACCTCTTCCACAAAGTTAAGCAAAAAATTGAAATGGCGTTTGGTCTCGCCGGGATACCCCACGATCAGGCTGGTGCGGATGGCCGCCTCCGGGAAGACGGAGCGCACCAGATCGATGACTTTGCGCGGGTCGTTGGCAAAGGGACGTCCCATGCCGTCCAGGATGTCCGGGTGGGCGTGCTGCAAGGGGATGTCGAAATAGGGCATGAGCTTCGGCCCGGCCTGGCGCAGGTGGGTCAGCAGCTTTTTGGTCAGCCCGGCCGGGTACAGGTAGAGCAGCCGCAGGCGCTCCAGCCCCGGCAGGGGCAGCAGGCCGTCCAGCAGCTGGGCCAGCCCCTGCTTGGGCGAAAGGTCGTGGCCGAAGGCGGTTAAATCCTGGGCCACCAGGATGAGTTCCTTGCGGCCCGAGGCCAGCACTGTGGCGGCTTCCTGCACAATTTCGTCTGCCGGGCGGCTTTTGAGCTTTCCCCGTATGGAGGGGATGGTGCAGAAACGGCAGGCGTGGCGGCAGCCTTCGCTGATCTTCAGATAGGCGTAGGAGGGCGGGCTGGAGAGCAGCCGCTTCGGCGTTTCCGGTGCAGACCCTGCCGTGGTCGCCGTGGATGGCCCGACCACTGTCCCGACTGCGGGTGCAAGAGCTGTGGAGCCAGGCGTGACGGCCGGAGCCGCCGTGTCAGCCGCAGCCGAGATGTTCGCGCCGGATGGGGGCGTTGCGCCTGCCAGGGCGCGGGCGATCATGGAGGGCCAGTCCGGCAGCTGGTGGGTGGTGATCCACAGATCCACCTCGGGCAGCCCGGCCTTGAGGTCGGCCTCGCCGTAGCGGCTTACCAGGCAACCGGCCACCACCAGCAGGGGTTTGGGGGTGAGGTCGCGGATGGCCTTGGCCGCGTCGAGTATTTCGGCCAGGGATTCCTCCACCGCCGGGCGGATGAAACCGCAGGTGTTCACCAGCACGACGCGTGCGTCCTCGGGCGTGTCAACGGGCAGCGCAAGGCCTGGCAGGCCGCCGAGCAGGTACTCGGTGTCCACCAGGTTTTTGGGGCAGCCTAACGATATGGTATGGATGGGTATGTTCATGGTCTTGCTCTGTCAGCGGGCGAAGAGTAACAGGAAAGCGCTGAAACACAAATCCCTCAAAGAGGTCCCAGCCCATCATGAAACGCGCCTTGTTTACCGCCCTGGCGGCCATTTTGCTCGCCATTCCGGCCCGGGCCGACGAATCCGACACCTGGAAGCTGATGCTCCAGAAAAATTACGAGGAATTGCAATACCAGGTGGAATACGTGGACGGGGTGTCCAAGGCCCTGCCTCCTCTGGTGAAACAGACCCGGCAGGATCTTGCCTCCCTGCGCCGGAAGGTGGACGAGCTTCTGGCCCTGAGCCAGATGACCGGCAACAATCCCATGGAGCTGCGCGCCGTATTGGCTGGGCTGGACATCCTGCGCGGGCAGGTGGATTGGATCATCCAGCCGTTTTCCAGGGCAGAGGCCGACATCAAAAGTTTTCAGGGGCGTGTGGGCGAGTTGGAAGCTGAGTTCGCCCGGCAGAGCGCCGAGGGGGCTTCGCCTGAAATCGTCAAGGCCATGGGCGACTTTGTGGGCGATCTGCGCAAGCTCAAGAACAAGATGGGCCGGTTGAAGACCGTGCTGGACCAGGGACTGAGCCCGGCCCGCGACCTGGACGCAAACCTGGAGCGCTCCGTCAAGTCCGTTACCAACCATATCCCCAGGGCCTGGCATGATTATTTTCTTTCGCCGGGCAGAGGGCTGCTTTCCGTGGCGGCCTGGCAGGAGGCTGTTGAGCGCATGACCGGCCTGCCCGAGCTTCTCGGAGTGTACGACGCCTTGTTCGACGCCGAAACGGTAAATTTCCGCGAGGTGGCCCTGCGGCTGTTCGGCCTTACGGGCGGGCTGTTGATCTGTTTCGCCGTGATTCTCACCCGCCTGCGCAGGCGGTGGCCCTGGCTGACCGGCATCGGCAGGCCGCTAGGCGCTCTTGCCTGCATGAGCCTGGGAATTTCCGTTCTTTGGGTCACAGCTGGGGCGGCTTTTGTCTTGGTGCACGCCGAGGCCAGCGCCCTGGCGGAAATTCTGTTCGCCAGGGGCTTTTTGGGAGTGTTTTGGTATTTGCGCTGCCTGGAGCTGGGAGAGAAAGCCCCGAAGAAGGACCCTGTCGCCTTGTCCTGGGGCGTCTTCAGCATGGCCTTGCTGTTGCAAATGCCCCTGTTGCCCAACGCATTCAGGGGCGCGGCCTGGGTGGTGGTGCTGTTGTTGGCCGGGTGGCTGGGCAAGCGCGGCACGGCTGCCGCCAGAAAAGCTGTCGCCAGGGCCGACGCTGCGGTCGGTCAGGAGACGTTGCACTCTGACCCAGATGCTGCCCCCGCCGCAGACTCTCCGCAGACCCCAGGGGCTGCTACTGCCAGGGCGGGCACCGCCCCCGCCGCCGCAGATTCCCCGCAGACCCCAGGGGCTGCTACCGCCAGGGCGGGCACCGCCCCCGCAGATTCCCCGCAGACCCCAGGGGCTACTACTGCCAGGGCGGGCACCGCCCCCGCCCCCGCCCTGATGGGGGCCAGCGGCTGGCTGTACCCACTACTGGCCGTGCCGGTACTGTTTGGCTGGCTGAACCTGAGCATGCTGGCGGGCATGGCCTGGTTCCTGCTGTTGGTGTTCTTCCAGGGCGGCCTGGCGGCTTACGGGCTGATCAACCGGTTCGCGGCCAGGCCTTCGAACGATTTCGTCGATGACGCCATCCGGGCGCTGGTCAGCGGTCTGCTGCTTCCTCTGACCGTCATCGCCATGGCCGGGGGATTCCTCTTCTGGCTGTCCATGTCCGTGGGCGGCAAGAGCGTCTTCTGGGCTGTGGTGAACTTTGATCTGGGCGGGGGCGGTTTCACCCTGGACCTGCTGCGCGTCTCCACCATCCTCATGGGCTACCATCTGGCAAAGGCCGCCGTCCGCGTGGCGGACCGCTTCATCGACGAATTGCCCTCCCGCAGGCCGGACCTGGAGCGGGGCATCGTCAACCTGCTGGAGACCTGCTCCCGCTACATCATCTGGGGCCTTTTCGCGCTGGTGGCCCTGTATTTGATCGGGGCCAACTTCACCAGCCTGGCAGTGGTCGCGGGCGGGTTGTCCGTGGGTATCGGCTTTGGCATGCAAAACATTATCAACAACTTCATTTCCGGCCTCATTCTGCTGTTCGGGCGCTCCATTCAAGCCGGAGACACCCTGCAGATTGGTGAAATTTGGGGCGTGGTGCAGCGGGTGAACATCCGCAACACCCTGGTGCAGACTTTCGACAACGCCACGTTGTTTGTGCCCAACTCCGACCTTATCGCCCAGAAGATTCTCAATTGGTCCCACAAGGACAGGCGCGTGCGTAAGGTACTGGAGGTGGGCGTGCCCTACGGCACGGATACTGCGATGGTGGAGAGCGTTTTGCTTCAGGCCGCCGGGGAACATCCCAAGGTGCTCAAGAATCCCAAGCCCGGCGTGGTTTTCGCGGCTTTCGGCGACTCGCTCCTGAAGTTTAAACTCCTGGTCTGGATAGACAACGTGAGCAACGGCCCGCGTACTGTCTCGGACGTGGGGCTCGCCGTGGAGAGGATGCTTAAGGAAAAGGGTGTGTCCAAGTTTGTCGCCAACGGCTGAAACCGGGGCAGAAAAAGCTTTAACTCGCAATGCAAAGCAGATAGAAAAACGGCATGATTCCAGATCAGGACATCATTCCCGAAGGCACGTGCAGCCTGGACTTGCAGCGTGAACGCACCTTGCTGTCAACGGTTATCGACCAGATTCCCGACGACATCATCCTGCTCGACGCCCAGGCCCGCGTGGTGGAGATAAACCAGGCAGCGGTTACGCGCGGCGGGGGAAGACGCGAGGAGTACATCGGCAGGCCGTGCAGGGAAACCCTGGGCGACTTCAGGGATGTGTGCGAGGTGTCTCCGGGCGAGGAAAACTTCTGGCAGGCAGTGCAACAAGGGGCCAGGCAGGAGCAGGTGCAGGCCAAGGTGGATGACAAAGGCCTCATGCACTACTATCGGTTGTACTCCTATCCGGTGCTGGGGCCTGACGGAGCGCTGAGCAACATCGTGCTGCTGCGCCGCGACATCACCCAGCGCACCTACATGGAGCGCCGGTTGCAGCAATCCGAAAAACTGGCCGCCGTGGGGGAACTCTCCACCTTCATCGCCCACGAGATTCGCAATCCGCTGTTCGCCATCGCCGGGTTCGCCAATTCGCTGCTGCGAACGAGTGGGCTCGACGACAAATCCCGCGAGAAAGTGTCCATCATCCTGGAAGAATCCAATCGTCTGGACAAGATATTGAAAAGCATCCTGAACTTTGCGCGGCCCACCCAGGGCGTGGCCGGGCAGGTGGATGTGGGTCTGGTGGCCCGTCAGACCATGGAACTCATGGGCATCGGCTGCCAGAATCAGAAGATCGACGTGAAGGTTGAGGTGGCCCCTGGCCTGCCCATGGCCAAGGGCGATCCCGAACTCCTGAAACAGTGCATCATCAACATGGTCAAGAACTCCATGGAGGCCATGCCTGATGGCGGCTTGATTACTCTTTGCTGCTACCGGCGAAGGGATACCGTCATTCTGGAAGTAGCCGACACGGGCCGGGGCATAGCGCCCGAAAATCTCGGCCAGGTGTTCAACCCCTTCTTCTCCACCAAAGACAAAGGTTCGGGCCTGGGCCTGGCCATGACCAAGAAAATTCTCGACGAGTCCGGCGGCGCGGTGGAACTCGAAAGTGTGGTGGGCCAGGGTACAACGGTGCGCCTGGTGCTGCCCCCCGTGGTGGCCGTGGCCGGTGTTGACGGCGTGGCCGTGGACGCCGGAGCGGGGCGGGCCTCCGGCGAATCAACAATACATTCAGGGGAGGACGCGTGATACAGGTGGTTCTTGCGACCCGCAATCAGGGCAAAGTGAAGGAATTGCAGGCCCTGCTGGCGGGATATGACGTGGAAGTGCTGGGCCTGGACCGTTTTCCCCAGGTGGGCGAGATAGAGGAAACCGGCGACACCTTCGAAGAGAATGCCCGCATCAAGGCCCAGGCCGTCAGTAGCGTTACTGGCCTCATCGCCCTGGCCGACGATTCCGGTATTGTTGTGGACGCCCTGGCCGGTGCGCCCGGTGTGCATTCAGCCCGCTATTCCGGGGAGAAGGCCACGGATGACACCAACAACGCCAAATTGTTGCAGGCGCTCGACGGCCTTCCTCCGGCCCGTCGCACCTGCCGTTTCGTCTCCGTGGTGGTGGCCCATGCTCCTCACAGCGAAGGCGGTCGTGAACTGGTGGCCGAAGGCGCCTGGGAAGGCGTGGTCGGGCTGGCCCCCAAAGGCGGGGGTGGTTTCGGCTACGATCCTTTGTTCATCGACCCCGATCTCGGCCGCACCGCCGCCGAACTGACCAGGGATGAAAAGAACGCCCGCAGCCATCGCGGCAAGGCCCTGCGCAAGCTCCTGGCCAATTGGCCCGCCTTTGCGGAGAACGCTCCATGACCGGGGACCAGGGGGGCACCACCCCCGCCCCGTACGTTCTCAAACCTGAGAAAGACTATCGCGGCGTGCGCGGCTGGCTTTTGCTGTTGTGTTTTCTCATGCTGCTGGTCGCTCCCGGCCAGAGGGGATACGTTGTCTACAACGATCTGAACGTCCTGTTCGCCCTCTACGGTGAAACAACACTGGATTCGGCCTTGGTGGCGAATCTGCGCATCGCTGTGAGTATTGAGACGTTTCTTATCTTCTGTTCGGGGCTGCTCTCCCTGGCGGGGGGCCTGGCTCTGCTCACGGAGAAACACTACGCTCCCAAACTGGCCAAACTGTTTTGGGCGTCCGGGCCGGTGCTCAACGCCTTGCTTTTGCTCAGCGCCTGGTTATATTTTCCCGCTGGAGAGATGTTCGACGACACGGCCAAGCTGATCGGCCGCGATTTCGTGAGCTCGCTTCTGGGCGGCGCGTTGTGGATCAGCTACCTCATCCGTTCCAAGCGGGTGAAGGCCACCTATGAAACCGTTCCTGCATCTTGACAGCGTTCGCACTTTCCGCAAACTGGCCGCGAGCTTTTCAACCTCCTAGCAAGGAAATCCCCAATGTGTGGAATCATCGGATATAGCGGACATCGCCCGGCGGTCCCGGTCATTATCGAGGGCTTGCGCCGTTTGGAATATCGCGGCTACGATTCGGCCGGTGTGGCCTTCCTGCAGCACGGCGAACTTACCGTGGTCCGGGCCGAGGGCAAGCTGATCAACCTGGAGAACAAGCTGGCGGAAATGCCCGCCTACTCCGCCACCTCGGGCATGGGTCACACCCGCTGGGCCACCCACGGCCTTCCCGTGGAGCGCAACGCCCACCCTCACCGCGACCAGCTCAACAAGATCGCCGTGGTTCATAACGGCATCATTGAGAACTACCAGTCCCTGCGCGACGAGCTCAAGGCCGAAGGCGTGGTCTTCGCCTCGGAGACCGACACCGAAGTGCTGGCTCATCTGCTGGCCAAATACCTTGGCGAAACCAAGCGGTTGGACAAGGCCCTCTCCCTGACCCTCGGGCGGGTGGACGGCTCCTACGCCATCTGCGTGGTCAGCAAGGACCATCCGGGAACACTCTACGGGGCGCGCAAGTCCTCTCCGCTGGTGCTGGGCGTGGGCGTGGGTGAAAACTTCCTGGCTTCGGACATCCCGGCCTTTCTGCCCTACACCCGCGAGGTGGTCTTTCTGGAAGACGGTGAGATGGTGTGCATCGACGCCAATTCCTGGAAGGTGGTCGACGTGGACACCTTGGAGCCCATCGCCAAAACCACCCAGCACATCAGCTGGGATGTTCAGGCGGCCCAGAAGGGCGGCTACAAGCACTTCATGCTCAAGGAAATTTTCGAGCAGCCAAGGGTGATCACCGATTGCCTCACCGGCCGGGTGGACCACCGGTCCGGTCGGGCGCACCTGGCAGAGCTTGAGGGCGTTCCCGTGCCGGAGCGGCTCTACATCATAGCCTGCGGTACATCCTACCATGCCGGGCTGTGGGGCATGTACCTGCTGGAGACTTGGGCGCAAATTCCCACACGGGTGGAGATCGCCTCGGAGTTCCGCTACCGCGACCCCATCCTGGGGCCGGGGGACACGGTGCTGGTCATCTCCCAATCCGGCGAGACCGCCGACACCTTGGCCTGCGTCAAGCTGGCCAAACAACGTGGGGCGCGGGTCATCGGCTTGTGCAACGTTGTGGGCTCCACGGTGTCGCGCGACGCCGATACGGTCATCTACACCCAGGCCGGGCCGGAGATATCCGTGGCCTCCACTAAGGCCATGTGTTCCCAGCTGACGCTCCTCACCCTTCTGGCCTTGCATTGGGGCCAGGAAAAGAACGTTATTTCCGGCGAGGTGCGTTCCAACTGCCTGAAAACCCTGGAGCGGCTGCCCGATCTGCTAACCGCCGAGCTGCCCCGCATGCGCTCGCGGGCGGGCGAGTTGGCCAGGGCCTATTCCGAGGCCCGGAGCTTCATGTACCTCGGTCGGGGGCCGTCGTTCCCTCTGGCCTTGGAAGGCGCTCTCAAGCTTAAGGAAATCAGCTATATCCATGCGGAGGGCTATGCCAGCGGCGAGATGAAGCACGGCCCTATCGCGCTTATCGATCCCAACTTCCCCACCTTCGCCCTGGCGCCGGGGGACGATCTGTACCCCAAGGTGAAATC
Source organism: Desulfovibrionales bacterium (assembly GCA_038248065.1). Lineage (GTDB taxonomy): Bacteria > Desulfobacterota > Desulfovibrionia > Desulfovibrionales > Desulfovibrionaceae > Fundidesulfovibrio. Next base: position 3,276 of record JBBRUD010000041.1, on the reverse strand, counting down.
CAACCTGGAAGAGGTGCAGGCTCGCGGCGGCAAGGTCATCGCCCTGACTCACGCCGGGCTGGACCTCCATGTGGACCACCTCTGGGAAGTGCCGGACGTGTGGGGGCCCATGAACACCTTCATGCTCCTGCCCGCGCTCCAGCTGTTCTCCTATGAAATGGCCGATTACCTTGGAAAGGACGTGGACCAGCCCCGCAACCTGGCCAAGAGCGTCACCGTGGAGTAGCCTGGAGTGCGCAGGCCGTCACAGGAATCGTCGAATGTTTTCGCCTCCGGCGGTCGGGGGGACAATGTCCCCCCGAACCCCCCGTTTAGCTCCGCGTCGCTGGACGAAAGTTTTGCGAGGAGCAGACGGAGCGCTGCCCCACCGGTGGCGGCTTGGGCGGCGTATGACGGGTAGGCTTGGCAGAGCGAGCGTTCTGCGCAGGGTTTTCGGGACTATCGGCGCGCTGCTGCTGGTTTGTCTGGTGGCGGCGGGAACCTTCACCGCTGCTGCCGCGGCAAAGACGGACGCGAAGACAACGGTCTCAAAAGGGAGCACGAAGAACGTTGCGTCAAAGCCCGATGCGAAGAGCGCGGCCAAGGCGGAGGCGAAGGGCGAAGCGAAGAGTACAGCCAAGGCGGAAGTGAAGAATGATGCGAAGGCTGTAGCCAAGGCGGAAGTGAAGAACGATGCGTCCAAGCCCGCCGTGGTCACTGCCGTGCAGCAGATTTCGGGCGCGGATTACTCGCGCATCGTCATTACCCTGTCGCGGGAGGCGAGTTTCCGCTACCAACTGCTGCCTCCAGACGGCGGGGATGTGCGCCGTCTCTATGTTGATATGGATAACACCCAGGTAAAATCCGGCGTTCCCAGCCGGTTCAATGTTCCCGGCCCGGTCATGCGCAAGGTACGGGTTTCGCCCAACAAGCCCGGCGTGGTGCGGGTGGTGGTGGATACCCAGAATCTGACCAGCTACAAGGTGTTCACCCTGGATGGCCCCTTCCGGGTGGTGGTGGACGTGCAGGGTGAAGCGAAAAAGCAATCGGCGACTGCGGCAACGCCGGAGCCACAGGCCAAGGGCGCGCAGAGCGCCGCAGCCCCGGCAAAGGCGGAGCCTAAAGGCAAGGGCAAGGCTGTTGCCAAAGGCAAAGCCGGAGCCAAGGACGAAGCCGCAGCGAAGGAACCCTCCTCAGCCAAGGGCGCGGGAAAGAACAGCAATGCTTCCCAGGTCAATAAGAAAATGGCCCGGCAGTTGGTGGAGCAGCTGGGCCTGACGGTGAAGACGGTCATGATCGACGCCGGGCACGGCGGCAAGGACCCCGGCGCGCGCAGCAAGAACGGCCTGACGGAAAAAACCGTCACCCTGCGGGTGGCCAAGCTTCTGGGCGAGCGCCTGAAAGCCAAGGGCTTCAACGTGCTCTACACCCGCACCACGGACAAATACATCCCCCTGGAAACCCGCACGGCCCTGGCCAACGCCCAGAAGGCCGATCTCTTCCTGGCCATCCACTGCAATGCCCACGGCGATCCCAATTCCTCCGGCATGGAGACCTACTCCCTCAACCTGGCCACCACGCCGGAAGAGGTCCGGGTGGCCGCGCGGGAGAACGCCGTGGACCAGCGCCGCATCGGCGACATGCAGTCCATTCTGGCCGATCTCATGCTCACCAGTAGGCTCACGGAGTCGCGCGATTTCGCCAAAGCCGCCCACCAGACCACTCTGAATCAGGCCCGCAAATCCTTGCCCGTGCGGGATCGCGGCCTGCACGAGGCCCCGTTTTACGTTCTGATGGGGGCCAACATGCCGGCTGTACTCATAGAAATCGGCTACATCACCAACCCCGCCGAGTCTGCCAAACTTGTGGACAGCATGTATCTGGACCAGTTGGCCAAAGGCCTGGCCGAAGGCGTGGTTGCCTACAAGCAGCGCATCGAGCGGTACGCTGCCAAGGAATAAGTAGGGCTGCGGCCAAGGAATACGGAGTGTTGCGGCCAAGGGATGCGCAGGGCCGCGGCGAAATTGCCGGAAAACATCAGACCAAGGGGAACGTTCATGTTCAAGCGTCTTTTCCAGGCGTGTGGTTTGGTCCTTCTTGCGGCCAGCTTGAGTTTCGGCCAGACCGTGGCGGTCGCGACGAACGCGGACTCCGCCCTTACCACCCTGACCGACGTGTACATGGTTTCTCTGCAAGCCCTGTACGTTGCCGGAGTGCAGGACGCCCAGGCCAACCTGCTGCACTTGAAAAATCCTCCAGCCAACCCCGACATCTGGGACATCAACGCCGACAACCCCAATCTGATCTGGGACGGCGTGCCCGGCAGCAGCAATGTGCTGGTGACCACTTTCACCAAAAGCAAGTTTTACACCTCTGCCACTCCCGGCCAGACGCTGACAGCAGCCGGGGATTACTGGGTGACACCTGCTCCCCAAGCCTACACGGCCATTAAGGCCGCTTCGCCGGACGGCGTGGTGGCCAACCCCACCCTGGCCCTGGACGAATATCTGGGCTTGCCGCCGACCAGCACCAACGACGCGGTGGTGAGCCTGTGGGTGAACCCTGCCAATCTTGTACGACCGGCCATTGATCCCGATATCAGCAACCATATAGCCGAGACCGTCTTTCCCCTGAGCATGCAGACGGTGCCGGTCAACAGCCCGTCCGTGCTGCCCAAGGAAACACCGGCTCCAGGCGTGGCCATTGCCACGTCGTATGCCGGGTGGTTTCAGGGCCGCGAGAGTGCAATCTTCAATCCCGCCGTGTCCGGCGGGCCATACCCCTGGACCGGGCTCGGCTACACCTACAACTGGGGTTCCTCCGACGTGGTGGGCGGCAGCGAGTTCGTCATCCCCCAGGGCAGCCCGGTGAAACTCAAGGCCGTGACCCCGGTATCCAACTACTTCAACTAGGCTGCCATTGAGCGGATGCGTTGGCCGCAACAAGGGGTCTGCCCAGGCAGGTGTGGGCTTGCGTCCACGCGTACGATTTCCCTTGGGCCGTGGGTTCTGCCTACGCGGGGGCTAATCTTGCCCAATTGACTGCATGCAACACCAGGGCAAACTGATTTCTGTTCAGCGATGCATCATGGTATTGCTATAGGCAATACATTTTGCAGTGACCATGCCATTGCGTCGCATGATCATTGTCGCTGGTTTAACAGCGTGTTGAAAATCTCCCCATTCTGACCGATAATTCGTCCAACGCGTGAGCGGAGGTGATCCGATGGGACTTGGACGGCAATGCGATCAGCAAGGGACAATGTACTTGGCCTGGGATGAGATTCCTCGATCCCGT
>JBBRUD010000040.1:0-34580 GCA_038248065.1 Desulfovibrionales bacterium | reverse complement strand
ATGACTGCGCCGGTGCGCAAAATATTGGGGGGGCCTGGGGGTGCCCAGCACCCCCAGCGGGGGTCCAGGGGGCAGCGCCCCCTGGAAGATCCCCACTCTCAGAGGAGTATTCCCATGTTGCAAGCGGTCAATGTCAACAAGACCTTCGGCGACACACAGGTGCTGCGCGATGTATCGGTGAGCATCAACAGCGGCGAATTTGCCTGCGTCATCGGGCGTTCGGGGTCGGGCAAGTCCACATTACTGAATGTGTTGTCCACCCTGCTGCGCCCGGATACGGGGTCGGTGCTGTATAGAGGCGATAACGTTACAGCCATGGGCGAAGGGCAGTTGAACGCCTTGCGGCTGCACGATTTTTCCATCATTTTTCAGTTGCACCATCTGTTGCCCTACCTGACCGCCGAAGAGAACGTCATGCTGCCCTTCATGAACAGCCTGAAGCCCGTGAGCCCGGCCATCAGGGACAAGGCCCGCGAGTGTCTGCGCCGCGTAGGGCTGGAAGGCAAGGAAGGCCGCCTGCCAGGCAAGCTCTCGGGCGGCGAGCAGCAGCGCGTGGCCATCGCCCGCGCCCTGGTGAAGAGCCCAGGCGTCATGTTCGCCGACGAGCCTACCGGCAGCCTGGACAAGAAGAACGGCGACGGCATCATCGAGCTGCTGCGCGACCTGCACCGCGACGGCGTGACGTTGGTGATGGTCACCCACGACGCGGGCTACGCCAAGCTGGCGGACCGCACCGTGGTGATGGAGGACGGGGTTATCGTGGAAGGTGCCGGGGTGCAGTGCTAGGGTGCGGGGATACCCAAGAGCGCCGCGAGTTTGGCCCTGACGTCCTCAACAAGCTGGCTGGGAGCGGGTCCGATTCTCACGACGCGGCGGGCGCGCCAGTCCATGGACCTGACCTGATCCGCAAGGACCACTCCGTGAACCGCCAACCCGGCAGGGATGGGGACTTCAAAAGGATATCCCTTCTCCTTCGTTGTGATGGACACGGCCACGCATAAACCTGAGGCCGTGTTGTAATACCGAGGCGACAACACCAGGGCCGTACGATGTCCGGCCTGTTCCCGGCCCGCCTGCGGATTGAATTCCAGCCAGACGAAATCGCCCGAGTCCGGGGTCACCATGCCTCACGCCCCTGGGACTGTCCCCAATCGACTTCCGTGTGGCGGTTCTCGTCCGTAATCTGGCTGACGAGTTCTTCAAGGGAATACGTCCGTTGCGGCGTGAGTTTGCACAATGTCAGCCCTTCAGGCGTCGCCGAGATTTCAAGGGCATCGCCATCCAGAAACCCGGCCTGTTCGGCCAGAGCTTTGGGGATGCGCACTCCCAGACTGTTGCCCCAATGGGAAATTTTGACTTGCATTGTGGCTTCCTCCTTGACGGATATACAGAGTATATCCAGGTGAGCCTGCCGTCAACCGCCAGAGGACTCCCATGCAAACACAAAAAGCGGCCGTTCCAGATATTCTGGAGCGGCCGCTTATTCGCACCGGGGTGCGAAAAGGGTATCTAGGCGCCGACTTTTTCGGCCGCAGTGCGCTTGACGGGCTTGAGCACCACGCCGGAACGCAGGCAACGGGTGCACACGGTCATGGTGTAAACCTCGCCGGAAATCTTCACGGCGCGCACCTGCTGGAGGTTGGGAATAAAACGCCGCTTGCTCTTGTTGTTGGCGTGGCTGACGTTGTTGCCGGTCTGGGGCCTTTTTCCGCAGTTATCGCATACCTTGGACATATGGAACCTCCAACGGGGTCGTGCCCCGGAAATGATCTTTCAGTCACCCAAAGGGAAGAGGTGTTTACACGCGCTCCTGAAACATGGCAAGCTTTTTATTGACAACACCCCCCCGCGCGATTACTCAACGTTTCTTTCCCGGAGGCTGGACGTGGCCGAGCATTGGATGGACATCACCGACATACCGGACGAGGGCCGGAGCTTCACGCTGGACGACCAGGAAATCTGGTTGGAAGGCTGGAAGAATTTTGCCATGGACATCCGCCCCCTGGTTCCCTTGACGGGCACCTTCACCGTCACGCTCCAGGACGACGGCGTACTGATGCGCGGCGCGCTGCGGGGCAAGGTGCTCACTCACTGTGACAGGTGTGCCGAAGAGATGCCGCTGGACATCGACCAGCCCTTCGACATCTTCGAGACCCCGCCCCTGCGCGGCGAAGAAGTGCTGGAACCGAGCCTTCTGCGCCGGGTCGGACGCCGTTTGGAGCTTGACTCCGGCTCCATGCTCTGGGAAGAGTTCGTGTTGGCCCTGCCGGTCAAGCCGCTGTGCCGCGAAGACTGCACGGGGTTGTGCCCGGAATGCGGCGCAAACCTGAATGCCGGGTTGTGCGCCTGCCCGGTCGAGCCTGCAGATCCGCGACTGGCTGCGCTGCGCGGCATAAAAATAGCCAAGAAAGACTAAGCCGAGGAACAAACCATGGCCGTACCTAAAAAGAAAGTTTCCAAGTCCCGCAGGGGAATGCGCCGTTCCCACAACGCGTTGACCCTTCCCAACGTCATCCTGTGCACCTGCGGCGAGCCCACCCTGTCGCACCGCGTGTGCCCCAGCTGTGGCACCTACAAGGGCCGCCAAGTGCTGAAGCAGGATGAACCCAAGTCCTAAACCGCGCATCGCCGTGGACGCCATGGGCGGGGACTTCGGTCCCCACGTGGTCATCCCCGGCGCGCTTCACGCCGCAAGGGCCAAGAACTACGAACTGCTCCTGGTCGGTGATGAGACACGCCTCGCAGCCGAGCTTTCCAAGCTCGACACGCGTGACGTGTCCTATCGCATTGTGCACGCCTCGCAAGTAGCCGAGATGAACGACAAACCTTCCGAATGCCTGCGCAGGAAGAAGGACTCGTCCATCCAGGTGGCTTGCAATCTGGTGCGCAAGGGCGAAGCCGACGGCATGGTCAGCGCCGGCAATACCGGCGTGGTTCTGGCCAGCAGCCTGTTTACCCTGGGCCGCATCGAGGGCGTGGACCGGCCAGCACTGGCCACCATCCTGCCCACCGAGCGCGCCCCCATCGTGCTGGTGGACGCCGGGGCCAACGTAGACTGCAAGCCCTTGAACCTCATGCAGTTCGGCATCATGGCCGACGTGATGGCCCGCACCCTGCTGCACTGCCCCTCCCCCACGGTGGCCCTGCTTTCCATCGGCACCGAGGAAGGCAAAGGCAACGTGCTGGTCAAGGAAGCCTTCGAGCTGCTCAAGCTCTCGTCGCTCAATTTCGTGGGCAACATCGAGGGCCGCGACCTGTTCACCGGCGAGGTGGACGTGGTGGTGTGCGACGGTTTTGTGGGCAACGTGGCCATCAAACTGGGCGAAGGGCTGGCTTCTTCCCTGGGCAGGCTGCTCAAGGGTGAACTCCGACGCGGATTCTTCGCAAAAATCGGCACCACCCTCGCTCTTTCAGCCCTGAAACGCTTCTCGCGCCTCATGGATTACGCCGAGTACGGCGGTGCGCCGCTGCTGGGCCTGAACGGCATCGTCATCGTCAGCCATGGTGCCTCCAACGCCAAGGCCATCCGCAACGCCGTGGACATGGCCGGAAGTTTCGTACGCCTTGACGCCAACCAACTGCTGCGTGAAGGCTTGGCCGCCAACAAGGATTTCATCCACTCCGCCAAACGCGCGGCCCCGGTCGCCGAATAAAGGCTTTTCACACCCCATGCACGGACGTTTCACCATCGAAGGTTTTGGCCGCCATGTGCCCGCACGGGTCGTCACCAATGCCGACCTCGAAGCCCTTGTGGATACCAGCGACGAGTGGATCGTCAGTCGCACTGGCATCAAGGAACGCCACGTGGCCTCTCCCGAAGAGACCACCAGCGAACTCGCCGCCTGCGCGGCGCGCAAAGCTCTGCTCGATGCCGGTCTCACCGCCGAGGATCTGAGCCACATCTTTCTGGCCACCCTGACCCCGGACGCCTTCTGCCCCCCTGCCTCCTGCATGCTGCAAGAGAAGCTGGGCATCAGCAACCGTTTCGCGGCTGACGTCAACGCGGCCTGCTCGGGATTCCTCTTCGGTCTGGAAATGGCCATGGGCGCACTCTCCCTGCGCCCCGAATCCACCATCTTGCTGGCCGCCGCCGAGGTGCTCACCAGCCGCACCAACTGGGCCGACCGGGCAACCTGCGTGCTGTTTGGCGACGGCGCGGGCGCAGCCGTGCTCTCCACCAGGGAGCCCAAGCCCGGCCAGTGCGTGGTGGAAGACGTGCGCCTGCGCAGCGATGGATCGCTTGGCCACCTGCTCACGGTCAAAGGCGGCGGTTCCGGTACGCCGTTGCGCCTGGGCGACGTGGTGCGGGAAGACTTTTTCGTGGAAATGGCCGGACCGGAAGTCTACAAGAACGCCGTGCGCTCACTGGGGGCCATCTCCGAGGAGATCCTCTCCGCCAACGGCCTGACCGTGGACGACGTGGACCTGTTCATTCCGCACCAGGCCAACCTGCGCATCATCGAGGCCGTGGCCAAGCGCCTGCACATGCCCGCCGAGCGGGTCATGGTCACCGTGGACCGCTATGGCAACACCTCGGCCTCCTCGGTGGCAATCGCCCTGGCCGACGCCAAAACCGAAGGCCGCATCACGTCCGGCACGCGGGTGCTTATAGCCACCTTTGGCGGCGGCTTCACCTGGGGTGCGGCCCTGCTGAAGTTTGTCTAAACGGCCTGCCCGGCTCGAAGAACGCGTGGCACATATGTTTGAAATGCCTGTTCAACCCCTCTTCCTGCCCCTGCTGCCGCAAAAATGCCATTTGAATTTGCAGGGGGTATGGGGTATGGACACCCACGCTTTTCTCATTACGGAACACCTTTTATGAATAACCCCACCTGCTTGACCGCCCTTGTCACCGGCGGCTCACGAGGCATCGGCGAAGCCGTGGCCAAGCGCCTGGCCGCCGACGGATTTTCCGTTATACTGACCTACGTTTCCAAGCCCGAAGAGGCCCAGGCAGTGGCCGCCCGCATTAAAGCCCAGGGCGGAGAAGCACAGGCCCTGCGCCTGGACGTCTCCGACCGTGCCGCCATCGCGGCCTTCTTCAAGGAGCACATCGAAGGCAAGGTGGAGCTTGAAGTGCTGGTGAACAACGCCGGCATCACCAAGGACGGCCTGCTGATACGCATGAAGGACGACGACTGGGACCGTGTGATCGGCGTCAACCTCACCGGGGCCTTCACCTGCCTGCGCGAGGCCGCCAAGCTCATGATGAAACGCCGCAGCGGGCGCATCATCAATATTGTTTCCGTGGTAGCCCAGATGGGCAACGCCGGCCAAGCCAACTACGTTGCCGCCAAGGCCGGGCTCATCGGCCTGACCAAGACCGCGAGCGTGGAGCTTGCCCCGCGCAACATTACGGCCAACGCCGTGGCCCCCGGTTTCATCGAGACCGATATGACCGCCGTGTTGCCCGATGCCGCCAAGGCCGCCCTGGTGGACCAGATTCCCTTGAAACGGGCAGGCACCGCAGAGGATGTGGCCTCGGCGGTTTCCTACCTTGCTTCCCCGCAGGCGGCTTACGTCACCGGACAGGTGCTGGCCGTCAACGGGGGCATGTACCGCTAACAACGCACATTCATACCCTGCTGGAGGAAGAACCATGTCCGTCGCCGAAAAAGTTAAAGAGATCATCGTGGATCAGTTGGGCGTATCCGCCGATGAAGTAAAACCCGAAGCCAAGTTCGTGGACGATCTGGGTGCTGATTCCCTGGACCTGACCGAGCTGATCATGGCTATGGAAGAAGAGTTCAGCGTCGAAATCGCTGACGAGGACGCCCAGAAGATCGTCAAGGTGCAAGACGCCATTGACTACGTCTCGAACAAAAAGGGCTAAGCCCTTCCGGCGGCCGGACACCTTCGTCTGGCCGCCCCATCTTTCAAGGTGCCAATGAACATGAAGCTCCATCGTGTTGTCGTTACCGGCATGTCCGCCGTTACCCCTCTGGGTAACGATCTGGACACCAGCTGGACCAATCTCGTCAGTGGCGTCTCCGGCGCTGCTCCTGTCACCCGGTTCGATACCACGGGCTTCGACACCACCTTCGGGTGCGAAGTCAAAGGATTCGACCCCGCGCAGTACGTGCCGGCCAAACAGGCCAAACGGATGGACCACTTCACGCAATTCGCCGTGGCCGCAGCCCTCATGGCCGTGGCCAATGCCAAGCTCGACATCACTCCCGAGCTCGGCCCCGAAGTTGGTGCCATCATCGGCTGCGGCCTGGGCGGGCTGCGCACCATCGAAATGCAGCATGAAAAGCTGCTCAACGACGGTCCCACACGGGTTTCGCCCTTCTTCATCCCGGTGCTTATCGCCAACATGGCCGCAGGCCAGGTGGCCATCTTCACCGGAGCAAAAGGCCCCAACCTGGCCACCACCTCCGCCTGCGCTTCGGGTGCCCATGGCGTGGGGTACGCGTATTCCGACATCATGCTCGGCAGGGCCAAAGCCATGATCTGCGGCGGCGTCGAATCCGCCATGGCCGCCATGGGCATGGCCGGGTTCAACGCCCTGAAGGCCCTCTCCACCCGCAACGACGAACCCACCAAGGCCTCGCGTCCCTTTGAAAAGGACCGCACCGGCTTTGTCATGGGCGAAGGCGCGGGCGTGCTCATCCTGGAAGAGCTGGAGTTCGCCAAGGAACGCGGAGCCAACATCCTGGCCGAAATCGTCGGCTTCGGCGCTTCCGGCGACGCCTACCACATGACCGCTCCCCCGGAGAACGGCGAAGGCATGGCCCTGGCCATGAAAGCCGCCCTGCGCGAAGCGGGCATGGCCCCCACCGATGTCGATTGCGTCAACGCTCACGGCACGTCCACTCAGCTCAACGACCTGTGTGAAACCAGGGCCCTGCGCTCCGTATTCGGCGAGCATGCCTACAAGCTGGCTATTACCTCCAACAAATCCATGATCGGCCATTGTCTGGGCGGCGCGGGCGCCATCGAGAGCGTGTTCTCGGTGAAGTCCATCCTGGAATCCATCATTCCGCCCACCATCAACTACGATACGCCCGATCCCGAATGCGACCTGGACTACACCCCCAACACGGCGCGCAAAACGCCCGTCAACGTGGTGCTCAACAACTCCTTCGGCTTCGGCGGCACCAACTGCTGCCTGCTGTTCAAGAAATACGACGGCTGATCCGGGCGGTCCCGGCTGTCCGGCATTGTTGAGCGTTTACGATTTGAGGTTTCCCTTCCGGCTTTCCGGTCCGCAAGCCGGGCCTGAAAGCCGGTTTTTTTTCCACCGTTCCGCTTAGAGCGGCTCATCGGCGGATTGCTCTTGCTCCACCGCTGTGCCATCGTGCCAGCGCACAAGTGCGCCAGCAGCACCTGAAACCGCATCGTGTCCGAATACAACCAAGGGGTATCACCATGGACGAACTCTTTATTCGCGATCCCGCCATCGCCGCTTCCATTGCCAATGAAATTGACCGCCAGGTAGGCGGGTTGGAACTTATCGCCTCGGAGAACTTCGTCTCCAGCGCCGTGCGCCAGGCTCAGGCCTCGGTGATGACCCACAAATACGCCGAGGGTTACCCGCATAAGCGCTATTACGGCGGCTGCGAATTCGTGGACGTGGCCGAAGACCTGGCCCGCGACCGCGTCAAGCAGCTCTTCGGCTGCGACTATGCCAACGTGCAGCCCCACTCCGGTTCCCAGGCCAATATGGCCGTGTATTTCTCCGTGCTCACCCCCGGTGACACCATCCTGGGCATGGACCTCTCCCACGGCGGCCACCTCACCCACGGCAGCCCGGTGAACTTCTCCGGCCGCTTCTTCAAGCCGGTGTTCTACGGGGTCAAAAAAGAGACCGGGTACATCGATTACGACGCCCTGGACAAGATCGCCCGGGAGCACAAGCCCAAAATGATCATCGCCGGGGCCAGCGCCTATCCCCGCACCATTGATTTCGACCGCTTCCGGGCCATTGCCGACGAAGTGGGCGCCTACCTCATGGTGGATATGGCCCATATCGCCGGTCTGGTGGCCACGGGGCTGCACCCCTCGCCCATCGGCAAGGCCCACTTCACCACCTCCACCACCCACAAGACCCTGCGCGGCCCGCGCGGCGGACTGGTGCTGGCCGGTGAGGCCGAAGCCAAGAAGATCGACTCCCAGATCTTCCCCGGCATCCAGGGCGGCCCCCTGATGCACGTCATCGCCGCCAAGGCCGTGGCCTTCGGCGAGGCCCTGCGCCCCGAATTCAAGGTCTACCAGCAGCAGGTGGTGGAGAACGCCAAGGTGCTGGCCGACGGCCTGACCGCGCTGGGCTACAGCCTGGTCTCCGGCGGCACGGACAACCACCTCATGCTCGTTGACCTTACTCCCAAGGACGTCACCGGCAAGGAAGCCCAGATTGCTCTTGAAGCGGCGGGCATCACCGCCAACAAGAACACCGTGCCCTTCGAGACACGGTCGCCCTTCGTCACCTCCGGCATCCGCCTGGGCTCCCCGGCCCTGACCACGCGCGGCATGGGCGCGGAGGACATGAAGAAGGTGGTGACCTGGATCGACGCCGCCATCAAGGCCAAGGACAACGAAACCGCCCTGTGCGAAATCAAAAACGACGTGGGCCGCTTCGCCCGGAAGTTCCCGCTGTTCGCCTGGTAAGGGCGGAGAAGGCCAAAACGTTTTCAGGGCCGCGCGGTGTTTCCGCGCGGCCCTTTCTTCAATGTGGCGATAACCTTGACAGAGCTGCCCGGGATTGCCACTAACTGACTGTCGATTTCAGCCACTCAAAGAGTGAGACCACCATGGACCAACGCCTTCCCTGGCCTGAATACTTCATGCGCATCGCCTTTCTGGTGGCGGAACGCTGCACCTGCCTGCGCCGCAAGGTGGGGGCCATCGCGGTCAAGGAGAAACGCATCCTGGCCACGGGCTACAACGGCTCACCGGCGGGCACGGCCCATTGCCTGGATATCGGCTGCCTGCGCGATCAGATGGGCATTCCCTCTGGACAGCGCCACGAGCTGTGCCGGGGGCTCCACGCCGAGCAGAACGTCATCATTCAGGCGGCTGTGCACGGCGTGTCCATCAGCGGGGCAGACATCTACTGCACCACCCAGCCCTGCATCATCTGCACGAAGATGCTCATCAACTGCGGCATCAAAACCATCTTCTACTCCCAAGGCTATCCCGATGACCTTTCGCGGGATATGCTTGAGGAGGCCGGAGTCCGCTTTGTCACCCTGCCAGTGCCCCAAAACTGCTGATCAGGCCTTTATGGCCAGGGCCGTGGATCTGGCTCTGCTGGGCAAGGGGACCACGGCCCCCAACCCTTGCGTTGGAGCCGTGCTTGTGCGTGAGGGCCATATCGTGGCCGAGGGCTGGCATCGCCGCGCGGGCGAACCCCACGCCGAGGTCAACTGCCTGGCCGATGCGCGGGCCAAGGGCGTGGACCCAGCGGCCTGCACCCTCTATGTCACCCTTGAGCCCTGCAACCACCATGGCAAGACCCCGCCCTGCACCCAGGCCGTGCTTGGGGCCGGGATCGGCTCCGTGGTGGTGGGTTGCGCCGATCCAAACCCCAAAGTTGAGGGCGGCGGCGCAGAATTTCTGCGCCAACAGGGCGTCACGGTGACCGTTGGTGTACTGGAGCAGGAATGCCGCGACCTCATCGCGGATTTCACCACCTGGCAGTTCACCGAGCGCACCTACAATATCCTCAAAATGGCCGCCACCCTGGACGGCCGCATCGCCGCCAGCACAGGACACTCGGCCTGGGTCAGCGGCCCGGAGTCGCGCGAGGCGGTACACGCCCTGCGCGCCAGAGTGGAAGCCCTGATCGTGGGCGGGGGGACGCTTCGCCAGGACAACCCGCAACTGACTGCCCGCCCCGGCGGCATCGCCTCGGAAAAACAGCCTCTGGCCGTGGTGGTCACGTCCTTGCTGCCGGAACCGGGTGCGGACATCTATCTGATGCGTCAGCGGCCGGAACAGACCATCTTCTGGACCAACGCCCCGTCAGCCGCCTCGGTACGGGCCGAGGCCCTGCAAGAGCACGGGGTGCGCGTCTGGGAACTTCCCGCCAGCGGCGAACGGCTGGACCTGCGACCGGGTTTCGTGCGCCTGCGCCAGGAAGCCGGATGCCGCACCACCCTGTGCGAAGGCGGCGGCAGGCTGGCGCTCTCTTTTCTGGAACAAGAGCTGGTGGACGAATTCCGCTATTATCTGGCTCCGAAGATCCTTGGGGATAGCCAAGGCATCCCGGTGTTCGCCGGGCGCACGGCCCTGAGCATGGACCAAGCCCTTGACCTGCGCCTTTCCGACTCCCGCATGAGCGGCCCGGACCTCCAACTGACCTACCGGCCCAAATCGTGAGGAATACCCCCGCGCTGGCCCTGGCCGTATGGCTTTCCGTCATCCTGAGCACTGTTTTTCCGGGACAGGGCTCGGCACAAGGGCCTGCCGTGCCGCCCCTTCCGCAGGGAGCAGCCTCCCCGACTGCCGCCCAGCCCATACCCTCTGCCACCAGCCAACTCCTGGTGGCTGTGGCCGATACCTGGGACAGCACCACCGGCACCCTGGCATTGTATGAGCGGCCAGCGTCCGACAAGGCATGGAAGATTGCCGTGCGCCCCTTTGTCGTAGCCTTCGGTCGCTCCGGCCTGGCCTGGGGACGCGGGCTGCACAAACAGGACGGTCTCACCGGCCCGATGAAGCGCGAGGGCGACGGCAAGGCCCCGGCAGGCGTGTTCGCCCTGGGTCCGGCCTTTGCCTACGAGCCCAAGGAACTGGGGGCCATGAAGCTCCCTGTGCTCCACGCCTCGGATGCCCTGATCTGCGTGGATGAAACAGCTTCGCCGCTGTACAACACCATCGTGGATGCCGGGAGTCTGAACGCTCCGAGCGGACAGGCCGGCGCAGGGGGGGCAGGCGCGATGGTTAGGCCCGCAGCGGCGGAACCCACCAGTCAGCCCCAACCCGCCCTGCCGGGCCATGAGCGCATGCGCCGTAAGGACGAACAATACCGCTTCGGCCTGGTGGTGCGCCACAACATGGAGCCCCCTGTGCCCGGCGGCGGCTCGTGCATCTTCCTGCACATCTGGCACAGCCCGCTCAGCCCAACCTCCGGTTGCACGGCCATGGACAAGGCGAACCTGAAAGCCTTGCTCACCCGGCTGGACCCTGCAAAGCAGCCCCTGCTGGTACAGCTGACCAAAGACGAATACACCCGGCTTCGCAAGGATTGGGGCTTACCGTAAGGGCCTGCCGAAAGCCCCCTCCCGGCCTTATCCCTCCGCAACCGTCAGGTTCGACCAGTACTCACCGTAGCATTGCAACCGGTTGGCCATTCAGTCCGCAAGCCTTGTGAGCCACAAGCGTTCAGCCTTTCTTGAACTTTTTGCCCACGTTCCAGCATCCGCCCAGAACCTGCCCCAGACCGTAGTACGACAGCGTGCCCATGTCGAAAAGCAACGGCCGTACCTTGGCCGGGTCGATCTTGCCCTTTGGGGTCAACACCGCTTCATCGGCCCAGGTTTTCACCACCTCCCCTACAAAAATCTCATGGGTGGTGAAATCCAGCACCTGATGCAAGCGGCACTCCATGGCCACAGGGCATTCGGCAATAAGCGGGGCGTGCTCCAATTGGCCCTTGAACAGCGTGAACACCGAGGATTTGTCCGTATTCTTCCCGCTGACGAGGCCTACATAGTCTGTCCGTTCCATGAGAGCCTCGCCGGGGATGTTTACGCTGAACTCGCCATGCTTGACGATCCCGCTGTTGGTGTAATGGCTCTTGTTGATGCCGAAGGTAAGGTACTGCGGTGTCCCGTGGTTCATGATGCCCACATGGGCCACGGCCAAAAAATTGGGGCGGCCGTCCATCACAGCGCCCACGATGGTGGTCAGCGAAGGATACAGGGCGTTCATGGGGCCAAGGTCTTTTTTCATGGGTATTCTCCAATCATGAGTTGGTATAGTTGCTTGTACACACAACCGTTTTCAACAAAAAAAACCTGTCAGCTGTTTTCCAGCTGTTGGCAGGATTGATGGATCACCTGGGTGAGTTCCGCGCCCGCCGCCTCGCCCAAAACCTTGGAGTAGTCGCGGTGGAGCGTCTTCCATGCTGCGGCGATAGGCGCTTCGAGGGAACGGCCCTGAACAGTGGGATGGATGTGCGAAGCCTTGCCTTGGGCGCGGCGCTCGACCAGCCCTTTGCGAATGAGGCCGTCGGCCAGACGGGTTACCGTGGACGGAGCCAGATGCAGCCGCGCGGCGAGTTCCGACGGGGTGATGCCGGGCGATTCCATGGCCAGCATGAGTAAAAAAGCCTGGGACGGAGAGAGTCCGGTAGGGGAGAATGCTTCCTCGGCCATGCGCGTGACAGTGCGGGCCAAGGCGTTGGCAGTGAAATAGAGGCAGCATTCAAGCAGTGTCTTGGAATCGGCCACCGGCCCCCCTTGTTGCTTGTACATACAAGTACAGGAGGCGGCGGAGTCCGTCAAGTCCGGTAGGGCTCGCAGGGCCGCCAACACACCAAGTTCACCCGCAGCACTGCCGACTACGGCGCACACCCTGCACCAGCGGTGCATGTTTACCCGGTATTCACCGGGCCGGATCAATCGCCCCGCTCCATCTCCGGCTCGCCCAGCCGAGCCTGTTTGCGCAATACATCATCCAGCATGCTCTGCCCGTCCAACTGGCGCAGGCGCTCGCGCTCCTCAACCGGGTGTTTTCCGGCCAGCTTCTGTAAATTGCCCTGACTGTTGGCCGTGGCCGCCGGATTCTGGTTCAGGAGCGCCCCGGACAGCCGAGCATGCCCCACGCGCAAGTGCCCTTGATACACAGCCATGCGGCCGGACGCCGCCAGACGCAGGTCGTGGTCCAGGTCGTCGTATTGGGTGGGTGAAAAGCGGATGTCAAAGCCCCCAGAGGCCAGCAGGTCGCGGGTGCGAAACAGATGACAGCAGCCGGTGACGGACAGGCAGGGACGCAGATAGTCGAACTGGCCAAAATCCAGATCCTGGGTGCAGAGACTGGAAAAGGCCGGACCATCCTCCCCAGATTCCAGAAAATGGATATCCGTATTCTGTATTCTGGCGGGCACGGGCAGGTCGGACACCTTGCAGCCCCAGACCCCTGCTTCGGGGTAGGCCGCAACAGCCATGCCAAAACGGGTCAGCCAGTCCGGGGGAACAAGCGCGTCGTCGTCGAGGTAGGCCACATACGCCGATCCCGTCACGGCCTCGTACCCCATGAGCCAGTTGCGTGCCGCCGGAGCGCCGATGTTCACCGGCAGAGAGATCACCTCCAAGGCTGCACCGAGACGCTCCTTCCAGGCGGCCAGCACCTGGGACGTTCCATCGCGGCTGCCATTGTCGAGCACCACCATGCCCGCCACGCCAGATTTCACAGCGTGCGAAACGGCCAACGCGGCAAGGGTTGCGTCGATGTCGGCGGCCTTGCCTGCGGTATACAGGCACACTGCGACGCGACCCAAAGCCGCACAGTCCGCGCGTTCCCCGACACCGTGGCCCTCATGGCAGCCAGACTCCAGGCCCTGGCCGGGTGCTGCACCGAAGGCAACCTCTTGAAGGTGATCAGGCTCCACAACCGGTGCAGCCTGCACGGCAACGCCACCCGGTTCCGCTATGAAACGCAGGTCGTACAGGCGCAGCAGCAGGTTCACGTTCCAGGGCGAGCGAGCCTGCGCCCTGCCCAGTGTTTGCCGGGCCTCCGCAATCCGCCCCTGCGCGAACTGTGCGGCAGCCGCGCGGGACAGACAAATACGCAGACTCCGCGCCGCGCTGTAGCCCGATGCCGCTGCCTGAAAATCCCCCTGCTGAAAAGCCGCATCCGCGCGAATCTTCTCTTGAAGCTCCTGCGTCCCGTCCGGCCAGACAGCACGCAGGTTCTTTTCAACCAGCGCCCAGTCCCCAAGCAAATAGGCCGTATCCAGCAGATGGCCTCTCCAGAACAGGTTTCCCGGTTCCTCCAACTGGCGCCTGGAAAGCCACTCAAGCAATCCGGCGTGGTCGCGGCGGGCAGCCAATTCTTGCAGGATGGACAGATGCTTAGCGTCTACGGGTTGCGCCCAGTTTCGAGCCACGGCCTCAAGGAGAGCTTCCTGGGTCTTGGTGAGAAATCGCCCTTGCCGGTGCATACTTATGAGCGTCCTGGCCAGCCCCCCGTCCAGCGGCCCGGCCTCCCAGGCGGCCAGCAGCAGATCCAGCCCCAGGCGGATGGTCTGGGGCTTTGCCAGGGCCTTCGACGCAAGCCCGGCGAGGTGCAACTTGCCCTCGCCCCCCACCAGGAGACCGTAGCGCAGGAACTCGGGCAAGCCGGTCCAGTCGAAAGGATTCATGGGAGCCTCCGGCGGCCAGGGGGGAAACTTTTTGAAAAAAGTTTCCCCCCTGGCCCCCCATCAAAAACGTTTAACGGCTTCGCGTCGTCTCCCCCAGTAAAGGGCAGTGTGATCGCACATTACTATTGGGGGGGTCTGGGGGTGCCCTGCACCCCCAGCGGGGGTCAAGGGGGCGGCGCCCCCTTGTTCCTGCGCTCTTCAATAACGCTCCGCCAGAGCCGCAGGTAGCCCTTGGCTCCGGCGGCCAGGCTGTGGCGGGCCAGTACTTCGGCTTTGGCCTGCCCGGCCAGACGCGTACGGAGGGCAGTGTCGGCGATAAGGAGCTCCAGGGCTTTGCGCCATTGGGCGGGATCTGCTGGGGCTATCAGGCCGGTAACGCCCGACCGCACCGGGGCGTAAGGGGGCAGATCGGCATACACTCCGGCCGCGCCCAGGGCGGAATACTCCAGCCACTTCACTGCGCTCTTGCAGCGGTTGAAGGGCGAATCCGCCAAAGGCGCGAGGCCGATGTCCGGGCGGAGGGCCGCCAGGGTGCTGGCGTACCCGGCGTAATCATCCTGAAAAGGGATTACACGGGCATTGAGTTCCGGCATGCCCAGCAGGGAACAGCCCAGAAAAGTGAAGGACACGCCGTCGCCAAAACGGTGTTTCGCTTGGGCGAGTGCCGGGGCCAGAAACTCCAGATCCTCCCGGCGCGATGGCGTTCCAGCGAACACGACGCGCACCGGCCCGCGGGGACCGTCTTTCTCAGAGGCGGACGTGTCCTTGCCAGGCGCTTTGCCGAAAGACGATTGTGTTGTGGATGCGGCCAACCGCGTTGCCGTACCTGTATTCACCAGCCCACCCAGAGACTGAACTGCTTGGCCGGAAGCACTGGGCGCGGGGCCGGGCGCGGGCTGGGCACGCTTGTCCAGCGCACCCCATAAGCCTTGGTCGATGAGATTGGGCACTATCTCCACCCGCCTTGCACGGCTGGCAAAGGCGCGTTGCAGTTCCGGGGTGGATACTGTGACGCAATCCGCCCTGGCCAACAGTTCGGCGGCAAAGGGAATCACCGGCTCCAGACGTTGCCGCATGGGGTGGGTTTTAGGCACGGCCAGAAAGTTGTCGTCGGTTTCGTAGAACACCGGCAGGCCCGAATCCAGGGCATGAGCCACCAGCGGCCAGGTCTCGCGCATGGGGAAGTAGCGCTGGAATATCACGGCGTCCGCCCCCTGCATGGCTTCTGCGGAAATGGCGTAGTCGGACCCGTTGCTGCTCGCCGCCCAACGCAGCTCCACCTTCCCCGCCAGGGCCTGGGCCGGGCCGAGAAGCCGCAACCGGGCGCAGGCGTAGGCAGGCAGGTCAAGGGAATACACAGCCAGGGTGAGCATGATCCTCCAGGGTAGGCAAAGGGGCGTCCGCCTGAGCTGTAATGCATCTGGCATCGGCCGGGCAAGCGTGCTATGCGGGCGCATACCAAGGAGTTGCGATGGACGCGTTCCGGTTCGAACTCTCCGACGGAGAAAAGGCTTACCTTAAAGAGACCGTCAACCTCAGCATCGCCGCAGCGCTTCGCGGCGACGCGGAGTGGTTGCCACCGGAGCCGCCCACGCCCAGATTGCGCGAGCCCTTTGGCGTCTTCGTCACCCTGAAGATTCAAGGGCAGCTGCGGGGCTGCATCGGTTATGTGGCCAGCGACCAGCCATTGTACCTCAACATCGCCCAGATGGCCAAAGCCGCCGCCTTTGAAGACCCACGCTTTCCCCCGCTCAACAAGGCGGAATACGGCTTGTTGGAGGTGGAAATTTCCATCCTGAGCCCGATCACCCGCTGCCCGGACCCCGCCCAGATCACTGTGGGCCGCCACGGCTTGATTGTGCGCCAGGGCATGCGCCAGGGGCTACTGCTGCCCCAGGTGCCCCTGGAATGGGGCTGGGACCGGGAAACCTTTCTGGCCCATACCTGCCAGAAGGCCCAGTTGCCCGCCGACGCCTGGAAGCGCAAGGATACTGAAATCTTGTGGTTCGAGGCCGAAGTATTCTGAAGTTCAGGCATCGGTCGTTTCCCAGCGCAACCCCACGCATCGCCCGAAGGGCTAAAAGGGATTCAAAAGGGACAGTATCCCTTTTGCCGCCGGAGGCCTCTTCTCTGAAAGTTTACCGCGAAAGCGGCGTTAGGCGGCCCAGACTCCAGATTTTCCCCGCAGGGGATTGCACCAGGAGAGGGCGGTTTCGTAGGCTTGGTTGATAGATTTCATCATTTCTTCATCGCCACCCAGATCGGGGTGGTGGCGGCGGGCTTGTTTGCGGTAGGCGGCTTTGATTTCGTCGGGGGTGCAGGGGTAGCTGAGGCAGAGCAGGGCGCAGGCGTTGGTCAGGGTCATCATGCCAGGGCGTGGCGCGGGTTTTCGGGCCTGCTGGCGGTAGGAATCACCTGCCCCCTTCCCCGTACTTTGCCCGGAGGCACCAGGGCGTTGGCCTGCGCCTGCGCTTTGACGGTAATGTCCGTCACCGGCGTTGCCCGCTCCGGCGCTGCCCGTGTTGGCGCGCGTATTTTGATTGGTACGCCAGCCGCCAAAGGTGGAGCTGCGGTCTCCCGCAGTTGCTCCGTCACCGCCGGAATTCGCGCCGCCCGTATTGGGGCGGGCGTTCTGCCCGGTGCGCCAGTCGCCGAAAGTACGTTCTCCTGCGGTCGCTCCGCCAGCGGAGGCTCCAGCGGCCCTTCCCGCGCCGCCCGCGTTGGGGCGGGCGCTCTGGCCGGTGCGCCAGTCGCCGAAGGTGGTCTTACGCTCGCCTGCTGTTGAGGCCCCGGCCTGGCTTGAACCTGTCTGGTCCGAGCTTGCCTGGCCTGCGAACCGCGCGTTGCCCGCTTGGGCGGAAGCACCTGCCTGACCAGCCCCACGGGCGGACCAAGAAAAACCGCCCTCGGGTTTGCGCTCGTAGGCTTTCTCCCGGAAGGAATCCCCGGTTCGGGATTGGCTTGCAGTTGGCCCCGCAGTGCGGCCAGCGGTGGAGGATGAAGCGTTGGCTCTGGCGGAAGAGGCCGCGCCGCTCGCAGCGCCGGGCGTGGCTCCCGCTGTAGTCCCCGTCGTAAAACGGGCACCGGCGGACGTTGTGTGGTCGGCCGAAGCGGCATAGGGTCTGCGGGTGCCAGCTGTCGCACCCTGCGGGCGGTAGCCTTGCTGGCGGCGTGCATCACCGGGCTGGTAGGCGCTTTTTTGGCGGCTGGCCCGTCCAGCGCCTTCGTAACGGGCTCCGGCGGTCTTCAAGTTGTCGAGTACGCGCCGCAGATGGGACAAAATATCCCGAAGGAGATCCCTGGTGTCGGAAAGCCGCTTCTCCAACTGTCCCCAATCGGCATCAGTATAGCCGGTGGCGCGATTCTTCGCCGAGGGTGATGACTGTGTACGAGTATGCATATCAGGCCATTCCGCATTGGCAGGGCATGGTCAAAAAGGCAAGCGCTCCCTGCCATCCTTGGAGGGCCGGGAGCGCGGAGTGTTTGCCGACGATAGTACGAGTCATGATTGATGAGTTTGCTTCTTTCCTTGCGAACAAGGTACACGAGCGCTCAGCAAATGGCAAGTTTACAGTCGCGTTGTTCTTCATGAACATTTTTCCGCCGATACAAGGCAATACCGGCAGGTTAGCGCCCCTTCAGCCCGAAATGGCAAACTTCCTGCTTGAAATACGGCCCGGCCTGTGCGTAATGATACGTGGGCAGGGGGCAGCCATCCGGTTGCAATATTTTAACACGGCCGAAGTTTTTTCACCCCGGCCCGGCCCCAAGAATGCACTTCGTAAGGACCGGATATGAACTCTACCGACGCTGAATTCGCCAAGCCGTTTGTCCAAGCCACCAAACACGTGCTTACGACCATGGCCATGATCGAACCCAAGCCTGGCAAGCCCTTCGTTAAGAAAAACAACGCCGCGTATGGCGACGTTTCCGCCGTCGTCGGCCTTACGGGCGACAAACACGGCAGCATTTCCTTGTCGTTCTCGAAAAAGTGCGCCGTGGCCATCGTCAAGAACATGCTGGGTGACGACGTGCAGGACATCATCCAGGACGCCAAAGACGCAGTGGGCGAAATAACCAACATGATCTCCGGCCAGGCGCGGGCTGGGCTCGCCCAGATGGGCCTGACCATGCAGGCCTCCACCCCCACCATAATTTTCGGCGACAACCATTCCATCAGCCATGTCACCAACGGCCCGGTCATCGCCATTCCCTTTACCACTGAACACGGCGATTTCACGGTGGAATTCTGCTTCAGTTAACACACTGAGTTCCCCCCACACGTGTTGCTTGTAACGCCGGAAGCGCTTGCGGTTCTTTCGCTGCCCTTGCCCATTCGGTTTTCACCGCCAACACGCCCCCCAGGGCCGCTTCCGGGGAGTTTTCCCTTTACCAGGCGGCGAACCCTGGCGTATTCCTTGCAGCGACTTCCTGGAGCCCCGGCATGCGAAAAATTCTCCTCACCCTTACACTGTTCCTGTCTTTGGCCATGCCCGCCCTGGCCCAAAGCCAGGACACCCCCGTTACCCCGCGTTGGGAACTGGCACGGCTCCCCCAGGGCGAATTGCTGGCCGTACTCTGGCTGACGCCCGCTCCGGGGTTTCACACCTATTCTCATCAGCCCGGCGAAAGCGGCATGCCCACCACGGCGGTGGTCAAACTTACCCCGCAAGGCACCCCCCTGCCGGTGTTCTATCCGCCAGGGAAAGAGGCCAAGGACGCCTATGAGCCAGGCGTGACCACCCGCACCTACGATGGTCCAACCCCCCTGTTCGTACCCTTGCCCTCGCAATTCACGGTCTCGGCCCAGGCACCGGCCACGGTCGGCTTCGGCCTGGACGCACGGGTGAGCCTCTTGGCCTGCTCCAGCGAGAGCTGCTGGCCCCTGGCCATTGAAACCAGTTTCTCCAGCCGGGAGGTTTCCACCCCGGCCCCTGCCCAGGAACAGCCCTGGTGGCCCCTGTTCACTGCCGTGGCCAAGGCTGCCCAGCAGGATCAGACCGCCACATCCACGGTGACCGCCGCCGTAGAAGCCGCCAAGAGCGCCGAGGACGCTGCCTGGGTGTTCAGCCCGCGCATCTCCACCCCGCGCCTGGAGGTCGACAGCCTGCTCAAGGCCATACCCCTGGCCATCCTGGCAGGCCTGATTCTCAACCTTATGCCCTGCGTGCTGCCCGTGGTCTGCCTGAAGCTTTCAGGCCTGCTGGGCCTGTGCCGAACCTGCCCCGAAGTGGAGCGCAACGCTCTGCTGCGCTCCCATAATCTGTACTTTGCACTCGGCATACTGGCCTATTTCACCCTGCTGGCCGTTATCCTCGGGTTCGCCGGGCTGGGCTGGGGGCAACTGTTCCAGCAACCTGGCCTTATCCTGGGCGCCTCCACGCTGCTCTTCGCCCTTGGGCTCTCCCTCTTCGGGGTCTTCCACCTGCCCGTGGTGGATCTGAAGTCCGCCGGGGTTCCCCAAAAAAATCACAGCCCGCGCGCTCAGGCCTTCTCCACCGGCTTTCTGGCCACGCTGCTGGCAACGCCCTGCTCCGGGCCGTTCCTTGGCGGCGTGCTGGCCTGGACCATGCTCCAGCCGGTCTATGTGGTGGTCACGGTGTTCTTCTCCATCGGGCTGGGCATGGCAGGGCCTTTCCTGGGGCTGGCGATTCGGCCGCAACTGGTGCGCTTCGTGCCCCGGCCCGGAGCCTGGATGAGCCAGTTGGAAAAGATGGCCGGCTTCCTGCTGATGGCCACCAGCCTCTATTTTCTCTCCATTCTGCCCCAATGGCTGCTGATGCCCGCGCTGATAGCGCTTCTGGTAACGGCCTTCTGCTGCCACGTCTGGGGCAGTTGGACCAACCTGTCCCAGGGGGCCTTCACCCGGTGGACCGTGCGCAGCCTGGCCCTGGCCCTGACCATCGCCGCCTGCATCCTGGCGGCCCGCCCGCCCGCGCCACCCGCAGCCATCTGGCAGGCCTTCGACCCCGCAGCCTTCAGCGCCTCACTTGGCAAGGAACCCCTGCTGCTCGATTTTACTGCGGATTGGTGCCCCACCTGCAAGGCCCTGGAAAAGGCCGTGCTGACCCCGGACGCCCTGACTGCCCTCCAGGCAGAATATGGCTTCAAGGCCATCAAGGTGGACCTCACCAGAGAAAACCCCCAAGCCATGGCCCTGCTGCGCGCGCTGGGATCGGCCTCCATACCCGTGGCCGCGCTGTTCCCGGCGGGCGACTTTGCCAAACAACCCGTTGTGCTGCGCGACCTGTTCACCTCAGGCCAACTCAAAGACGCCATGCGCCAAGCCTATGGCGCTGCGAAGCCTTGAGAGTGCCTCCGGCGACCGGGGGGACAATGTCCCCCCGGACCCCCCATATAGCTTCGCGTCGCCAGGCAACAACGTCGTCGGCGAGCACAATATTGCGGGGGTCCGGGGGGGCGCTGCCCCCCCGGCCGCCGGAGGCCTCTCTGCCATGCATCAGCATTAAAGGAGTATTCTCGTGAGCAAGAGTGAAATGCGCCGCCCGTTGGACCCCAAAGCCGGGGCGATCATCATGGGCGGATCAATGGCGGCGTCTTTGCTGTTAACGGCGGTGCTGTCCCGGCTGCTGGTCTGGCCGCAGGAAACCCTGGCGGCCATGCCCCATCTGCCTCAGAACAGCAACGGTCTGTGGATCTACATAGGCGCGGCGGTTATTTTTCCGCTGCTTTTCGGCTGGGCTACCCTGCGGCTGGCCAAGGGCGTGGAGAGCATGCGGCTGATCTACACCTATGCCGGGGTGCTCTACTTCTTGCAGAGTTGGGCGGAATTTTACGTCACTGGCGACATCACCATGTGGCCGCAGTTGGCCGCAACCATCCTGGCCACATTGATCTTCAAGCGGCTGGCGGACCGCAACGCTCCGCCAGCCGAGGATGACGAATCAGACGCAACGCCTGGCGAGTAGCCAGAAATCCGCCAGGGTAAGCAGCATCATGGCTTCCAGCACGGGATTGATGCGCGGAATGGCGCAGATGTCGTGGCGGCCGCCGATGCTGATGGTGGTGGCTTCACCCGTGGTGGTAATGGTCTGCTGTTCCCTGACCACCGAGGGAATGGGCTTGATGGCGCAGCGGGCCACCAGATTCTGGCCGGTGCTGATGCCGCCGAGCACGCCGCCCGCCGTGTTGGAGGCGAAACCCTCTGGGGTGATGGCGTCGTTGTTCTTGGAGCCGTAGGCCCTGGCGGAAACGATGCCAGCCCCTATCTCCACACCCTTCACTGCGCCCACTCCCATGAGAGCATAAGCCAGCCGGGCGTCGAGCTTGTCGAACACCGGCTCACCGAGGCCTGCGGGCAGGCCGGTGGCCACAACGCCCACAACGCCGCCAATGGACTCGCCCTCTTCCTTCACCTGACGCACGCGGTCATCCCACAAGTCCACGATGTAGTCGTCGGGCGCACCGTACGGGCGGGAAAAAGAGTTTTTCGGGTCGATCACCTGGGCAGGGATGTCGCCGAGCTCCTGCGTGTAGGAGTAAACGGAGATACCGACCTTCTCCAGCATCAGCCGGGCCACCTCGCCGCCCGCCACCCGCGCTGCCGTCTCCCTGGCCGAAGCCCGACCGCCGCCGCGATAGTCGCGCACGCCGTACTTGGCCTGGTAGGTGATGTCGGCGTGGCCGGGACGGAAGACGTCCTTGATGGCCGAATAATCGCGGGAGCGCTGGTCGGTGTTTTCGATGATGAAGCCGATGGGCGTGCCGGTGGTGACACCCTCGAACACGCCGGAGAGCAGGCGTACTTTGTCCGGCTCCTTGCGGGCCGTGCCGCCTGGGCCGCCCTGGCCGGGCTTTCGCCGGTCGAGCCCCTGCTGGATCATCTCCTCGGTTAAGGAAAGCCCCGAAGGGCAGCCGTCGATGACGCCGCCAAGCGCCGGGCCGTGGGATTCGCCGTAGGTGGTCAGCCTGAAGATTCGACCAAAGGTATTTCCGCTCATGGGTGGGGAAGCTAGCCGAGAAAGGGGGTTAGAGGCAAGGGCTACCTGCTGGAAGTTAGCGGATGGGCTTGACGGCATCGGTGAGTTTCATGGGGAGCCTCCTGGCTGACAGGACCAAATCAATTCCGAATTCAGTCCATGTCAAATGCGAAGCGGCCCGGAAGGCTTTCACCCGCCGGGCCGCGTAAACGATCGTTGTCTCACAATGCTGGCTAGCGACTATTTCTTCGCCTTGCCCTTCGGTTTGCTCTCCGCTTTGGCCTCTGCCTTCACCTCGCCTTCTCCCGGCTTCTCATCATCGCCAACTCCGCAGGCCAGGGGCCACACTTCGTCGATCTGCTCCACCAGGTGCACCTTGATCTTGGAGCGCAGTTCGGCGGGGATGTCCTGGACGTCCTTTTCGTTGCGGGCCGGGATGATCACCCGCTTCATGCCCGCAGCCACGGCGGCCAGGATCTTTTCTTTGATGCCGCCCACGGGCAGCACGCGACCGCGTAGGGTGATTTCGCCGGTCATAGCCACGTCGTTGCACACCGGGGTGTTGGTCAGGGCCGAGATGAGCGCGGTGACCAGGGTGACGCCTGCCGAGGGGCCGTCCTTGGGCGTGGCTCCGGCGGGCACGTGGATATGGATGTCGTGCTTTTCCATGTAGGCCGGGTCGATGCCCAACTTCTCGGATTTGGCGCGGGCGTAGCTCATGGCCGCCTGTGCGGATTCCTTCATCACGTCGCCGAGCTTGCCGGTCATGATGAGCGCGCCCTTGCCGGGCATGGCGGTCACCTCAATGTGCAGGATAACGCCGCCCACAGGGGTCCAGGCAAGGCCCACGGCCACGCCGGGGGGAAGCTCGCGCTCGCGCTCTTCTTCCTCGTAGCGGGGGATGCCCAGAAGCTTGTGCAGGTTCTTGGCCGTCACCTTGAAGGGGCCCTTTTCGCCTTCGGCCTTCTTGCGGGCGAGCTTGCGGCACACGCTGCCGATTTCCCGCTCCAGATTGCGCAGGCCAGCCTCACGGGTGTACTCGCGCACGATCTTGCCGATAAGCTGGTCGGAAAGCTCCACGTCGGCCTTTTTCAGGCCGTTTTCCTCGATCTGGCGGGGCAGCACGTAGCGCCGGGCGATTTTGACCTTCTCGTGCTCGGTATAGCCGGGGATGCGGATGACCTCCATGCGGTCGAGCAGCGGGCCGGGCACGGTGTCGAGCATGTTGGCCGTACACACGAACATCACCTTGGAGAGGTCGAAGGCCACGCCCAGGTAGTGGTCCTGGAAGGAGAAGTTCTGTTCGGGGTCGAGCACTTCCAGGAGGGCGCTGGTGGGGTCGCCCCGGTAATCCGAGCCGACCTTGTCTATTTCATCGAGCATGATGACCGGGTTGCGGGTGCCCGCCGTCTTCAAGGACTGGATGATGCGGCCGGGCATGGAGCCGATGTAGGTGCGCCGGTGGCCCCGGATTTCGGCCTCGTCGCGCATGCCGCCCAGGGACATGCGGATGAACTTGCGCCCAAGCGACCGGGCGATGGAGCGGCCAAGCGAGGTTTTGCCCACGCCCGGAGGGCCGACAAAACACAAGATGGGGCCTTTCATCTTGGGGTTCAATTTGCGCACCGACAGGTATTCGAGGATGCGCTCCTTGACCTTTTCCAGGTCGTAGTGGTCCTCGTTGAGGATGCGGGCGGCTTCCTTGATGTCCAGACGGTCCTTGGACATTTTTTTCCAGGGCAGTTCCACCAGCCAGTCCAGGTAAGTGCGGATCACCGAGGCCTCGGAGGAATCAGGATGCATGGAGGACAGGCGCTTGAGCTGCTTGTCCGCCTCGGTCTTGACGTCCTTGGGCAGCCCGGCTTTATCGAGGGCCTGACGCAACTCATCGAGTTCTTCGGTTTCGTCGGCACCCTCGCCCAGCTCCTTGCGGATGGCCTTCATCTGCTCGCGCAGGAAGAAGTCCTTCTGGGCCTTGTCCATGCCCTCTTTGGCCATGGACTGGATCTTGGCCTGCATGGAGGCCACCTCCACCTCCTTGTTGAGCTGGGAATTGACCAGCTCCAGGCGTTCGATGGGGCCTTCGGTTTCCAGTATCTTCTGGGCGTCCTCCACGCGCATGCGCAGGTTGGAGGCGATGAGATCGGCCAGGCGGCCAGGCTCGTTGACCGAGTTGAGCACGCTCATGATGTCGGTTGCGGTGATGCCGCGCAATTGCAGAATGCGTTCGCTCTGTTCGCGGGCGGCACGCATGAGGGCTTCTTCGCTGACGCCCACTTCCTTGAATTCGGCCTCTTCCAGCACCTCGACCACGGCCTCGATATGGGGCTCGGTCTTGGTGAAGCTGCGCACACGGGCACGGGTCAGACCCTGCACCAGCACCTTGAGCCTGCCGTCGGGCATTTTGAGCATGCGCATGATCATGCCCACCGTGCCGGTTTCGTAGAGGTCTTCGGGCTTGGGCTCGTCGACCTTCTCGTCTTTCTGGGTGAGAATGAGGATGTAGCGGTTGGAATTCAGGGCCGCGTCCACAGCGGCCACGGATTTCTCACGGCCAACGAACAGCGGCAGGATCATGTAGTTGAAGACCACAATGTCGCGCACCGGCAGCACGGGCAGCAGAGCCGGAATGTCCAGCTTGGCCTGCTCGGGGTTGGGCATATCGGGGTCTTCGGACACGGGGTGCTCCACGGGGTCGCCGCCGATAAGTTGCGCGCCGATTTCGTTCAGGTCTATGGTCATGGATTGCTCCTTGGGTATGCTAGCGCTTGATCTGAAAATTCTTGTATTCGGTTTCGTGGTCCGTCCATTGGATTTCCACGGCGTCCACCCTGGCCAGGGGCGGGCCTTGCCGCAACCGGGCCGCGAAATCTTCAATCACGGCGACGTCGCCCTGGGCCAGAACCTCCAGCTTGCCGCCGGGAAGGTTGCGCGCCCATCCCTTCAGGTCCAGAGTCTGGGCCTGCTCCACTACGAAGGCCCGGAAAAAAACACCCTGGACCCGGCCACAGATGACGCAATGCAGGCTTTTGGGCATGAGGCGTCTCCCGTGTTTGGCCGGATATCCGGCGTTGTAGCAGATATCCCGCATTCAATGCAGCCGGGCGGCTCTCAGAGCAGTCTGGCTCCTTTGAAGCTGTAATAATCCTTACCTGCCACGATGACATGGTCAAGCACTCTTACCCCCAACCCGTGGGCCGCCAGCTTCACCTGACGGGTGATTTCCTGGTCTTTGCCCGAGGGTTTGGGGTTGCCGCTGGGGTGGTTGTGCACCATGATCAATCCGGCGGCCTGGCGGGTGAGCGCCAGGGCCAAAATTTCGCGCGGGTACACCGGGGTCTGGTCCACGGTGCCCTGGCTGACACGCTCCCACCCGATGATGCGGTTGGAGGCGTCCACCAGAACCACCCAGAACTCTTCGCCCTCCAGATGTCCCAGCCGCTCGCGCGCCAGTTCCGCAACCACCTTGGGGTCGTCCACCAGCACGCGCTCGCGCACGTTCTGCTCCCCCACGCGGGCCAGAAATTCGCGCCACAGGGTCCAGAACACGGCCAGACCGTCGCCGAAGCCTTCCACCTCGGCCAATTCGCCCGGACGGGCCTGATATACTCCGCGCAGGCTGTGAAAGCGCTCCACCAGGGCTTTGGCCAGGGGTTTGTTGTCCCGCCGGGGATTGGAGTAACCCAGCAGCAGCTCAAGGATTTCATAATCCGCCAGGGCGCGGGAATCCTGGCTCAGACGTTCCTTCAAACGGCTGCGATGGCCCAAGTAGTGCGGACGGCTATTCTTTGTAAGCATAATTGGACGCCTGCGCAAGGGCATTGCCACGAGTTTTGCGAAAAACAGCCATACCAGCCGTCCGATACCGGAAATTTCCTAGTTTACAAAGCATAAACAGGGTCAAAAACGATCTTTGCCCCGGCCGAACAGGGCATAGAGGTCCGCCACAAGGGCTTCCAGGGCCTGGTCGGGGGAGCGCTCGCCGGATTTGATGGCCGATTCAACGGTCATGGCCAGATCCCACATCCTGGCCAGCCTGGCCCGGCCCAACTGCTGGGCCATGGGCGTCTTGATCTTGCGCACGTAGGGATGGCCGGAGAATTCCGAATCCTCGTGGAGCAACTGCCACATTTGCCGGGCCTCGCGCAGCAGCACGGCCAGAAACTGGAAAACAAAGGCGTCGTCGGTGGAAAGCTGCTGCTTGAACACCTTGTCCCAGACGTCGCTGTGGTTCTGCCCGGCTTCGATGGCCTTGAGAAAGGCGAACATGTCCAGCTCTTCATGGAAGCTGACCACGGCCAGATGCTCGCGGCGCACCTCGCCTCCGTCGACGGCCAGTTCCAGCTTTTCCAGCTCGCGGGCGCAAGCGGTCATATCCAGCGGGAGCATCTGGGCCAGTTCGCCAAGCACGCCCTGGCTGAAGCGCAGGCGGTGCCCCTGGGCCCAATCCTTGAGCATGGGCAGCAGCGTATCCTGATTCAGACCCGGCGACTGCCAGACCCAGCCCTTTTTCAGGCCAACCTTCCAATAGGGGCGGTCTGCCAGGCCCTTGGGCAGGCTGGGGCCTTTCTTGGCGTCATGGGGGCCTTCCAGGCAGATCACAGGCCAGACGTGCTCGTTGAATCCGGCCAGAGGACGGGAGAGCTTTTCCCAAAACTCTGCGGGCAAACCTTCTGCCCGGCGCAGCACCACGATCTTGGGTTCGGAAAACAGGCTCACCGTGGCCAGGGCCTGCCAGAAGGCCGGACCGAAATCGTCGGCATCGCCCCAGAATACCTGACGGGTGAAACCGCCGCCCTCAATGGAGGTCAGCCGCTCCAGACGCCGGCGCAGCATTTCCTGATCCGGGCAGACCATCAAGGAATACCCGGGACGTTGGGACATCGACTGGGCCTGGGTCATGGCATCCTGAACGGGGTATTGCCCAGTTTGAAAATTGTGCGGCGCTTCCAGGCCTGGGCCTTCCAGCCTGTTTCCGCAATCAGCAGGTACAGCCATTTGGGCACGGCGGGCCTGGCCGCCAGTTCGCGGGCCTCCTCCGGGATGGCCATGCCCTGGGCCAGGCTTCGGGCCGCAAGGTCAAGGGCTTTTCGCATATGGCGGCCCGCGCCCCCCAAAACCGCCAGGGGCTTGCCGTGGAGCGCCCCGCCGCCGCCCGCACCCAGGCCGCCGGCCCAGGTAAGCCCGGTCGCGCGGGCGAAGAGGGCATATATCTCCAGACTCAGGGCGGTGTGCGAAGCTTCGGGAAAGCCGCAGTTGGTCACGGCGGCCAGCAGCCGGGGCCTGCCGGGACGCGCCGCCAGAGGTTCGCTGCCCAGAAATTCCATGGCCCGCAGCACCGCAGCCGGAGGTGCGTCCACATACACCGGCGCGGCCAGCACCACGACATCCGCCATGTTGACGGCTGCCGCCAGCCTGGCCCGCCCCTCCTGCGCCTCCAGAAGGCCGGTCAGGGACAAGGTGTCGCAGTAAAGGCCAGCCTCGGCCAAACGCTCCAGAAGGTAGCCGCCGAGGCTGGCGGAGACGCTGCCTGTGCGGGGACTGCCCAACAGCAACAGGGCCTGGCGCTGTCCGGTATTCACTGCGGGATGCCCCATGCGAAGGCGCAAACGGAGCGCTTTTCGCGGTTCTGGCCGACGAAAGGCACAGCCGTGGCCCTCCAAGCCTGGCAGCGGCCAAGGCAGGCGGCTACGGTCACGGTTTTACCCTCCCCAGGGCGGACAAGCACAGGGTGCGATGCACGCTCCACTCCCGGTTGCCCATAAGCACCAGGGACGCGGCTGCCGGAGCCCTGAGATTGTACGCGTTGTGCTCCACCAGCCGGGCGAAGAGGGCCTCGGCAACAGGTTCCGGTCCGGGCAGCCAGCCCACGCCAAGCATGGCCGGATAGCGGCGGTAACGGGGTTTGTGCCGGGTTAAGCCCGAGGTGTCGAAGGAGGGCGAGAGCAGACCGATCATGCGGTCCAGGGCCTTCTTGAGGGTGGAGTGCCAGCAGCCGAAGGAAAGCGGAGAAAACAGTACGGCCAGATCAGCCCCGATGACCCCACGGGTGACCATCTCCGAAGTGTCCGCCACCGGGCACCGCCCCGGCGTGCTCACCCAGCAGGCGAAACACCCCCGGCAGGGAGCCATGGGCAGGTCGGCCAGGGAAAAATCCTCCACCACGTAGCCCGCCTCGGACAAGCTGCGGCGCAGGGCGTCCACAGCCGGGCGGCAGCCATCATGGCCGGAGGGAGAACCGTCGAGCAGTGCGGCGCGCATAGGTGTAGTGTGGCCTTCCACGGGGCGGGCGTCAACAGGCGCGAGCACATTCTGTTGTGATCGCACCCCTTCGTTCTGCCGTTGCCATTCCTCAACAGGTAGGGCAAATGATTCGTGTGACCGGCAGACGTTGTGCCTCTGCCCCCTTTTCAACTTGGAGCCCATATGCACCGTTCTGTCAAAATTACGGCCACATTGGCCTTCCTTTTAATCGTAGCCGCTCTCGCGACGGGGCTTCTGGCCCGCGACTACGCCGCCTATGGAGAGCTGTGGCGGTCAAGCCTCCAACGCTCGATGCACGAATCCGACTGGCCTTCGCTCCACCCCGAATACGACAGTTTCTACAACGCCAACGCCTACATCCTCCGGCAAAGCCTTGCCGTGTCCGCCCCGGAAATTCTGTATTTTAACGATTCCACCATGGGCGCGCACAACAGCGACGAAACCCAGGATACCCTAGCCCAACTGGTTGCGACCGCCACAGGCCAAAGCATCCAGGGCGTCAGCGCACCGGGGCTCACCCCGGTACTGGTGAAGGCTTACACCGCACTGCTGGCACAGGCTCCGCACAAACCAAAAGTCGCCATCATCAATATTAATCCCAGAGCGCTGACGGCCAGGGATTTCTTCGATCCCACCCGTTACTACGGCAACCTGCTGCACTACCTCACGGTGCTGACCCACGAGCCCGCTCCCGGCGGCTACCTGGAGTGGTGCGCCGCCCGTTTGCGAGGGCTCGACTTCACCGCCCACCTTAAAAGCCTCACCGCCTCCGGCGCATTCCCCGCCAGTGAAGAATATTTCGCCGCACGCAGAAAGACCGCCCTCCAACCCTTCAAAGGGAGCTGTACCCAAGACAGCCAAGAAGAGGCGGACCTGTGCAGCCTGTTTATCGACAACTACATGGTCGTCATCGACAGCCAGTCCCCCATGTCCCTGGTACTGGGGGACGCCCTGGACATGCTGCGCCGGGCAGGCATCACCCCCCTTGTCTATGTGACGCCCGTCAACATCCAGGAGGCCGTCTCCCTTGCAGGGCCGCAGTTCGCGCAGCGCATGCGCGACAACATCGCCGCGCTTCGCCGCAATGCCGCTTCCCATGGGGTAGATCTTCTAGATTACTCCGAACTTCTCGGCCCGGAGCGTTTCGTGGACCGTCAATGGGCCTGCGAACACCTGTCCTTCGAAGGCAGGCGGCAACTGGCCATCCAACTGGCCCAGGCCGTCAAAGCTCTGAGATAAACACACTGAATGCTTTCCCTTCGGACATTCTGGCGCTAGCATCCAGCTTACAACGTCCAACAAGGAGCCCCCATGTCCGGCGCACCATCCTCCTGGTCCATATTCCGGGCTTTCTTCGCTGCCGGAGCCTCGGCGTACGGCGGACCGGCCATGATGCCCACCCTGCGGGCCGAGGTGGTGGATAAACGCAAGCTGGTCAGCCGGGAGGAATTCAACCTGGGCCTGGGGTTGTGCCAGACCATCCCCGGCGGCACGCTCATGCAACTGGCGGCCTACATCGGGCTTACCCGGAGCGGCCTGCCCGGAGCCATTGCCGGATATCTGGGCTTTTCCGCTCCGGCTTTCATCCTGATCACCCTGCTCTCCACCTTCTACGCCCAGACCCGCAGCCTGCCCATCGCCCTGGCGGTATTCGCCGGGCTCAAGGTGGTGGTGCTGGCCATCTGCCTCATGAGCTGCCTGGATTTCGTCAAACGCTTCGCCCCCACCCGCCGCCATCAGGCCTTCACCGCAGGCGCGGCAGCCCTCTTCCTGGCCGGTGTCGGAGTGGTGCCCATCATCTTCGGCGCGGCTGCCCTCGGCATGCTGTTCCTCGACCCTGGCCCTGCACCGGAAAAAGGACACGACACAGCATCCACGGCCTCGCTCAAACTCGCCGGAGCCATCGCTCTGGCCCAGTTGCTCTTCATGGCCGGGCTCTACCTGTGGGACCGACAACTCTTCGATCTGGCCCTCTCCATGATAAAAGTCGACCTGCTGGCCTTCGGCGGTTTCGGGGTGTTTCCGGTGATGTACGCCGAGGTGGTCACCCACCACGCCTGGCTGGACGAGCAGACCTTTCTGGACGGCATGGCCCTGGCCCAGGTTACCCCCGGCCCGACGCTCCTGGCCTCGGCCTTCGTGGGGTACATCCTGCGGGGCGTTCAGGGCGCTATCGTGGCCTCGGTGGGAATTTTTGCCGCCTCTTTTGTCATCATCCTGGCCGCAGCCCACTACCGGGAGCGCATCATCGGCTCACTTCCTGCGCGCAAGGCCCTTGCCGGGGTGCTGGCCACTCTGGGCGGCATGATCGTGGCCGTTTCCGTCAGCTTCGCCAAGGCAGTGCCCTGGGGATGGCCTGCCACCATCCTCCTGGCCCTCACCCTGGCCGCCTTGGTCCGCAAAGTGCCCGCCCCCATCATTGTGCTGGGCGGAGCCGCCTTGAGCATGCTGCTCTTTTAGGGCACACACCCTCATGCGCACCACACCCTCTGCCTGGACCATCTTCGCCGTCTTCTTCCGGCTGGGCCTCACGGCCTTTGGCGGCCCGGCCATGCTGCCCGTCATCCGCAAACGCGTGGTGGACCAGCTCGGCTGGCTCTCGGAGCGCGATTTCACCCTGGGGCTCGGGCTGTGCCAGGCGTTGCCAGGGGCCAACCTCATGCAACTGGCTGCCTACACCGGCCGCGAACTGCGGGGCTTTTGGGGCGCTGTGGCCGGGTTCAGCGGCTTCGCCCTGCCCGCCTTCCTCATCATGACCGGCTTCGCCATGGGCTACGCCCACACCCGCCAGATTACAGCCGTCACCGCCGCCCTGGCCGGACTCAAAGTCGCCGTGGTGGCCATCTGCGCCATGGGCAGCCTGGACTTCCTGCGCCGCTACGCCACATCGCCCCTGCGGGCCGGACTGGCGGCAGGCGCGGCCATACTCTTCCTCATCGGACTCAAACCCTTCTCCATCATCATGGGCGGCGCCGTGCTCGGCGTGCTGCTGTTCGGCGAGAGGAAGACGAGAGAACAAGGGGGCGCTGCACTGCGTTCGAAACGGGCTGCCAAGGCCGTTCCGGCCAGGCATCCGTATTCCCCCTTGACCCCCGCTGGGGGTGCAGGGCACCCCCAGGCCCCCCCAGTAGTAGCGAGCGTTGACGCAGAGCTAAACGGGGGGTCCGGGGGGCCATTAGCCCCCCGGTCGCCGGAGGCTCTCCTCCCGTCGCCGCGGTACCCTTGGCGGTTGCCGGTGGGGTTGCTGGTGGCGTTTATGGCTGGTGTTGGCGTGTTGTTCTGGGTTGATCCGCTGCTTGGCAGGCTGGCGGCATCCATGGCCAAGGTGGATGTGTACGCCTTCGGCGGGTACGGAGCCTTCCCGGTGATGTTTGCCGAGGTGGTGCGCTACCGGGGTTGGCTGGACGAGCAGACCTTTATGGACGCCATGGCCATGGCTCAGGTGACGCCGGGGCCGTATCTGTTGGCGTCCGCTTTTGTGGGCTTTCAGCTCAAGGGGCTGTTGGGCGCGGTTATTGGTGCCACGAGCGTGTTTGTGCCTTCGTTTATCGCCATCCTTGTTGCCGCGCCAGCCCGTGACCATATCCTGCGCTCGACCTGGGCCAAGAATGCTGTAGCCGGAGTGCTGGCGACGCTTGGCGGCATGATTTTAGCCGTGAGTGTCAGCTTTGCCAGGGCCGTGGCATGGGATTGGCCTCAAGGGGTGATTTTGGCTGGAGCGCTGGGCGCTCTGGCCCTGAAAGTGGATATTCTGTGGGTGGTGCTGGGGTGCGCGGCAGCGGGGGTTGGAGTGGCGGTATTCTGAGGCCCCGCTCTCCAGGTATGTTCACGAGGCCGTTTCCCAAATCTTTTTGATCCTGCCAAAAGTTGCACGAATGGCTTGGTTTCCACTATTCACATGAAGCAACCAACCAAATTTAATCATTATATTTTTAAGGATGTAAATTATTGACACTGACACAACAAAAGTTTACAGAACCATAAATGAACACCGTCAAGAAAATATTCTCAGAAATATCAGCCTATGCAGCACGTAGCGGCGATCGGCCACTTCTGATGACTTTACGTAAGGCAGTGAACGCACTTGAAAACGAAAACCCAGGCCTTGCCAGCGCCATTCTATCTTCTATTGCTATGGCTGGTGGAGTGGGGGCGGCTAGAAAGTTTGCTCATGTTGATTCGCTGCCGACAGACCGCGACACAGGACTAGGACTGCTAGTATCTGAGGGAATCCCCAACGTACCGCGCTCTTTCATTCTCAAGGGAGAGAGCTATTTGCTAGTTAGGCGATTTGTTGAAGAAAGAAAAAAAACTACGCTTCTATTGCAAAAAGGGCTTACACCGCCCACAAGTATTGCCCTTGTGGGCCCTCCTGGGACGGGAAAGACTACAATTGCCAAATGGATAGCAAATGAGCTTTCGTTGCCGTTATTAGTACTAAATCTTGCTTCAGTCATCACAAGCTATCTAGGGCAAACGGGGCAAAATCTTTCGCTTGCTCTAGATAGGGCTCGGCAAGAGCCTTCTGTTCTTTTACTTGATGAGTTTGAATCAATTGCCAGCCTGCGAACAATCGATGGTGATGTTGGAGAAATGAGAAGAGTTGTCGCTGTACTACTTAAAGAGATTGAGGAATGGCCGCCCCATGGAATTGTTGTAGCAGCCAGCAACCTTCCTGATCTTATTGATCAAGCATTCATAAGAAGGTTTTCTCGTTGGGTTGAACTGAAACTTCCCAATGAAGAAGTTCGATTCGAGATTTTAAATGCTTACTTGTCTGGCGTGCCCAGTGAACTAGTACATCTCGCTTCAAAACTTATGAAATTATCAAGTGGTGCTGATCTTAAATCATTTTCTGACAAAATAAAAATCAGAGAGGTAGTTGATGGAGTTAGTCGAGAAAGTGCTATTATACTTGAACTGAGCATGACATGCTATTCTGGAGAAAAAGACACAGCAATCATGTCAAAGTACATACAATTTGCACGCAACGTCAGTGGAAAAAAGCCCACTTATAGAGAACTTGGGGCAATGTTTGGAATTTCACACACAAGAGCAATGCAGTTGGCGAAGACAGGAGGAAAGAAATAATGGCTAAAAAATTTGGGTTATTCGGGAGCAGAAATCCTATCCTGGGAAGAGGCGAGGTAATTTCTGAAAAAGCTCGTCGCACTCGCGGTGGTGGAGGTGACAACGCAATTCGTACATTCGAAGAAACGCAGCAACGACTACTGCCCCAATTATCCGATGTTATAGAACAATATTCTCAAAAACCTCGTCATCTTAAATTGCATAATAGCGCTTTCTTCACCGTTAATATTGATTCAAAATTTCTCGCAAAATCATACTTTCCTGGCGGCGTACTTGTCAATCATGATTTAAATATTGCGGGGACACGGTATTGGCAACAAGCAGAACGAGATGGAGATAATTTTTTCGAACCAGCAAAAGGGCGTTGTGTTTTTGTTAAAACTGACATCTCATCGATAGATAAATTTTCTGACTCTTTACAAAGTGCATCATTTAATAAAACAGAAAGGCAACAGCTTACTCGAATCGACTCTATAACTCTTGAACAAGTTAAAAAAGTAAATTTGCCAAGTGACTTTATAAAAGGTGCAGCTGAGTTAATATTTCATCCAATGACGAAAACAGAATGGAGAGAGTGTCGAAAAAAAATAATTGAGGTTGGCTTTGTCGATCAGTTCAAAATTCTCTCCGAATTGGAACTTCAATTTTATGAAGAAGACATACGCTTTGTCCCTGTGGAAGCGTCACGCGATCTTTTGGAACGTCTTAATGGGTTTAACTCATTAAGATTTGCGCGAGCCCTTTCGCGTATAAAAGTTCCTGAATTCTCCGTTTTCTCAAATACAGAAATCGCAAAAACTTTTGGAAGGGCAAGATCAAACAAAGAGTTATTAAATGGCTGTGTTCCCTTTCGGTGTTGAAACTTGTAGATTGCTCCCCATGGAGGCAGCCATGGACACTGAACAATTCCTATCGCTTCTCGCCAGCCTTGAACGGTTGACCACAAACCAACGGCTCCAGCTGGCCGAGGCGCT
>JBBRUD010000039.1:0-34770 GCA_038248065.1 Desulfovibrionales bacterium | reverse complement strand
GGTGTGGCGACGAAGTATCTGGCCAACTACCTTGGTTGGCGGAGATTGTTCGAGCGTTTAGGCGAAAGCCTGACCCCGAAACGGGCACTAATCATGTCCCTTGGGTAGCTTCAACACTCAACGCGAACAGAGCCATTTTCATTTTAGAGTATATATTATATTTGTCAATGGGTGCGTAAAAATATATTGTGTTGCATAAATCTATATTTAATATTTGTATTGGATAGTGTAGTGCAGCCCACATTCCCAGGCCGTTGGGCGTCTCATGCGGGACAAAGAAAAGTGTTCCAGCCGCTGTGGCATTGCACGGATGGGATCGGTTTCAGCGTGGGAGAGGGCCAGGAGAGTGCTTGGGGGGGGCTGGGGTGAAGCGATTGGAACGGGAGGCGGGTTACCGAGGCATCATGAAGCCGTAAACCCCTCCCGACTTGGCCGGAAGGGGTTTACGGCTTAATATCATACTTATTGGAGGGCAGAGGTAGCGCCCTGCTGTGCTACTTCTTCTCTTCCAACTCCCGGGCCGCTTTTTCCACTGCGCTAATAAAGCCTTGGCGGGCTTTGACGATCTTCGCTTCCAGATCCTTGTCCGAGAGGGCAAGTATCTGGGCGGCCAGCCAGGCGGCGTTGCGGGCTCCGGCCTTGTCGATGGCCAGGGTGCCCACGGGGAAGCCCGGGGGCATCTGCACGGTGGCCAGCAAGGCGTCCATGCCGCCCAGCGGCGAGGCGTTGATAGGCACGCCCAGCACGGGTTTGGTGGTGCGGGCGGCCACGGCTCCGGCCAGATGGGCGGCCATTCCGGCTGCGCAGATGAATACCTGGCAGCCGTCGTTTTCCAGGCCGGCGACAAGGCTTTCCGTGCGCTCGGGAGTGCGGTGGGCGCTGGTCACGGTGAAAACGTGGGGGATGCCCAGTTCCTTGAGCACGTCCGAGCAGGGTCGCATGACAGGCTCGTCGGAGATGGAGCCGATGAATATGGCAACTTTGGTCATGCCTGCGCCCTCTTGATGCCTTTGTCGCCTATATCGCGGCGGTGGTAGGCGTTGTCGAAGTGGATGGCGTCCACGGCGCGGTAGGCCCGCGCCTGTGCGTCGGCCAGGTCAGTGCCGAGGGCGGTGACGCCCAGTATGCGGCCGCCAGTGCTTGTCAGCACGCCGTTCAGGAGCTTGGCTCCGGCCACGAAAACCTTGACCTGAGGGTCTTTTTCAGCGTCCTCGATGCCGGTGATGGCCATGCCCTTGGGGTAGTTGCCGGGGTAGCCCCCGGCGGCCATGACCACGCACACAGCGGTTTCGGGTTTGAAACGCACCATGTCCGGGGTGAGGCGTCCCTCGGCGCAGGCGTGGAGAATCACGGCCAGATCGCTGTCGAGGCGCATGAGCAGCGGTTGGCATTCCGGGTCGCCGAAGCGTACGTTGTATTCAATAACTTGCGGTCCGCTGGCGGTCATCATCAGCCCGGCGTAGAGTATGCCCTTGAAGGGATGGCCCTTGGCGGCCATGGCCCGCACGATGGGAGTGATGGTCAGTTCCGCTACCCGTGCGTAGTCGGATTCGGGCAGCACCGGGGCCGGGCAGTAGGCGCCCATGCCGCCAGTGTTGGGGCCGGTGTCGTTCTCGCCCACGGGCTTGTGGTCCTGGCAGGAGGGCATGGGCACCACATGCTCGCCATCGCAGAAGGCCAGGAAGGATGCCTCCTCGCCGATGAGACAATCCTCGATGACCACGGTTTCTCCGGCAGTGCCGAATACTTTGCTCACCATCATGTCTTCGAGGGCCAGCAGGGCTTCTTCGCGGGTTTTGGCCACCACAACGCCTTTCCCGGCGGCCAGGCCGTCGGCCTTTACCACCATGGGGATGGCGCGCTCTAGAATGTGGTTTTTGGCTGCCTGGTAGTCCGAGAACACCTGGAAATCGGCTGTGGGTACCCCTGCCTCGCGCATGATGCGCTTGGCGAAGGATTTGGAGCCCTCCAACTGGGCTGTAAAGGCCGAAGCGCCGAAGCAGGGGATGCCCGCCTGTTGCAGGGCGTCGGCCAGTCCGGCCACAAGGGGCGCTTCGGGGCCTGCCACCACCAAGTCGATGGCGTTGTGCGTGGCGTAATCGAGCAGCGCCGGGATGTCGGTGTCTGAAATGGGAAGGTTGCGGGCCGCCTGGGCGGTTCCGCCGTTGCCTGGTGCGGCAAAGATGCTGGTAACCAGGGGGCTTTGGGCCAGTTTCCAGGCCAGAGCGTGTTCGCGACCGCCGGGGCCGACCAGAAGGACGTTCATGGGCGCTCCTTGAGGGATGTGCGCGTGGGTTACCGCAAGAGCGGCATGAAATCAAATATGAAGCTGGGTCGAAGTGTTCTTGTTTGGTAGGGATTCTTTGCCGTCCTTGACTTGAGCAGTAAATGCGGTATGTGCAGTTGAAACGTCCGTATGTGTGAGGACAACACGATGCTTCAATCCCATATGGCGGTGATGGATTTTGATTCGGCGCTTGACCGGTTTAAAGAGATTTCCCTTGAAAAAGGGTTACGTCTTACCCATCAACGTCTTGAAATTCTTAGAGAACTTGTTGAGGCCAAGGATCATCCCAGTGCGGAGATGGTCTTTGGTCGGGTTCGCCGCAGGTTGCCCACCATTTCTTTGGATACCGTGTACCGCACACTCTCCACCTTTGACGAGTTGGGCCTTATCATGCGTGTTCCGGTAACCGGCGATCAAGGGCGTTTCGACGCGGATACCAGCCCGCACCACCATTTCGTTTGTTCCCGGTGCAAAGCCATTTACGATTTCATGTGGCGCGATTTTGACCGCCTGACCCTGCCTGTCGATTCCGAAACGCTGGGGCGCGCAGATGACCGCCGGGTTGTCGTACGCGGGGTATGCGGCGTGTGTCTGGGCCAACCGGCAACCAGCAGCTGCTGAAATGGATAAGAACTTGACCGGAGCTTCCGCTCTGGTTTATTCTATTGATAGGAACTTTTCCTAAGTTGTAACTGTTAGCAAAAGGAGCCGATATGTCTAAGTCCGAAGAGGGATTGAAAGAAGCTTTCGCCGGTGAATCTCAAGCCAACCGCAAGTACTTGGCTTTTTCCAAACAGGCCGCCAAGGAAGGCCTTACCCAGGTCGCCAAGCTGTTCCGGGCCGCTGCCGAGGCCGAGACCGTCCACGCCCTGACCCACCTGTCTGTTCTGAAGGGCGTCGGTTCCACCGAGGAAAATCTGAAAGCCGCCATCGCCGGTGAAACCCACGAGTTCGAGAGCATGTACCCCAAGATGATCGAGGACGCCGTGGCTGAGGGCAACAAGCAGGCCGAGCGGGCTTTCCGCTATGCCAATGAGGTGGAGAAGGTCCACGCTGCGCTGTATTCCAAGGCACTGGCCGATCCCACTGGTTTGAAAGAGACCGACTATCACATCTGCTCCGTATGCGGATTCACCTGCGAAGACCACGCCCCCGACAAGTGCCCGGTGTGCAACGCCGCCGCCAAGGCTTTCTTTACGGTGGGTTAGCTGCCGGTTGCAACGCAACAAACGCTGAGGAGGACGTCATGGATAAATGGGAATGCCCCTGCGCCTACGTATACGATCCGGCCGAGGGCGATCTGGAGTCTGGAGTACAGCCTGGAACCGCCTGGGAGGATGTCCCCGAAGACTGGGTGTGCCCCAAATGCGGTGCGGAAAAGGAATTCTTTGAGAACATCGGCCAGTAAGCCGTTGTGCGGAGAATAGTCTACTAAGCCCCCGGCATGCCGGGGGCTTGTTATCTTGTAAATAGGGTACGGAAGAATCATCCAAAGCGCTTGCGCCGGGAATGTCGGGTAGGGTAGTGGAGAGGGATGCCCCACTTGATTTGTATTTTTCGAAGGGGGGAAAATTCTTCATGCGTCCGTTCCCGACCGCTTTCCTTTCCAGCTGGTCCATCCGCAAAGCCTTGTACGCGCTTGTGCTCTGTGCCCTCTGCCCGGCCCTTCTGGTCATTGTTTCCTATGGAGTGGGCGACTACCGGCGCGCGAAAGCGGATACGCGCACTCAATCCCAGAATGTGGCCAGGGCCTTGGCCTCTCAACAGCGGGTGGTCACTGAGAGCAGTCGTATCCTCCTGAACACGCTTGCTCGGTTGCCCGAGGTGAAGGCAGCCGACATTGCAGCAATGAACGGCTTGTTCAAAGAGTTGCGTGCGGTCCATTCCAACTATGCCAACATATCCTTCGTGGATATGAACGGTTTTCTTGTCAGCAGCAGCAATCCGTTCACTCCCCCCATTATCGCCTATGACCGCAAGTATTTCAAAGATGCCGTACGTACGGGAAAGTTCAGCGTCGGAGAATATATCATCGGCCGGGTTGTCACCGAGCCCATCATCCATTTCTCCACCCCGGTGTTCAATACCGCCGGGGACATGGTCGGAGTTCTGGTCGCGACGCTGAAATTGGACCTCTACGATACGTTGTTTTCGGATATCGCCTTGTCACACACATGGCGATTTGCCTTGCTCGACCACAGAGGCGTGCGTCTGCATCGCTATCCCGTGGGGAACCTGGCACCGGCTGGGGAACCGGTCTTTGCCAGTACTCGCAAGGCTCTGGAAGAATCCGCAGCCGATGAGGGAACATATACAGCCGTCGGTCCAGATGGGCTCACAGTGGAATACGCCTTCGAGAAATTGCGCCTTGCATCTCAGGATGCTCCGTACATGGTCATTGTCGTGGGCCTGCCTGTCAACGCCTTTGCCCAGGTATTTGTGGCCAAAGTGTTTCCATCCTTTACGCTGTTGTTGGTCATATTGGGCTTGGCTTTGCTTATTGCCCGATTCCTGGGCACGATGACGATAGGTTCCGGCCTGGACCGCTTGGCATCGGCTACGAGAAGACTGGCTGGCGGCGATCTTTCAGTTCGCGTGGGTGCGCTTTCCTCCTGCAAGGAGATAGGAGCGCTGGGCCGGGATTTCGACCATCTGGCCGGAGCGCTTGCCCGGGAATCGACCGAACGCCTTCAGGCGGAAGGCGAACTGCTCAAGGCCCGGAGTTACATCACCAACATCCTGGATTCCATGCCCTCGGTGGTGGTCGGGGTCGATCCCCACTGCGTGGTGACCCATTGGAACAAGGCCGCTGAGCACATTGTGGGCATCCCGGCCCGGAGCGCCAGAGGCAGCCGTCTGGAAGCGGTGTTTCCTCGGATGGGCGTTCACCTGGATGCCGTCCAAACCGCCCTGCACGAGCGGCAACCGCAGCGCATTGAGAGGGAGGCGTTTGAGCTTGACGGCGAGACGCAATATCAGGATGTGATGATCTATCCTCTAATAAGCAATGGCATCGAGGGCGCGGTGGTCCGCGTGGATGATGTGACCCGGCGGGTGCACATTGAAGAAATGATGGTGCAGTCTGAGAAGATGACTTCCATCGGCGGACTTGCGGCGGGTATGGCCCACGAGATCAATAATCCCCTGAGTGGAATTTTGCAGAGCGCCCAGGTACTGAGCTTACGATTTTCGTCGGATTTGGCCGCCAATGTGCAGGCCGCACAGGATAGCGGATGCACTATGGAGAACATCAGTGCCTATGTGAAGAATCGAAATGTTTTGTACTTTCTGGAGGGGATACGTGAATCCGGCCAGCGGGCAGCCAACATTGTCTCCAACATGCTGGAGTTTAGCCGTAAAAGCCAATCGCAACACAGTGCCACGGATATCAACCTCTTGTTGGACAAGGCCGTGAACTTGGCAAAGTCTGATTATGATTTGAAGAAGAAGTACGACTTCAAACATGTTGCCATCGCGCGCGAATATTCTTCGAACTTGCCGGAAGTCCTTTGTACCCGGACGGAAATCGAGCAGGTGGTCCTCAATCTGCTCAAAAACGCCACACAAGCCATGGCTCTTCAGAAGGACCGGACCATAGGGCCGGTCATCACCCTGCGGACCGACCTTGATGGCGATTACATCCGTCTCGAGGTGGAGGATAACGGTCCAGGCATGTCCGAAGCTGTGCGCAAAAGGATTTTTGAGCCGTTTTTCACCACCAAAACTGTGGGGGAAGGCACGGGGCTGGGGCTTTCGGTTTCGTACTTCATCGTGGTCACTAACCACAGCGGGAAGTTCGACGTGCAGTCCGTACCGGGAAAGGGCACGCGCTTCATCGTGCGCCTTCCTCTTCCATAAGGCCAAAAGGGCGGGGAGCCGGGCGAGGGGCAGTAGCCGATAACCCTCAGCCGGAGGCGGTTTCCAGCAGACAGGACAATTCCGGCACGGTCATGGTGGGCGAGAATTCCATAACCTGGTATTGAGCCGCCTGATGCACGGCAAAGGGGTCTTGGGCCAGTATGGCTTCAAGGTCTTCGCGGCTGTCGCTCCGGGCAAGAATTACTCCGCCGGTGCGGGGCACGCGCCGACCGGATACCAGGAATACCCCGGCGGCATAGTTGGTTTCCAGAAAGCGGACATGGTCTGGCAGAAGCGCGTCGATTACTTCCAAGGGTTTACTGTAGTTCACCATAACCAGAAACATCTTCCCTCCTGCGGCAAGCGCGGTGCGATACGCGTCAACCTAAACCTATCACCCGAGCCAGGCAAGCCTGTGTGTGGGGGGGGCAGGGCCTCCAGGCGAGCGCAAGCAGTCTGCGGCTGCTGGTCGTGCAGAGTGTGGAGGAGCTTCCGTAGCGCGAGGCCAGAGACCAGCCCTTGTGCAGGGTCTGGCAAAGCCCGACGCGCAGATAACC
This sequence comes from Desulfovibrionales bacterium, assembly GCA_038248065.1. Lineage (GTDB taxonomy): Bacteria > Desulfobacterota > Desulfovibrionia > Desulfovibrionales > Desulfovibrionaceae > Fundidesulfovibrio. Next base: position 28,068 of record JBBRUD010000039.1, on the reverse strand, counting down.
CGTCTTAAGCGAAGTGCAACATCGACGCGCCTCGTGCCAGTGCAGCCGGGATGCCTGTTGACAGCCGTCCATACTTGGCCGTAATTGCATGATAAGAAAACCTCTTGTTATGAAACTGCAACCCCGTCGCAGTGGTTTCGGCCTACGTACAACCGCCAGGAGACGCCATGATTATGCAGATGTCTTTCACCGGCGAGGATGACCTGTCCATCGCGCAGCTATGGAACCAGCGCAATTCGTAACGGAATACGGCTATCTGGCCGTGTTCATAGGCACCATCCTGGAAGGGGAGACTATACTGGTCCTGGCCGGGTATGCAGCGCATCAGGGCTATCTCGCCCTGCCGCTGGTGTTGACCACTGCCTGCCTGGGCGGCGCGTTGGGCGATCAGATGTTTTTCCTGCTTGGCCGACGCTTTGGAGCGGCCTTGCTGGAAAAGTTTCCCAGGCTGGCGGCCCGCGCCGCGCGGGTGGACGCTCTGCTGCTGCGCTACCAGAATTGGGTGATAGTGGGGTTCCGCTTCATGTACGGTCTGCGGGTGGCCGGCCCCATAGCCATGGGCATCGGCAAAGTGGCTGGTCCGCGTTTCGTGTTTTTCAACTGCCTTGGAGCGGCCTTGTGGGCGCTGGTGGTGGGAGGGGCGGGGTATCTGTTCGGACGCACTCTGCAATTGGTCTTTGACAGCATGAAGTCTTATGAGGGGTGGGCTGCCTTGGCGCTGGTCGGCATGAGCCTGCTGGTGTGGCTCATTCATGCCGCGTGGCGTCGTCGCTGAACCTTTTCTCTCCTGTCTGGACTTTTGGTTTGGGAATTTGTAAGTTTTTGATATACCGAAAAAATGTTTTGATGCGGTCTCAAGGCAGTACGTCCGCCTGCAGAGGAAACCCATGAGCCAATCGGAAATACTCCTCGAATCTGGAACCAACGAGTTGGAGATCATTGAATTTTACATGGTCGATTCCAACCACGGCGGGGAGCGGAGCACCCATCACTTCGGCGTCAACGTGGCCAAAGTGCTCGAAGTCATTGAAAGCCCGAACCTCCAGGCGGGGAGTTCCGTTGCCGACCCCTGCTTCCTGGGGACCATCCCCCTGCGGGAGAGGGTTCTGCCGGTGCTTGATCTGTGCGTCTGGCTCGGTCTCAAGCGCGTCCGGGTGCCCAACGAGATCATTCTCGTTACGGAATTCAACAACAAGGTCACTGGCTTTCTGGCCTCGGGGGTGACGCAGATTTACCGTGTAGGCTGGCAGGACGTGGAACCGCCGGGAAAGTACCTCTCAGGGCATGAGGCCAGTTGCATCACCGGGCTGGTGCATCTGGAAGAGCATTTCGTGCAGCTTCTTGATCTCGAAAAGGTTCTGGCGGATTTCGACCCGGATTTCGACGGCACTTTCAACGAGCCAGTGGAATCATCTCAAACGGAGTTCACCGCCTTGGTGGCGGACGATTCGCGGCTTATCCGCTCGCTGATACAGGGCAAGCTGGAGAAGGCCAATTTCAAGGTGATAACGGCCCAGAACGGTGATGAAGCCTGGAACATGCTCACGCGCTACCGGGATCTGCCCCCTGAAGAGGCGGCAAAGGAGCGCATCGACATTCTGGTCTCGGACATCGAAATGCCGCGCATGGACGGCATGGCCCTGACCAAGAGGGTGAAATCCGACCCGCAGCTCAAGGCCTTGCCTGTAGTGTTGTTTTCCTCGTTGATCACGGAATCGCTGCGGCACAGGGGCGAGTCCGTGGGCGCGGATGACCAGATCAGCAAACCCAATTTCGCCGAACTTGCCGGTCGGGCCATCCGCCTGATCGAAGCCGCCCGGCAAGCCGGGGCCGGAAGCGCCTGAGAGCAGTCACGGCGGTTCCGGCCTCGGCTGCTGCCGCCGCAGTGGCGCGCCCGGCAACAGAACCGGCTCTCCCGGATGCAAACCTTCCCGCCGGTCGCGCCATCCCGCACAGTCGGTCTTAGCGCGCTATCACTTCGGCTTTGATGATGGTCACAGGGTCCACCGGCACGTCCTTGAAGCCACCTTTGGAGGTGGTGGGCACGGCCTTGATGGCGTCCACCACCTGGGTCCCTTCCACCACCTTGCCGAATACGGCGTAGCCCCAACCGCTTTGGGTCTTGCCTCTGTGGTTGAGCATGGCGTTATTGACCACGTTGATGAAAAACTGGGTCGAGGCAGAATTGGGGTCGCCGGTGCGGGCCATGGCCACGGTGTAGGCCTCATTCTTCAGGCCGTTATCCGCTTCGTTGATGATCGACGGGCGGCTGTCTTTTTCCCGCATGGACGCATCCAAACCGCCGGCCTGGATCATGAAATCGCGGATGACCCGGTGGAAGATTAGGCCGTTGTAGTACCCGGATTTGACGTTCTTCAGAAAGTTCGCGCAGGTGACCGGGGCTTTTGCAGGGTCGAGTTCCAGTACGATGTCGCCCTTGCTGGTGGTGAGTTTGACAAAGGTGTCCGCTGCGTGGGCCGGGTTGGGGGCGCTCAGGGACAGCGTGAGAAGCAGGGCGAGGGCCAGACAGGCGCTGGGGAGCAAGGCCAGTATTTTTTTCATGAGTATATCCTTGAGAAGGCTGGATGTGAGCCGCAATGGATGCAGACGGCCCGGAGTGCACAAAAAAGGGTCAGGACAAAGTCCTGACCCTTTTGCTTGAATATCTTCAGCGGGTAAGCTTGCGCCTTATTGAGCGGCGTCCATTACCCTTTGGGCCAAGGCACATCTCTGCGCCAGTGCTTTTCTGAAGAGGTCGCACAGCCCTGAGGCTGGCCTTACCCGTGAGTGCTTGGTCTTACCAGCGCCGGTCTCCGCCGCCGCCGCCGCCACCGTAGCCGCCACGGCCACCGCCGCCGCCACCGCCACGGGGCTTGTCCTGGGCCTCGTTGACTTTCAAGGTGCGACCGCCGAGCTCTTTGCCGTCCAGGGCCTGAATGGCGGCCTTGGCGCCCTCATCGTCCATTTCGACGAAGCCGAAGCCGCGCAGACGGCCGGTTTCCCTGTCGGTAATGAGGTTGACGCTCAGGACTTCGCCATAGGCGGCGAAATGGTCGCGGATTTCGTCCTCGGAAGAGGAGAAGGAGAGGTTTCCAACGTAGAGTTTCTTAGACATGTGCTGTCGCTCCGATCTTTGGCATGTTCTGTTTGCATCGCTTAAGGTTGAGCATCCGCTGTTGGCCCAGGATTCAACAAAAACCATGCTCGTTTATGAGTCAGTTGGGATTGTATTCAAAATGGATGCAAACGCAACTATGAAATGCATGGGCAAGCCCGTTTTGTTGAAAAAAGTGGTGAAATGCACAAAAATAATCTGATTCCTGGCCAAAGTGCCTTCCGGCGATGCGTCCCTGGTGGGCGTTTAGACTAAGAATAGTTCTGGAAAACGAGGCAAATTGAACGGGTTAAACCTTAGATTGTCTCTTAACTTGCTGATATTATTTATAATTGTGTAAAATTTGCCTAGAGTGCACAGCCTGCAACCAAAAATTGACCTCGCTTCGTCCGTCTGGAGCAAACTTCCTTGCCTTGAGGCCTTTCAGGCATATACAATGCGGTAGAGTTCCGGGTGAGCCGATTCAACGGGAGGGTGCCATGAGCGTTTCACGCAATTTTCTGAGGATGTGGGCGGCGGTGTTGCTTCTGACCGGCGGCGCCTCCGCCTCCGCCTCCGCCGGAGAAGAACTGCTGGGACGGATTACAGTAGGCGACATCGGCGTGACCATACTGTCGGACGGCTATCGCGACATGGATGCCAAACTGTTCCTGACGCCAAATCCCGGCCAGGCAGAGGCGGTGGCCGCAATCTACCCCCAGGGCACCACCCGCAACTCCCTTAACACTTTTTTGATACAAACCGCAGGCCGGACCGTGCTGGTGGATACCGGCGGCGGAGTGCTGCTTGGCCCAAACGCCGGGGGCCTGCCTAAAGCCCTGGCCGCCGCAGGGGTGGCCCCGGAAGACATCACCGATGTGATAATCACCCATGTCCACCGCGACCATATCGGCGGGCTGGGGCCTAACGGCAAGGCTGCCTTCCCCAACGCCACGCTGCATCTCTCCACAGCCGAGCGCGATTTTTGGCTCAACCCGGAGAAGCAAGCCCAGGCCCCGGAGCGGGCACGCTCAACCTTTGCGACCACCCGCGAGATGCTTGCCCTCTATCCCGGCAAAGTGCGGACGTTCGATGCCGATCAGGAGGTGCTGCCGGGCATTCGGAGTCTGGCCGCCTTCGGCCATACGCCCGGTCACATGGCCCTGCTGGTGCATTCCCAGGGAGCGAACCTGCTCATCTGGGGCGATTTGCTGCACGGTATGGATTTGCAACTGGCCCGGCCAGACATCGCCATCAGTTTCGATTCGGACCCCGTCCAAGCCATCGCTTCCCGCAAAGCTCTGCTGTCCCGCGCGGCAAGCGAAGGGTGGGCGGTGACGGGCGTGCACGTTCCAGGACCGCAGGCCTACCGTATTCAGGCCAAGGGGGACGGATACGCCGTGGTGCGCTGAGAAAACCCCGCACCCCGGCATGGCTTTCAGACGCAGTCAGGCCAGAAGTTTGGTGAGCGTGAGGATGTTGCTGCCGTCAACCCGGCAGTATTCCATGGAGTCCATCAGCCGACGCAGGAAGAATATGCCCAGGCCATGCCCGGCGGGACGGTCAAGATCAGGCTCGGCGGCGGTGTTGGGGTCGAAGGGTATGCCCTGGTCGTGTATGCGGATGACAGCGCTTTTTGGGCTGGCGGTCAGTTCCAGCCGTAGAAATTCGGAATGCTCCGGGGGATAACCGTACCTGACCACGTTGGTGCAGGCCTCGGAGACGGTGAGCTGGAAATTGTAGAGCAGCTGCTTGTCCACAGGGCAGGGCAGACCGGACTCGAAGAAAAGCCGGGTGAACTCCACCAGAACGGGCATAAACCGCAGTTGCGCCCGGATTTCCATGGCGGCGTCGTATGTGACCGGGGGCGGGGTCATGGCGTAAGCGGACTCCTCAGCCGGGCGGTGGTTCAGAAGGCTGCCACCGCGCTCTCCACGCTTTCATGGATGTCGAACACTTTGTTCAGCCGGGTGAGGGCGAAAAGGGCCTTCAGTTCCAGCGTGAGTTTGGCGATTTTTACGTCGCCGTTCGACTGTCCGGCCAGCCGAAGGGCCGAAACCAGCACGCCAAGGCCGGAGCTGTCGAGAAACTGGAGCTTGGCCAGATCCACCACCAGACGCGCCTGACCGGCGCTGACCAAGGTTTTGATTCGTTCTTTGAAGGCCGGTGCTGTGGAGCCGTCCAGGCGTCCCTCCAGAGTCAACACCAGCACGGATTGTTCAAGATGTTCCGTGATAAGCATGCGTTCCTCTCCGCTGGGGTCCGCTCCGGGACCGCCGTCCAGGCTCTGGCAGGACGAACCCGCCCGAATCGTCTCACTGCAACGCATCTTTGTCCCAGAAACGCAGCGATTGCAAGGGGGCCGGGCACTTGCCCTCCTGCGGGCGCAAGAAGTTCTTGTGCCTTGTAAAGCTGATGCGTTAGAGTCGGGAAGCGGGTGCAAGTGCCAGACGTAAGGTGGCGCGGGCTCTTCTGGAGGAGTACGGATGGACGGTACACCGGCCAAAACAATTTTGGCCATCGACGACGAGCCTTTTGTCAGAGCGCCTTTGGCTGCCTATCTGACGGACGAGGGCTTCCGCGTTCTGGAGGCGGGAAACGGCGTCCAGGGGCTTGAAATCATCCGAAGTGAAAAGCCCGACCTGGTGTTAGTTGACCTGCGCATGCCCAGGATGGATGGAACTTCCGTGCTGGCCGCAATGAAACGCGAAACCCCGGAGATCCCGGTCATCGTGGTTTCCGGGACAGGGGTTTTGGCCGACGCCATCGACGCCGTCCGCCAGGGTGCCTGGGATTTTGTCAGCAAGCCTGTCACCGAAATGGCCGTTCTGCGCCATGTTATCGACAAGGCCCTGGAAAAGGCGCGCCTGCTTCAGGAAAACACCCGCTACCAGCTTACCCTGGAACAAACCGTCCAGGAGCGTACCAGAGAACTGTCGGAAGCCCGCGAACGCCTGGATGAGCAAAACATTTTCCTGAACACTCTGCTTGAGAGCCTGCCCAACCCCGTTTTTTATAAGGATATCCAGGGGCGCATGCTGGGCTGCAACCGCCACATGGCCCAGATGTCGGGCATGGCCCGAAAGGATATGATCGGCCGCACGGCCCGTGAGATTTTTCCCGCCAAAGTCGCGGCGCTGGTCGAGCATGCCGATCAAGAACTCTTAAGTACCTTAGCCCCCCAATCCTATGAGTTCGAACTGGAGCAACCGGATGGGCCGCCCAGGTTTTATCTGGCGAACAGGGCGGTATTCACCAATCGCGAGGGCCAGGTTTCGGGCATTGTGGGCGTGTATGCCGATGTCACCGAGCGCAAACAGGCCGAGCAGGAGGCCTTGGAGCGGGATGCGCAGCAGCTCCAGGCCGACAAGATGATATCCATGGGCATCATGGCCTCCGGCGTGGCCCATGAAATCAATAATCCCAACAACTTCATCGCCATCAATGCGCCGGTGCTCAAGGCCGCTTGGGAGGGCGTAGTGGCCAGCCTGGACGAATACTATCTGGGCAACGAAGACGCCTTCATCGGCAATGTTCCTTATCGCCGCCTGCGCACCCACATCCCCAATCTCGTCAACGGCATCATCGTCGGCTCCGACAGGATCAAAGGCATCGTGCAGGGCATGAAGGAGTTTCTCAGCCAAAAGGCTTCGGGCCTGGAAAACAGTGTTGATATCAACGCGGTGCTTCAGACTTCGCTGGATATGCTCTCCAACGTCCTGGCCAAGAGCACCGCCAAGCTTTCGGTGGCCTTCGGCGAAGGCCTGCCGTTTATCCAGGGCAATCCACAGCGCCTGGAGCAGGTGGTGATCAATCTGCTTATCAACGCTGCCGAGGCTCTGCCGGACAGGTCGCGTTCCATCGAGGTGGAGACGTATTTCGATGCCAGACGCAATCTGATAGTACTCAAGGTCAGCGATAACGGCTGCGGCATTGCGCCGGAGAATCTCCCCCGAATTTTCGACCCATTCTTCACCACCAAGCGCGAGTCGGGCGGCACAGGGTTGGGGCTGGGCATCTCTTTGGGAATCGTCAAGGCGCATGGAGGCAATCTGGTGTTCACCTCTTCAGACGGCCAGGGGACCACAGCAAACCTGGAACTCCCGGCCACTTCGGAAGACCGGGCACGGGAACGGGAAAATCATGCCCCCCAGGCGTAATCCCAGCCATCCCCTTCTGCTTGTGGACGATGAAGCCCAAGCCCTGGAAAGCGTTGCGGTTGCCCTGGAGTTCATGGGCATCAACAATGTGATCACCTGCCAGGACGAGCGCAAGGTCATGGATATTCTGGCTGGGCAGGATATCGAAGCTGTCATGCTCGATATGGTCATGCCCCATCGCTCCGGGGAGGAGCTTCTGGGCGAAATCATCCTGCGCCATCCCGACATTCCGGTGATTCTGGCCACCGGCATCGGCGACATCCCCACAGCCATCCGCTGCATCCGCACCGGGGCTTTCGATTATTTGACCAAGCCTCTCGAAAACGACCAATTGGCCTCGGTGATCCGCCGTGCCGTCGATCATCGGGAGCTCAAGCGCCAGAACGATCTCCTGATGCACCATGTGCTTACCGGCAGCCTCAAGCGTCCCGAGGCTTTTGCGGCAATCATCAGCCGTGACTCCAAGATGCAGACGCTCTTCAAGTATTGCGAGGCCATCGCCGGGGGAAACGAGCCGGTGCTTATCACCGGAGAAACCGGGGTGGGCAAGGAGTTGTTCGCCCGGGCCGTGCATGCTTCCGGCAGGCGCACCGGGGAATTTGTGGGCGTCAACGTTGCCGGGCTCGACGACCACATGTTTTCCGACACCCTTTTCGGCCATCGGAAAGGAGCCTTCACCGGGGCCAACGAGGCCAGGAGGGGCTTTCTGGAAAAAGCAGCCGGAGGCACCATCTTTCTCGACGAGATAGGCGACCTGGGGGAATCGCTTCAGGTCAAGCTGCTGCGTGTTCTCCAGGACCGGGAGTTCTTCCCCCTGGGGGCGGACCAACCCAAGCCCGTTGAGGCGCGCTTCGTGGTGGCCACCAACAAGAGCATTGAAACCCTCGCCGGAAAGTCCGGCTTCAGGCAGGACCTTTACTACCGGCTGCGCACGCACCACATCCACATCCCGCCATTGCGGGAGCGGCTGGAGGATATCCCCTTGCTCCTGGAACATTTTCTGGAGGAGGCGTCGGCCCAATTCGACAAACCCAAACCGGCCTATCCGCCCGAGTTGCATCAGTTGCTCAAGATTCACAGCTATCCCGGCAATATCCGGGAGTTGCGCAGCATCGTGCTTGACGCGGTGGGGCGACACGGTTCACGCACCATGTCCATGGACGCGTTCCGCGAGCATATCCAGGGCCCGGCTCCAGATGCGGCGGGATCCTCCCCGGAGGAAGACGGGCGCATCTTCGCGCAGTTCGCCTCCTTGCCCACCCTTCGGGAAGCGGCCGACTCCCTGGTTGGCGAGGCCATGCTTCGGGCTGGCAACAACCAGCGCCTGGCCGCCACAATGCTTGGCATCTCCGCTCCGGCGTTGAATAAGCGCTTGAAAGGCCACTGAGGAATTTTTCAGTTTACTTTTCCCGGTCCCTCTCCATTTTCCCCTACCCCGTTAACTTTTTGCAATGGCGGCAATGCACGGGCAATGCCGGTAATTTGCCGCAATATCATGAGAATATATACGGCTGATCCTAAGGTGTTAGCTTTTTGCAGTGCCCTTCACAGGGCGATTGTGCGACAGCAAACGTTATGTTCTGCTATTACGGCTGGTTGGATAAAAAAGGGTGGTCTGGCACGTAACTTCCAATAGCGTGTTCAGGATCCGCCAGGAGTTGGAGCGGTCCATGAGCGGCACGGCAGCCGCCCAACTACTACCGCCACTGAGAAGGATACCACCATGCGCCAGCAAACCCAGAATGCAGCCTTTCAGGACCACGCCTTTTCCTGCGATTCCGTTTTGTACACTATATACCGCCACCATCACGGCTTGAACCACGAACAGGCCGTGGCCAAGATCGAGGCAACCCGCACGTGTATCCCAGGCGTTCGCGCAGCCTAATTTCACCCGGCGGTTTTTCTCGCGGGGTCCCTGAGCAGTACACCAGGCCCCTGGCGTCCACGAGGGCGCGGGGGACAACCGATCAGGTTCGACAGAACGGCCTGCCCCTGAAAGAGTAAACGTTTTCAGGGGCAGGCCGCGTTTGTATGGGGGGATGCTACGACAAGATGCGGTCGGCTCGGCCTACGGCGTCAAAAACCTCCCGGTCACAGATTCCGGGTCGGCCATGATCTGCTCCGGCGTGCCTTGGGCCACGATGCGACCGCCGTTTTCGCCGCCGCCGGGGCCGAGGTCCACCACATAGTCTGAAGCCAGGATGACCGAGGTGTTGTGTTCGATCACCAGCACGGTGGCGCCTTTATCCACCAACTGGTGCAGCACCTGGATGAGCTTGCCCACCTCGTGCATGTGCAGGCCGGTGGTGGGCTCGTCCAGGATGTAGAGCGTGCCGGGCAGGCTGCGTTTGCCCAGCTCCCGCGATATCTTGATGCGCTGGGCCTCGCCGCCCGAGAGGGTGGTGGCGGGCTGGCCCAGGTGCAGGTATTCCAGGCCCACTTGCTCCAGTATTTCCAGGCGGCGCACAAGTGCGGGATAGTTCTCGAACAGCCGCCGGGCTTCCAGCACCGAGAGGTCCAGCACCTCGGCGATGTTCAAGCCCTTGTAGCGCACGTCCAGGGTCTCCCGGTTGTAGCGCTTGCCGTTGCACACCTCGCAGGTCACGGAGATGTCGGGCAGGAAGTGCATCTCCACCCGGATCACCCCGTCGCCCTGGCAGGCCTCGCAGCGACCGCCGCGCACGTTGAAGCTGAAGCGGCCGGGCTTGTAGCCGCGCTTTTTGGCGTCGCTTGTGGCCACGAAGATGTTGCGGATTTCGTCGAAGATCTTGGTGTAGGTGGCCGGGTTGGAGCGCGGCGTGCGACCGATGGGGGTCTGGTCGATGGCTACTATCCGCTCAATGGCCGAAGCACCTTCCAGCCCGTCGATCACGCCGGGCAGGTCCACCTTGATGCCCTGTGAAAGCGCCAGATGCTTGTACAGGGTGTCCACCACCAAAGAACTCTTGCCCGATCCCGACGGCCCGGTGACGCAGGTCAGGCAGCCCAGCGGGATGGAGAGGTCCAGGTTCTTCAAATTGTTGGTGCGCGCCCCTTTGAGGGTGAGCTGCCCCTGGGGTTTGCGGCGGGTTTCGGGCATGGGGATGGTCAGATCACCGCGCAGATACTTGCCGGTCAGGCTGTCGGCTTCCAGCAACCCCTTCACCCCGCCCTGGTACACGATTTCCCCGCCCAACATGCCGGAGCCCGGCCCCAGTTCGATGATGTGGTCCGCGCTTTCGATGGTGGCTTCGTCGTGTTCCACCACCAGCACGGTGTTGCCCCGGGTCTGGAGCATGCGCAGGGTGCCCAGCAGGCGCTCGTTGTCCTTGGGGTGCAGGCCGATGCTTGGCTCGTCGAGGACGTAGGTCACCCCCACCAGGCCGGAACCCAGCTGTCCGGCCAGACGGATGCGCTGGGCTTCGCCGCCGGAGAGAGTGGACATGTTGCGCCCCAGGCTCAGGTAATCCAGGCCTACGCCGGAGAGAAACCGCAGGCGGTGGGTCAGCTCCTTCATGAGCGGCTCGGCGATCAGCGCCTGGGAGCCTGTGAACTCCCATCCGGTGAGCCAGGCCAGAGCCTTGTCGATGGGCAGGGCGCAGAAGGCGAAGATGTTCATGTCCCCCACCAGCACGGCCAGGGACTCAGGCTTCAGACGCGCGCCTTTGCACACCGGGCAGGGCCTGTTCTGGCGGAACCGGGAGAGCTCATCGCGCCAGATGGAGCCCATGGCCTGGCCCATCTCCATCACCTCGGTCACGCCTTTCCAGCCGATATCCTCGTCGCCGAAGAACAGAGCCTGCCAGGCGGTCGGGGAATATTCCCTGAGGGGCGTGGCCAGGGTGAAGCCGTGGCGCTTGCCCAGTCCGGTAAGTTGCTCTTTGTAGCGGGCCAGGATGCGCTCGTTCTTCCAGGGCAGCACCGCGCCCCCGGAAAGCGACAGGCCCTTGTTGGGGGCCAGCAGGTCCGGCTCGTAGTATTCTACGCTGCCAAGGCCAGCGCAGTGCGGGCAGGCCCCCTGGGGGCTGTTGAAGGAGAACAGCTGGGGCGAGGGCGGGGCGATGCTTATCTTGCAGGTGAGGCACACCGAGGAGGTGGAGAAGATGCGGTCCTGGCCGTCTTCCCCGTTGTCCCCATTGTTCCCATTGTCCATGGTATGCAGGATCAGACGGTCAACGCCCTGGGCCAGGGCCAGCTCCACGGAGTCGGCCAGCCGTTTGCGCATGTCGGGCTTGGCCACCAGCCGGTCAACCACCAGTTCCAGGGTGTGGCGTTTGTTCTTGGCCAACTCCGGCAGGGGCTCCAGGGCAACCACCTGGCCGTTTAAGCGCACCCGGGCGAATCCCTGGGATTTAAGCTTTTTCAGCCGTTCGGCCTGGCTGCCTTTCTGGTGTTCGGCCAAAGGGGCCAGCACCAGGAATTTGGTGCCCTCGGGAAGCCCAAGGATGTCGTCCACGATCTGGTCGGTGGTCTGTGCCGCAATGGGCAGGCCGCACTCGGGGCAGTGGGGCTGGCCCAGGCGGGCGAAGAACACCCGCAGGAAGTCGTAGATTTCCGTCACCGTGCCCACAGTGGAGCGCGGGTTGCGCGTGGCCGACTGCTGCTCCAGGGATATTGCCGGGGAGAGGCCCTCGATCTTGTCCACCTGGGGCTTGTCCATCTGAGGCAGGAATTGCCGGGCGTAGGCCGACAGGGATTCCACATAGCGGCGCTGCCCCTCGGCATAGACGATGTCGAAAGCCAGGGTGGACTTGCCAGAGCCTGAAGGCCCGCAGATGACCACCAACTGGTCGCGGGGGATATCCAAGGTAAGGTTCTTGAGGTTGTGCTGGCGCGCGCCCTCGATACGAATGCTGCGTTGCTGAGTCATGGATGCTCCGAAGATTTCACTGAGAGGAGCAAGTAAGGCTTCGGCGGGAAAAAGCAAGTGTTTGTCAGCCGCCTCCCAGCATATCCATCAGCAACATGATGTTCAGCCCGATCACCACTGCGGCGATCACTGAGAGCAGCACCACCGTGGATTTGGGGTTCACCCACTTGCCCATGACTTTTTTGGAGCTGGTCAGGTACACCAGCAGCAGGATGGTGAACGGCAGTTGGATGGACAGCACGATCTGCGAGGCGATGAGCCCCTGGAAGGCGTTGGGCAGTACCAGGATGATGGCGTAGGCCACGAACAGCGTGATGCCCACGCCGACTTTGGTGTGGATGTCGCGGATGTTGTAGGGCTCTTTGAAAATGCCTGCGAAGATGGCCCCTCCGGCCATGCCGGCGGTAAGCGACGAAGCAACGCCCGCCAGCAGCAGGGCGATGGCGAAGATCAGCGAGGCGGCCTTGCCCACCAGCGGCGTGAGCAGATTCTGGGCCTGCTCCAGCTCTGTGACCTGGGTGTTGGCGGCAAAAAAAGCAGCGGCGGCCAGCAGGATCATGGCTGAGTTGATGGCCCAGCCGATGATCATGGAGACCAGGGTGTCGGTGAACTCGTACTTCAGCTGATGGTGGATGATCTCGTCGTTATCCAGGTTCCACTGGCGGCTCTGGATGATTTCGGAATGCAGAAACAGGTTGTGGGGCATCACCACCGCACCCAGCACGCTCATGATGATGGGCATGGACCCGGCCGGGAACACCGGGACAACCCAACCCACGGCGGCCTGGCCCCAATCGATGTGCACCATGAACAGCTCGGCGATAAACGACAGGCCGATCAGCGAGACGAACCCGATGATGTAGCGTTCGATGCGCTTGTAGGTGTTGGCGAAGAGCATCCAGGAGACCACGGCCAGCACCAGCAGGCAGCCCAAGGGCAGGGGGATGTTGAAGAGCATGTTCAGGGCGATGCCGCCGCCCAGCAACTCCGCCAGGGCCGTGGAAACCGACGCCAGCACCGCAGTGCCCAACACGAAGCGCGACGCCGGGCGGGGCAGGTGTTCGGTGGCCCCTTCGGAGAGGCACAGGCCCGTGGCGATGCCCAGATGGGCGGCGTTGTGCTGCAAAAAGATGAGCATTACCGTGGAGAGGCTGACCATCCACAGCAGGCTGTAGCCGTAGCCAGCCCCGGCGGCCACATTGGAGGCCCAGTTGCCCGGATCGATGAAGCCCACCGTGACCAGCAGCCCCGGCCCAATGTATTTCCATATCTCAAGGGCCATGAAGTTGGGTTTGTGGCGGTCGGCCAGGCCGGCCAAGCCGTCCCGTCCGAAGAGTCTGCGCAGAATGTTCACTGATGATCCTTGAGACAGTGGGGAAAGGTCCGGCCTTTCCCCACTGGGAGGCTACTTGCGAATGCCTTCGAGATACTCGTCTGCGGCGTGGGAAACAATGTCGTAAAAGCCGTCATGTTTCTTGCCGGGCTCCGCCTTCACTTCTTGGGCGGCCTTGCCGACCTTGTCCAGCACTTCCTTGAAGGCGGCGTTACTGAGGCCGCTCATTTCCTGCGCTTCCGCCTCGGAGAGCTGTCCTCTTTGGGCGAAAACCGCAGCCGTAACGCCGAGCACTTTGCGGATGTCTTCCTTACTCATGAGATTCCTCCTGTTGTGTTCCGTTGCCGGAGTCTTCATGTGCCAGATCTGTGAATTTTCTCTGGATGACGATGACTTCATCGAAATTCTCTATGAACAATCGGTAGATGGCCGGATCGAAATGCGTTCCGCCGTCTTGGGATTTCCGCATGATGGCCAGGGAGGTGGCGTTGTCGAAGGGCTCTTTGTAGGGGCGAAGGGAGGTTAGGGCGTCGAATACGTCGGCCACGGCGCAGATGCGCCCCACAATGGGGATGTTCTCTCCGGCCAGGCCCTGGGGATAGCCGGTGCCGTCCCAGCGTTCGTGGTGGCTTCCGGCAATCACCTCGGCAACCTGCAACAATTCGGAATTGGAGCCTTCCAGAATGCGCTGGCCGATGGTGGTGTGGCGTTTCATGATTTCCCACTCGTCCGGGGTCAGCTTGCCGGGCTTGAGCAGGATGCTGTCGGGAATGCCCATCTTGCCCACGTCGTGCATGGGGCTGGCCTGGCGGATGAGTTCCACCGTGTGGGCGGGCAGCCCGTAGAGCACCCCCAGCAGAGCGGAATATTCGCTCATGCGTTTGATGTGGCTGGCGGTATGCTCGTCTTTATATTCGGCAGCCGCAGAGAGCCGGAAAATGGTGTCGAGCTGCGAGGCCAGAATGGAATGCTGCATCTCTTTGAGGTTGTCCACCGCGAAGCGCAGGGCCTCGGTGCGGATGGCCACCATCTCTTCCAGGCTGGCCTGGTAGCGCTTCACCTCGTCCTGGGATTGCTTCATGCGCAAGAGCGAGCGCATGCGCACTTGCAGCTCGGTTTTGTCGATGGGCTTGGCGATGAAGTCGTTGGCTCCAGCTTCAACGGCCGTAAGACGGTCTTGTCGGCCGGTCAGGGCAGTGATCATGATGATCGGTATATCCTGCTGGGCCGGATTGCTCCTGATGCGGCGCACCACTTCGAAACCGTCAACGCCGGGCATCATCACGTCGAGCAGGACCAGGTCGATGGAACTGTCCATAAGCTCCAAGGCTTTGATCCCGGAGTCGGCCAGTACGGGCTCATGGCCGAATTCACGAAGAAAATGGGCGACAACTTTCAGGTTGACCAGCTCATCATCGGCGACAAGAATGCGTTTGGAAGGCAAAACGCCATGTACCATACATAAACTCCCGGATTGCCGCTATTTTAACAAAGCTGTGAGCTGATGGCAAAGGGAAAGAAAAATTATTTGTGTTGTGAGAAGTGCAGCCCATGGAGGGTGCGTTTTGGGCGCGTGGCGCAGGGATCAGCGAACCTGGAAATGGTCGAAGCCTTGTACTCGCAGAGGCTGGCCGTAGAGCAGAATGTCCGGCGATGCGCTGACGCGTCCGATGACGCGCAGGCGCGAGGATGCGCTTTCCGGCGCGGCCTGGATGGGGCGGGGCCCATTCGCCGGGCCGTGGTCCGGGCCAAAGTGTGCTGCCAAGGCCGGGGTGGCGGCAGGCAGATTGTTCAGGACTACAGCCAGGGCCGGGAAAATCTCTGGTGCGCAGGCGCCCAGCAGGGCGTAGTCTTCGCCCCCCGTTGCGGCCAGGACGGCAGGATCAATCCCGGCGGCTTCCGCCCATCGGACAACCTCGGCATGCACCGGGCCAAGGGAGAGTTCAGCCCCAAGCAGGGGACCGAGAAAGCGCGGCAAGTCTCTGGCCAGTCCGTCGGAAACATCCATCAGGCCGCGCACCCCGAAGGTGGCGGTTGTGGCCAGGGCCAGACCTTCACGGACGCGCAGGGCCGGTCGCAGATGTGCGCGCACGGCCTGGGGCCAGCGGGCGGGCATCGCGCCCAGTCCCTGCTCCAGGGCCGCCAGCCCTACCGCCGCCAGTCCCAGTTCGCCAATAACGAACAGCAGGTCGCCGGGCTGCGCGCCCCCGCGCGTGAGCAACCGGCCCGACGGGCCGGGGCGGCCCCAGACCGTAACCGCCAGCATTACTTGGGCGCAGGCGTTCAGGTCGCCGCCAACCAGGGGCAGATCCAGGCTCGCTGCCAGACCGCCCATGCCTTCCAGCAGGCCCTCCCAATAGGCTGCCGGGGTGTCGGGCGGCCCGGCCAGACCCAGACTGAACCCCACGGGAACGCCGCCCATGGCCGCGATGTCGCTCACGTTCACCAGCAGGGCCTTGTACCCCGTATCCTGGGGAGAAAAATACTCCCGGCGGAAGTGGACGCCCTCAAGGAACAGGTCGGTGGTCAGGGCCAGGGTGTCCGGGCAGCGCAGGATGGCGCAGTCGTCTCCCCTGCCCAGCAGCATATGAGAGTGCACATTGGGAAAATGGCGGGAGATAGCCGCCAGGAAGGCGTCTTCGGACCCGAACGGAGCGTTCATGGCCGGTCCTTTGCCGTGGTGGGGTTTTCGACTGGCCCGGCCTGGCTTGTCTGTTGCGTCTGGCCTGTGCGGGGCTGGCCGCCCTTGGCTCCTGTGCGGCCCGCCAGGCCAAGGGCCAGCCCGGCAGTGAGCAGGGCCTCGGTGCAGATGGTGGCCAGACCGGACCCTTTGGCTCCCAGAAAGGGGATCAGCAGCGCGTTGAGCCCGATGTTGACCACTGCCATGGCCACGGCCAGCCGGGCATAATACCCCTCACGCCCAAGGGCCACCAGGGCCTGAGTGAGCAGGCCGTTGGGCAGGATGAACAGCAGCGACGGCAGCAGCCAGAAGCACAACTCCCCGGCCTGGCCGTAGGCAGGGCCAAAGGCCAGAGCGATAATCCGCGGGCCCAGCCACAGGCTGAAGGCCGTCCCGGCCAGGGCCAGCAGGCACATCACCGTGAGCATCAGCCTCAGCGAGCGTTTGAATGCGGCGGGCTGGTGCAGGTTGAGCCGCAGGCTGCGGAAGAACAGATGTGTCAGCGGGGTGGAAAACAGCGTGGCCGCTTCGATAAGCCTGTAGGCTGCGGCGTACTGCCCCACCTGGGCTTTGTCGCCAGTAAAGAGACCCAGCAGGATAATGTCGCTTTTGAAATACAGGGTGGTGGCCGCGCTGATCAGCAGGAAGGCACCGCAACTGCCGTAGAGTGATGAGCTGAACGTCAGGATGGGCGTCCGGCGCAGGGGCGCGGCCATGGGCAGGGCCAGGACGATCATCTGACCCACGAGCCACCCGGCAAACACTGTGGCGGCTCCGGGCGAGGGCAGCAGCAGGGTCAGCCCCACGGCCAGGGCCGTGCCGGTGCGGGTGGCCATGCGCCACTTACCCTCGAGTTCGAATTGGCCGTGGCCTTTGAGCCAGGCGGAAAGGAAGTTCCCGGCGCAAAACAGGGCGTAATAGGCCAGTGCCATGAACAGGGCCGGTTTCTGCTCCAGGGGAAGCAACCAGGCGGCGGCCATGCCCAGCCCCGTGACCAGGCAGACGTGGCCCAGGCCGGAACGCAGGATGGGCTCGGGCTGGATCAACTGGTCCGTGGGGCGGGCGGTCTCGCGGAAGATGAGGGTGGCGAAGCCGCCGTCCTGCAGGATGGCGAACATCGAGGCGATGGTAAGTACAAAAGTGTATTCGCCAAAGGTTTCCGGGCCAAGCACCCGGCCCAGGGCGAAGGCCAGCAGGGTGGAGAGCACCGCCGCGTACAATGTGGCGCTCCACTGCCCGGCCAGGGCTTTGGTGAACCGTGCGGCGGCGGTCATGGCGAAACGTCCGGCCGGGCCAGCAGGTAGGCCACGGCGGCGGGCAGGTCTTTTGCCAGGGCCGTGGGCAGTAAAACGGCTGGCTGCGCAGGCTCAAGAGGCTTCGCAGCGGCTGGCGGGCACCCAAAGGGCTGTTGTCCCTGAGGAGGGAGGTGCACCTGCCTGCGTTGGTTCGGCGAGGCAGGGTGTCGGCCTGCGCACTGCTCCTGGGCCAGCGGCTGCCATGCGCCACTTCTGTCACCTTGTGGAGTATGCGCAACTGCGCTCCGATCCAGGCGCAGCCAGGGGCTTGTCAGCTCTGGCAATCCCAGTTCGGTGGCAAAGCGCTGCCCGTGCCCGGTGAGCACCAGTATGGATTCGGCCATGCCACAGGTGAGGCCGAAGGCCACGTCCGAGGCGTTATCGCCCACCATGGCCGTCTCTTCGGGTTTCAAACCGTGGACTGCGCTCAAGGTCTGCCAGAGGCCGGGGCCGGGTTTGCGGCAGGAGCAGTATTCTGCCGGATCGTGGGGGCAATGGGCCACCCCTTCCAATGCGACGCCATAGGCGGCCAGGAGCTGGCCGAGGCGGGCCTGTACGGCCTGGAAGTCTTCTTCTCCGTAGTATCCCCGTCCGATGCCGGACTGGTTGGTGACCACGAACAGCTTCATGCCTGCCTGCCGCACTGCGGCCAGAGCCTCCCCTGCGCCGGGGACCAGGGCCACCTGGGCCGGGTCGCTGAGGTAATGCTTTTCCACGATGAGGGTGCCGTCGCGGTCCAGCAGAATGTTCTTCAGGGCCATTGTTAATGGTTCCTCTTGAGCGCATCCGGGATGTGATTGGGGCTTTCCAGCAGGAGTACCTCCACCGGGGTGGGGTTGGCCAGGGACATGCGGACGGGCCATGCAGCGACCACCGGCTTTGGAAGGCCGGTGGCGTCCATGTGAACTTCTAGGGTCATGCGGGCATCCGGGCTGGACCACAGTTGGGTCTTCGGCCCGGAGAGGGCGAAGCGGATGAGCAGAATTCGCGCAGGCGTCTTCAGATGCACAAGGGACCGCCTGGGGACCTTCCAGCCTTCCCAACGGCCGGACCCGGTGCTTTCGTAAACATCCAGGGGCAGGAAATCCCGGCCATTCACGGAGTAGCTGGTGGAAACCGTATTGCTGCGGGCCGGATCGCAGAACAGGCGCGGGAAGGCTTCCAGCCGGAACCCGGTGATGGGCAGGCCGGAGGAGACCTCGTACGTCAGGGAGCAGGGTCCGTCATCTGCGCAGGACAGGCAATCCTCGCCGTCGTTGCGCCGGATATTGGCGGATTGGGCCATGGCGGCCATGTCCAGGCCGTCCTGGGTGAACAGCGGCGTGAAGCGCAGCTGCGCCTGCTCGCCGGGATTGATGGCCAACACCGCCGGGGCCGGGCAGGTGACGGGCAGATTCAGGGCGGCTGCGCCCAGGGTGAGCGTTGGGTTGTTCAGCCCTCCGCGCAGACCGAGCCCGGCAAAGGTCCGGCGGGTGGCCGGAACCGCGTCCAAGAGGCGGCTGGTGCCTGCGGGCATTGCAAGCCAGGGGTCGGCCAGGGCTGGATCGTACAGGGCGATGGCTGGCCTGCCATCGGCGAAGTTCAGAATCTTCACCGGTTTTTGCCCCGGATACATGGTCGAATATGCGGCCAGATCTTCGGGCGAGCCCAAGGGAAGCGGGCTGTTCCCGGCTAAATCGGGCGATGGGCCCGCCGATGTGGCCGGATGCAGGCTGAAGGCGTGGAGGGCGCGGGAGGCCACCAGATCCTCGCCGTCATGCCAGGGTGCCAGGGGAATTCCTGCGGCAAACGATTCCAGGTCGGCCAGGGGTTTTTCCTCCGGCGTCGCGGGGGGGCCATCAAGTTGGGCGCTCACCCGGAAACTCTCCACTTGCATGGGGCTGGCCTTTGTGGCTGCTCCGAAATCCAGGCGCAAAGTGAAGGCCGTCATTCCAGGCTTCTCCTGGGGTTCCACGCTGGTATCGGCCCTGGCGCTCGTCCCGGCCCCTGCCTTGGCGCTGGCCTCGGCTGCGTTTGCGGGCCGATTTTCAGGTGTGGTTGCGGCTATGCGTGAAGGCACTTGCCCGTCCTTGAGGACGTCAAGTTCCAGGTGGCGGGTCAGCTT
This sequence comes from Desulfovibrionales bacterium, assembly GCA_038248065.1. GTDB lineage: Bacteria > Desulfobacterota > Desulfovibrionia > Desulfovibrionales > Desulfovibrionaceae > Fundidesulfovibrio. Next base: position 8,553 of record JBBRUD010000039.1, on the reverse strand, counting down.
GCGCTTTTTCTCGTGGTTGGGTTCCTCCAGCGTCCCGTCCGGTTGGATGAAATCTGCAAATGACAGGGACATCTCCCGCCCTTCACCGCCGTCCTCCGGGATCAGGCTGACCCGAATGGAGGCGTCGCTGGGGATATCGGCGGTGGCAAAGAGGGATATCTCCAGATCAAGGCTCACCCGGAGGACCCTGCGCCCGCGCAAGGCTGCGAAGCGCCATTGCGCGTGGCCCGGCAGCCCGGAATCGTAGGCGACCAGGGCCTTGTTGACCAGCGAGGGCACAAGGTTATGGGCCTCGCGCACGTCTTCGAGCATGCGGAAATCCTTGAACTCTTCATGATAGACGAAGCGCCCGTCCGGGCCCGGGGTCATGGGCAGGTACAGCCGCCGGGGGAGTCCAACCCCAAGCACGTCCACGCCGTACAGCCGGGTGCGGAACACCGCATCCGGCAGGTGGCCGGTGGCGTCAATATCCTTCTGCGCCAGCAGCATGGCCCGGTGGTAGCCCCCTCCCGCCACGTCCCTGGCCTCGGCCAGCAGGCCCCTGGCGTACCAGTCAAAGGCTACCTTGAGGTTGCGCGGCGAGTAGAACAGTACCATGTCCTGATTGGCCGTGAGTTCGGCCAGGGAGGCCATCATTTCCTTGAAATGCGAGGTTTCGCGCCGGTAGTAGCCGTCCAGGCTCTGGCTGTTAGGCGTGTTGAGGTACAGGCACAGGGCCAGTCCGGCGATGAGCCGGGCTGCCGGGATGGGAGGGCTGCCCCTGAAGAGGCGATCCGCAAGCCAATCCAGCACCTCGGACAGAAAATTAGCGGAAAACAGGAGCAGAGTGATGGACAGGGGAAAGATGTAGCGCGAGGTCAACTCCATGCGGGCCTTGGCCAGCAGGATGCCCGCCAGGGGCATGAGGCAGAAAATCGCCAGCAGCATGACGAAACGCCCCTTCCCGCGCCGCACGGCGGCAAACGCTCCGGCCAGCCCAAGGCCAAGGAGTATCCAGCCCGTGGGCATATCGCCCTGATAGGCGTAGGCCGCGAATTCCCGGAGGCTGCCCGCCAGGAAGTCGATGTCGAGCTTCGGCGTGAAGCCAGGGTCGCGCAGCAGGGCCAGCACGTTCAACTGCCCTCTGGCCCAGGGCAGATAGAGGGCCGCTGCCGCAGCCAGCGTCAGGGCCAGCCGCAGTCCGTCGGTGAAGATGGCCCGGCGGCATTGCCTTAGCCAGAGCCAGCGCCCGCCGAGCGTCAGCCCGGCGAAAAGCACGTGGCCGCAAATGAGCATGGCGGCCATGTACGAGGTGTAGAGCATGGCCGCGACGCACAGACCGTACAGCCAGAGCATGCGGCGGCGGCCCTCGGCCACTGCGGCGTACAGGGCGTGGAGGGCCAGCAGGTTTTCCAGCATGAACAGGGCGTAGGGCCGCACCTCGCGGGAGTAGTGCATCTGGTAGACCGACAGGGCGGTCAGCAGGGCGGCCATCAAGGCGGGCCGCAGGCCCAGGGGCTTGCGGCACAGCAGGAACACCGCAGGTATCATGGCCGTCCCGGCCACGACGCTGGGCAGGCGCATCAGCGCGTCGCTATGGGCCAGGGCGGCAAGGCCGTGGAGCAGAAGATGGTGCAGCGGCGGGAAGAATTCCGCCTGGATATCAGACGGCCCCAGGTATTTGAGCACAGTGAGCATATCCGGCAGCTGGCGCAGGGAAGCGCCCACGGTGATGAACTCGTCCCACCACAGCGAGGGCTGCTCGAAGTAGGCCAGACGCAAGGCCAGGCCCACAAGAGTGATCAGGGCCAGCAGGAAACGGCCGGAACGGTTGTCGGGAGTGGCTAACACGGCAACGTGGGGATACAAAACCCCGGCGGCAAACTCAAGGGATGATCGTGGTTGGCCGTCTTTTGTGCCTGCCGGAATAAAGAACTAGAGGATGATCCCCCCGGCCAGCACCCGGCCTGAGGCGTCGTACACGGCAGCCACCTGTCCGGGCGTGGGACGGGGGATGGCCGTGTGAAAGGTGAGCCGGAGCAAGCCGCCCGCAACGACGGCAGTGGCCGGAAGCGCCCGCTGGCGGTAGCAGGTCTGGGCCAGTACGGTTTCGGGCCATTGTGCCGGGTCCACCTGCAGGTTGAGGCCTGCTGCTCGGCACTCGGAGCCCAGGAGGCGCTGCTTCGGCCCTGCTATGAGGACGTTCTGGTCCTGGCGTTTTTCCAGTACGTACAGGGGTTCGCTCCAGGCCACGTTCAGGCCCCGGCGCTGGCCGATGGTGTAGCGCCACAGGCCGAGGTGACGCCCGATGGTCCGGCCGTCTTCCAATTGAATCAGCCCCGGCCCGGAAAGCGCGGTTTCCTGGGATTCCAGGAAGGCCCGGTAGTCGTCACCTGGGATGAAGCAGACCTCTTGGCTTTCGCCGGGCAGGGGCGGGGCCAGCCTCCGGGCGGCCAAAGCGGCAGGCACATCGGCCTTTCGCCACGTCCCCAGGGGAAACACGGCCCGCTCCAGGGCGGATTGGGGCACGAGACTCAGGAAATAGCTTTGGTCCTTGACCGGGTCCAGGCCCCGATACAGGCCTTGATACGCGCTGTCTGAACCGGCGAGTGACCCGGCGTCAGGCCCGGCGACGGAACCGGCGTTTGGCCCAGCACATTGGCCGTTTGCCGAGTTGGCACATGGCCCGGCACATGGCACGGCTGGCCCGGTGTCAGGCCCGGCGACGGAACCGGCGTTCGGCGTGGCACATGGGTCGGCGTCCAAACCGGTGGTAGTCCTGGCGTAGTGGCCCGTGGCCAGACGCGCCGCGCCAAGGCCTTTGGCCGCCGCGAAGAGCAGGCCGAACTTCATGTCCCGGTTGCAGGCCGCGCAGGGGTTGGGGGTCAGGCCCGAGGCGTAGGCCGCCACGAAGGGATCAATCACGCGCTGGCGGAACTGCTTGGAAAGATCCACCGCGTGGAAGGGCACGCCCATGCTCCGGCACTGGGCGTCCAGCGCCTGTGCCAACGCCCGGGCGCTGTCATCCGGCGGCAGAAAATGCGCGTGCAAGGCGGTCACGGACTGGCCCGCTTCGGCCAGCAGGGCCAGAGTGAGCAGGCTGTCCATGCCCCCGGAAATGGCTACGGCGATGGGCATTGAATTTTTAAGCTGCCTTGTAGAGCCCTACGTCCACCATGACGCCGGTTTTCGCGGCATCTTCCGCAATACCGAGGAGGCGGGCGGCGTGGACGCGGAACAGGTAACGCATGTTTTGCTGTTACCGTTTGCCGCCCACGCCGTCCATACCCCGTTGCCCTGTGTCACCGCCCCAGCCGCTTTTCCAGTTCCGCCACGGCCAGCGTGGTCTTGATGACCGTGTCGGGGTTGAGCGACATGCTTTGGATGCCGCACTCCACGATGAACTGGGCGAATTCCGGGTAGTCGCTGGGGGCCTGGCCGCAGATGCCGATGTATTTGCCCATGCGGTTGGCCACCTCGATCACCTGTTTGACCATCTTTTTCACCGCTGGATTGCGCTCGTCATAGACGTGGGCCACCAGTTCGGAGTCGCGGTCCACGCCAAGCACCAGTTGGGTGAGGTCGTTGGTGCCGATGGAGAAGCCGTCGAAGACCTCCAGGAACTCCTCCGCCAGGATGACGTTGGCCGGAATCTCGCACATGCCGATGACCCGCAGGCCGTTTTCGCCCTGCTTCAGGCCGTATTCGGCCATGGTGGCGATCACCCGTTTGGCCTCTTCCACGGTGCGCGGGAAGGGGATCATCACTTCCAGGTTGGTCAGGCCCATTTCGTCGCGGATCTTGCGTACGGCCCTACACTCCAGGGCGAAGGCCTGCTTGTATCCTTCGGAGTAATAGCGCGAGGCCCCGCGCCAGCCGATCATGGGGTTTTCCTCGTGGGGCTCGAACTGGGCTCCGCCGACGAGGTTGGCGTATTCGTTGGTCTTGAAGTCGGAAAGCCGCGCGATGACCGGCTTGGGATAGAAGGCGGCGGCAAGCATCCCCACGCCCTCGGCCAGTTTGTCCACGAAATACTCGGCCTTGTCGGGATAGGCGGAGGTGACGTCCTCGATGGCCTGCTTCACCGCCGGGTCGGTCAGTTCGTCGAAGCGCAGGAGGGCCAGGGGATGAATACGGATGTAGGAGCTGATGATGAATTCTTCCCGCGCCAGACCCACGCCGTCGTTGGGGATGAAGCTCTTTTCAAAGGCTTGCTCCGGGCTGGCCAGATTCATGGTGATCTTGGTCTTGGTGCGGGGGATATTGTCGAGGTTGAGTTCGTCCACGGTAAATTCCAGCAGGCCCTGATAGACTTTGCCGTCGGAACCCAGGGAGCAGTCCACGGTGATATTTTCGCCGGCTCCGATGGTCTCGGTGCCGTTGCCCGTGCCCACCAGACAGGGAATGCCCAACTCCCGCGAGATGATGGCCGCGTGGCAGGTGCGCCCGCCCCGGTTGGTGACGATGGCCGAGGCGATCTTCATGATGGGTTCCCAGTCCGGGTCGGTCATGTCCGTGACCAGCACCTCGCCCTTGCGGAAGCTTTTGATGCCCGTGGCATCGCGGATAGTGCGGGCCGCGCCCCGGCCGATCATCTCGCCCACGGATTTACCCCGGGCCAGCACCGGCCCGGTCCCTTGCAGGCGGTAGGTGCGCAGCACCCGCACGTCCTTCTGGGAGTGGACCGTCTCCGGCCGGGCCTGGACGATGAACAGCTCGCCGGTCTGGCCATCCTTGGCCCACTCGATGTCCATGGGTTTGAGATGTCCGGCCCTGGCGGAGTAGTGCTCCTCGATGGTGACGGCCATGCGGGCCAGATCCAGGATTTCGTCCTCGGTGAGCACCAGGCGTCGGCGGTCTTTGAGGGGCACGTCCACGTTCTTGGTGGGGGATTTGGCGTCGTCGGTGTAGACCATCTTGATGGCCTTCTCGCCCACCTTCTTCATGATGACCGGCCTGAAGCCCTGCTTGAGTGTGGGCTTGAACACATAAAATTCGTCCGGGCTCACCGCGCCCTGCACCACGTTTTCGCCCAGGCCCCAGGCCCCGGTGACGTACACAGCGTCCTTGAAGCCGGATTCCGTGTCGATGGAGAACATGACCCCGGAGGAGGCCAGGTCCGAGCGCACCATCTTCTGCACCGCTATGGACAGGGCAATGGCGAAGTGGTCGAACCCCTTGTCCACCCGGTAGGAGATGGCCCGGTTGGTGAACAGCGAGGCGAAGCAGCGTTGGCAGGCCTCGATGAGTTCGTCTACGCCGTGGATGTTGAGGTAGGTCTCCTGCTGCCCGGCAAAGGAGGCGTCGGGCAGGTCCTCCGCCGTGGCCGAGGAGCGCACGGCCACGTCGCAGCCCGGCCCGTACTGGGCTTCCAGCTTGGCGTATGCCGCTCCGATGGCGGCGCGCAGGTCGTCCGGGAAGGGCAGGGAGCGCACCAGGGCGCGGGTTTTGCGACCGCGCCGGGCCAGGTTGTCCATGTCGCCGGTGTCGAGCCCGGCCAGGATGTCGCGGATTTTCTGCTCTGCCTGGTTGTACTCCAGCAGACGGCGGTAAGCCGTGGCGGTTACCGCGAAACCGTTGGGAACGCGCACACCCTTGTTGCCGAGTTCCCGGTACATCTCGCCCAGGGAGGCGTTTTTGCCGCCCACCAGGGGCACGTCTTCAATGGCAATGGCGTCGAACCAGAGGATGAGTGCGCCGGTGCGATCCCCAGAATGCTCCATGACGGTGCTCCTTGAAAAAGGATGAAGGATTGAACCTGAAGAAGCATACCACCAATCCGGGGATCAAGAGAAGGGGAAAGCGGCGGTAGATGTCCGGGTCAGGCGTTCTGGGGAGGGAAATGGATGCTGATGCTTGTTTTGTCTGCGACGGAGCTGTCCAGGCGGATGTCCCAGCCGTGGGTTGAGGCGATAAGTTTGGCCGAGTAGGTTCCCAGGCCGGTGCCCCATTTTTTGCCTTCGGTGGCGTATTTTTCAAAGAAGCGTTCCCGAACGCCGTGGGGCACCTCGCCCGAGTTGCGGATGGTCAGGGTGCGTGCGGCGCTGTCAAGGACCAATAGCACCGTATCACCCTGAGGCGAGGCCTCGATAGCGTTCTTGATAAGGTTTTCGAGCATGGTCAGGCACAGCTGCTCTTCCCCGTTCAGAAGAAATCTGTCGTCCGGGGCTGGCGGAGCGGCGTCCAGGAGAACGGTCATATCCACGAGCCTGGCCAGGCCCAGGTGCCGGGTTTCCTCCACGGTTCGCCGCACCAGGCTCAACATGTCGAATTCGTTGCGGTCGCAGTCGTAACTGTGCGTCTCCATTTTATAGAGAGCCAGGGACATGTTGATGGTGCGCAGCATGCGGTAGCCGGACTGACGGATGATTTCCAGAAATTCACGTTGTTTCGGGGTGAGATTGTCGTTGCGCAGCAAGAGGCCGGGCATCTGGACCATGCCCATGAGAGGCGTTCGCAGATCGTGGCGGGTGATGCGCTCCACATCCTCGCGCAGCTGCTCCAGCTTTTTCCTTTCGGTGGTGTCCTGGAAGATTGCCTGTAAGGTGGAGTCGTCCACCCGGCGACCGCTGACGTCTACCTGGAGGCTGGTACCGTCCTTGGTCAGGAAGACGCGTTCAGCGCTGACAAGCTGGCCGTCCAGGAGAGCCTGGCGCTCGATGGGCCGTGCCGCCAGGCAGTCGGGATGGATGAGTTCCCTATAGCGCAGCCCGCGTAATTCCTCCTGGGAGTATCCCAGCAGGTTCAGGGCGGCGGGGTTGGCGTCCCGCAATGTTCCGTCCGTGTCCATCACCAGAATGCCCACCGGAGCCTGCTCGTACAGGGCGCGATGGGTTTCCTCGCTGCGGCGCAGGGTGTCCTGGATGCGCACTCGCTCCTGGATTTCCTGCCGCAGAAGTGTGTTGGAGTCTTGGAGTTCGCATGTCCGGGCTTCCACTCGCTGCTCCAGTTCTTCGCTGGCGCACTTGAGGGCATGCTCGTAGAGTTTGTGGTTTTGCGTGGCCTCGGCCAGAGCTATGGCCATGGCGTTTACGCTGGTTTCCAACCTGCCAAGCTCACCGTCCGGCGCGGTGAGTTCCACGCGTGCAGTGAGATCCCCGGCCCCGATCCTGCCCGTGACGGCCACAAGGCGGTCTATGCGGCTGCCGATGGTCAGCCTTCCCAGATACCAGGATGTGGCCAAGGCCAGAACCGTGGCCAGGGCCATGAGCATCAGGTTGCGCAGCAGTAAGGCATTGGCGGCGGCCAGGCCGTGGACTTCGGGAATGCCGACGAAGATGTACAGGTAGGGCGGGGCTTCCGGGGCCAGCCGCAAGCGGGTGTAGGCATAAATCCGGCGGACCCCGTCGCCCCCCATGCGCACGAAGGTGCCTTGGTCGCGTGAACCGGTGGCCATCTCCCATACTTCCCGAGGGAGGGTGGTTCCAAGGGGAATGGAGTCGTCGTTGGGGTAGCGGCAGATACGGATGCCATTGCGGTCTGTTATTCCCAGCACTGAGTCTTTGGGGAGATCCGCTTCCTGAAAGAGCTTTTCGTAGTTGTCGCCCAGGCGCACCCCAGCGGCGACAATGCCCGACGGCCGTCCAGCTTCGTCGGAAAAGGGCGAGCCGAAGCCGATAGTTGGGACGCCCGTCAGCTTGCCGATCTGATACTCTCCTACGGCGAAGGCGTTTGCGCGCATTACTGCCTGAAAATAGGGGCGGTCCGCCAGATTGACCTTCTCCGTCGGCGAAGAGGAAATCAGGACGTCGCCGTCGTGGTTGACCACATTGATGGTGGACAGAATGGGGTTGGCCGCCACGATGTCTTCCAGAAAGGTCGACGCCGCCTGGCTGTAGGGGGGGCGCAGGATTGGGGATTTGGAGAGGACGAGCAGCAGTTGGTGAATGCCCTGGGTAGCGCGTTCCTGAATCTCTCCCACGCTGCGCGCCAGGAGCAGGGCGGACGACTCGGCTTCCCGCAGGGCGTGTCTCCTGGCCTCAAGGCCGGTGTACAGGAGGATGCCAAGTGCCGGGAGCACCGAGGCCATCACCAGAACGATCAAGGCGAAACGGATGGAGCCGGAAAAGGGATACCGTATAGCGCCCGCTCCGCTGGTGTGGCCGGAAGGACCTTGATGCGGAATCGTCTCTGGCTTGGACTCAGTCAAAGCGACTCCTCTGGAAGGAGTTGAGGTGTTGGCACTGCAATCATGCACCAGGGAATGCGTTTTAGTCAGTAAAGCTTCATCCTTATTCAGATAATGTCAAGCAATAAGCATTCCTGACCATTTTGCTCGGATTTCCGGCGTGCCCTGAGAGGTTTCGGACGAGTATGCAAAGCGAAGCGTCAAGGGTTAACGCTCATCCCCTTCTTTTTCCCGCACAGCGTTGAGCACCTGCTCCAGCCCCGGCGCGCTGCGCAGATGGATATCGGTCTGGGGGAAGGCGATCTCCACCTGATTGTCGCGCAGAAGCTGGTCCACGGCATTGCGCACCTCCGAAAGCATGCTGACGGCGTTATTCACTTCGGGCAACCAGACGCGCAGAACAAATTCCAGCGCGCTGGGGCCAAAGGCCGCAAACAGCACATCCG
>JBBRUD010000038.1:0-35134 GCA_038248065.1 Desulfovibrionales bacterium | reverse complement strand
GTACATTGAGAGTCAGGACGTTAATAGTGACGATGGCTTCAAAGTTGAAGGGGATGACCAAGGATAATCGGCTGCAAGCCGATCCCTCCAGCTTTAGCTGTTAAATGAAGCCACCGCCTTCAGGCGGTGGAGTATTCACTGATACATTGCGGTTGCGATACGCCAATTGCATGTGGTAGAGTTTTGCATATTGCTTCATGGAGGGGATATGCTCTGCCCATACTGCAAAGAGGAAATCGCCGATGGCGCTCTCAAGTGTAAACATTGCCTGTCGATACTGGCTCCCCCGGTCCATGCCCCTTCGAGTGGGCAGGAGGAAGGCGGGAACAGGCAAATACGGCATATCGGCTGGTTCTTCGAAGTTATACGGAAGTATGCTGTATTCAGTGGTCGGGCTAGCCGCAGTGAATATTGGTATTTTACGCTATTTTTTATAATTTTTAGTTATGCACTCTTCGGAATTGATTATTATTTCGACCTTACTACTCCAGATTCAACTCTGGGCCTGCTGAGTGGTATCTTCTCGTTTGCCTTGCTCATACCAAGTTTAGGCGTAGGTGTACGACGGCTGCATGACATAGGCAGGAGCGGCTGGTGGCTGTTCATCATGCTTGTCCCTCTTGTAGGTTTTATTGTCGTACTGCTTTGGGATATACGGGACAGCCAACCCGGCGACAACCAATACGGCCCAAACCCCAAAGGTGTTCCGGCGGTTGCCTGACACGTTGCCCCGCCGGGGGCTTGCGCTCCGCGCTTTAGGCCTGCGCCTCCGGGGTGACAACGCCCTCGCCATCCGCTATCAGAAACGCCATGGACGCACACGATCGTAAAATCCTCGATATCATTCAGTCCGGTTTCCCCATCGCTTCGCGGCCCTATGCCGAGGTGGGCCGCCAGGTGGGGCTTACCGAAGCCGAGGTGCTGGCCAGGGTCCGGGCGCTCAAGGGCAAGGGCGTCATCCGCCGCATGGGGGCCAATTTCAGCTCCGTGAACCTGGGTTGGCAGAGCACCCTGTGCGCCGCCCGCGTACCTGACGATCAGGTGGAGGCCTTCGTGGCCGAGGTGAACAGCCACAACGGCGTCACCCACAACTATCTGCGCCAGCACTCCTATAACGTCTGGTTCACCTGCATCGCGCCTTCCATGGCCGACGTGCGGGCGGTTCTGGGAGCCATCACCAAGGCCACGGGCATAGCCATTCTCAATCTGCCCGCCGAGGTGCTCTTCAAGATCAAGGTGGATTTCGCCATGGAGGAGCGCTCGTGATACTTTCCCCCTCGCTTTTGTCGTCGGATTTCGGTCGCCTGGCCGAAGAGTTGGAAGCCCTTGAGGCGGCTGGGCTTTCCTGGGTGCACTGGGACGTGATGGACGGCATGTTCGTGCCCAACATCACCCTGGGGCCGGTGGTCATCAAGAGCCTGCGCAAGCGCAGCAAGTTGTTTTTCGACGTGCACCTGATGATTGAGCGGCCCGAGCGCTATCTGGCCGAATTCGTGGACGCCGGAGCCGATCTGGTGGGCGTGCACGCCGAGGCCACCCCGCACCTGGAGCGGGCTGTGGCCGAGATCGCCCGCCTGGGCGCCAAGCCAGCCGTAGCCCTCAACCCGGCCACGCCGCTTTGCACGGTGGAATACCTGCTGCCACAGCTGCATATGGTGCTCATCATGAGCGTCAACCCCGGCTTCGGCGGGCAATCCTATATTCCCTTCTGCACCGAGAAGGTGCGCCAACTCCGGGCCATGATCGACCGGCAGGGCCTGTCCACCCTCATTCAGCTCGACGGCGGGGTGACGGTGGAAAATACCCCCGAGCTCACTGCCGCCGGGGCCGACGTGCTGGTTTCGGGCTCGGCCTTTTTCAGCCACCCGCCCTATGCGGCCCGCCATCAGGCTTTTCAGACCGCCGCCCGCACTGCGCCCGCTGCCGGAGCCAGCCAGCCGTGAGGCAGACCCTCGAACAGGCGGTGCGCGCCCATTTCTCCACCACTTTCGGCTTGGGGGACGCGGCTGGCCTGCACCTGTGGCAGACCGCCAGGCAGTCTCTGAGCCAGGGGCTCGCTGCGCTTGGCCGCGCTCTGGAGGCGGACAACGCCGCCGTCGCGGCCCACTGGGCGCACAGCGTGAAGGGCGACCTGCTGAACATGGGGCTTGACGATCTGGCTGTCTTGGCCCGTAGCATCGAAGAACGCGCCCAGGGGGAAGCTCTGGACGCCTGCGCCACGCCGTTGGCCAGCTTGCGGGAGGCCCTGCTTCCCTCTCTGGAGGCGGATTCTGGCGGGACAGAGCCGGGCTTTCGGCAGTCATCCCGGGATTCGGTTCGCCTTGCCGGTCGAACGGGTTCCACGTCGCAGGCTCAATCAGGCCCCTCGCCGGTGGCGGATGCCCAAGAGCGCCTGAGCGCCTAGCGTTTTTGCAGGTCGCCTTCTGTAACGTCAGGTCCGTCCTTTCTCACACTCTGCCCGGCGAAGCCTGGCGCACTCGGCGCTTTCGTCCGGTGGCGGCCCCTGCCGGGCACTAGCCAAGCCATGCCTGCCGTGCTAGAGACCGGCCCAACACATACTCAGCTTACCGGTGATTTCCCGTGAATTATGCACGCATTTTCGTAGCAGGCCACAAAGGTCTGGTGGGATCGGCCGTTGTCCGGGTTCTTGAAAGCCATGGCGGTGTGGAGATCATCACCCGCTCCCGGCAGGAACTCGACCTTACCGATCAGGTGGACGTGCGCCGGTTTTTCGCCGAGGTCCGGCCTCAGGCGGTGGTGCTGGCTGCGGCCAAGGTCGGCGGCATCCATGCCAACAGCCGCTATCCGGCTGAGTTCATCTGGAACAACTGCATCATCCAGTGCAACGTCATCGACGCCGCGTATCGCAACGGTGTGGAAAAGCTCGTTTTTCTGGGGTCTTCCTGCATTTATCCCAAAATGGCGCCCCAGCCCATGCTCGAGGAGCATCTGCTCTCCGGGCCGCTGGAACCCACCAACGAGTGGTACGCCGTGGCCAAGATCGCAGGCATCAAGACCTGCCAGGGCTATCGCCGCCAGTACGGATTCAACGCCATAAGCCTCATGCCCACCAACCTCTACGGGCCGGGCGACAATTTCGACCTCATGAACTCCCATGTTCTGCCTGCCCTGTTGCGGCGCTTCCACGAGGCCAAAGTACAGAACCAGCCCGAGGTTTCCGTTTGGGGCACCGGCAACGCCTGCCGGGAATTCCTCCACGTGGACGACTGCGCCCAGGCCCTGCTCTTCAGCCTGGAGCACTATGACCATGAGGAAATCCTCAATATCGGCACCGGCCAGGAAGTGACCATCCGCGAACTGGCCGGCATCGTCGCCCAGGTGGTTGGCTATACCGGTCGCATCGTTTTCGACGCCACCAAGCCCGACGGCCCGCCGCGCAAGCTTCTCAATGTCTCCCGCATGGAGGCCTTGGGCTGGAAGGCAGGCATCCCGCTGGAACAGGGCATTGCCGATACCTACCGCTGGTATCTTGAACACAACGCGGACCTGCGCACCGAACCGCGCTTCGACGGATAGCCATGCGATTTGAATCCATCGTTCTCGTCAGCCACATCACCGACCTCTCCGGGCCTTCCGAGGCCGTGGAAAACTACCTCAGAACCCGCTCCGGGCGGCTGGGGATCATCTACCATCCCTTCCACTACTGTGTGGACCGCCGCTCCCGCCTGAAGGAGTACCGCGAAGGCGCTGCGGTGCGCGAAGAGCGTGGCGGCGGCTGGGCCTTGCCTGCTCTGCTGACCTACCTCAAGGACGTGGTTTTCTCCTTCCTGTATTTCTTCAAGCTGGGCGGAAAGTTCGACGTCTATCTGGGCGCGGACCCCTTGAACACCGTGGTGGGCGTCATCCTCAAGAAGTTGGGCCTGACGCGCTTCGTCATCTTCTACACCATCGACTGGATGCCCGAACGCTTCTCCAACAAGGCCCTCAACGCGGTCTACCACTGGCTGGACCGCTTCTGCGTGCGCAACTGCGACGCGGCCTGGAACATCTCGCCGCGCATCCAGGATGTGCGCCGTTCCCAGGGCTTGCCCGATGACCGCAACATCCTGGTGCCCGTAGGGGTCGACCTGGAAAAGATCGACCTGCCGGACAAATCCGCCAAGGAGCCTTCGGACCTGGTGCTGCTGGGCGCGCTGGCCCCTTCCAAGGGCGTGGATCTGGTGATCGAGGCCTTTCCGGCTCTGAAGCAGCGCTTTCCCCAACTCAAGCTCCATGTCATCGGCAAGACTCCCCACGAGGCTGTGGAAGATGGGGTGGTCTACCAGCCCTACGAGCCCCGATTGGCCGCGCTGGGACCTGATGTCATCCTGCACGGGGCCAAGCCCCACGACGAGGTGCTGGCCATGCTGCCGCACTACGACATCAGCCTGGCCCTGTACCGCCCTTCGGACAATAACCTCTCCCAGTGGGCCGACCCCAGCCGGGTGAAGGATTATCTGGCCTGCGGCCTGCCGGTTATGATCACCCCGGTGCCGGAGATCCACAAGGACATCACGGCCAGAAACGCGGGCAAGGTTATAGCCTACGCCGTGGAGCCCCTGGTGGACGCCGTGGGCGAACTACTGGCCGACAGGCAGTCGTGGCTCAGCATGCGCGAAAACGCCCTGGAGTACATGGCCGGTTACGCCTGGTCGGCCATTCTGGACGATGTCTTCACCAAAACCATGCGCGCCTGAACAGGCACCCAGCGAATACATAAGGGATTCCATTACAAGGGATTCCAAAGGGCCATTGGCCCTTTGGCCGCCGGAGGCCTCCTGATGACTCTTTTGAACCCCGCCAGCTCACTGGCGATGATCCGCACTTGCGCTTGGCTGCCGGAGGCCTCCTGATGACTTTTTTTGAACCGGCCGCACGGAAACGGCACTAGCCAATGACGCGCGGGTTGAAGACGCTCCTGGCCGTGGCCGCCGTGGTCGGGGTCGCCATGATTTCCTTTGCCGGGGTGCTCACCGCCCAGGGCATCGCGGGCCACACCTGGGATTGGGGCGTGCCCAACTTCGCCGAGCAGTACCGCTTGATGGCGGACCACCACTTTTCCACCTGGGACGCCTACTTCGAGACCGGTCGCTACCACTACTTCAAGCTGGAGCTGCTGTACTGGCAGCTCATCACGCCCTTTGCCGGGTTTGGCGGCGAGGTGCTCAGCAAGGCGCTGCCCCTGGCCTTCGTCACCGCCTCGGGACTGGCCATGCTGCCGTTGGCCCGGTTTCTGGGTCTCAACTGGTTCTGGACCACCCTGGCCGCGCTGTTCTACGCCTTCTCTCCCTATTCCTTCAGCCGGGTGGTGGCGGGGCATATGCCCATGCTGGCCGGGTTCGCCCTCATCCCCCTGGTGCTCTTGGCCTATTTCCATATGGTGCAGGGCATCCGGGAGTGCGGCCGTATCGCGCCGCGCGCGCTCATCGTCTGCGGGCTGCTGCTGGGGCTCACCTCGCTGCATCCCAGCGTGGGCGTGGGCACGGTGGTCATGCTGGGCCTTTTGAGCTTGTACTTTCTGGTGCGCGGCCCACGGCGCGGCAAGCTGCTGGCCAGCCTGGGCTGCATCTTCGCCCTGGCCATGTGCATGAACATCCATTTCATGGCTCCGTTTCTGGCCGATTATCTGGGCAAGGGAGCCATCCGCCATGGTTGGGGCCTTTCCGCCTCGGCCAAGGGCGAAGTCACCGTGGATACCGAACTTCCCATGCGCGAGGGCTTTCACCAGAGCACCAGCCAGCCCATGGACGCCACCATGCTCCTGGACCTCCGTCCGGGCATGGATACCGAATATGTGTTCACCGCCCCTGCGGGCATGCGCGGCTTGTGGATAGCCTCTTCCTTCGCCCTGGCCGGGTTGGCACTGTGTTCGTTCCTGGCCCGGCGCGGCAGGGTGGAGACCGGGGGGCTTTTCCTGGTTGCGGTCACCGGCATCCTGCTGGTGTGCGGTTCGCGCACGCCTTTCGGGCTGGCCCTGTACCAGGGTCTGCTCAAGAATTTTCTGCCCATCCTCTTTGCGGCCTTTTCCAACACCACGCGCTGGCTGCCGCTTATCGTCCTGGCCTATGCCCTGCTGATATTTCAGCTCCCCCAGTACTGGGAGGAGCGCGGCCTGCGCCCGGCAGCTCGCGTCGGGTTGCGCCTGGGCCTGACTGCAATCTTGCTGGTGTTCATCTCGCCTTTCCTGGGCCAGAAGCTTATCAGCCACGTGGCCAAGGACGCCGTGCCCCAGCCGCTGGCCCTGAAGTTTACCCCCATCCATCCTGAAGACGCGGCGGTTTTCGCCTTCCTGCGCGACCAGCGGGCCAGTGGCCGGGTGGTCTACCTGCCTCCCGTGGGCATCAGTTGGCCCGGTGATTCTCCCTACAGCTACGAGTGGTCCTCGGCCTATTCGCCCAAGGGCTTCTTCCTGGCCTTCTACAACAATCCCTTGGGCAGCGAGATCATCTCCACCATGTTCGCCGAGCAGCCCAGCCCGCACCTGGACCGGCTCTTCGGTCTGGCCTCGGTGCGCTATCTGGTCTACCCGCACTATGATTTCTTCGTCTCCTATCAGGACTTCCAGCCCGGCTACCAGGGCCTGCCCATGGTGGACGGCTTCAAGAACTACAAGCCCGTGCTGGACCGCACCCTGTCCCTGCAGGACGGGCTGGCCCCGGACCACCGCTTTCACACCGTGGATATCTACCGCAACCCCATGGCCGCGCCCGAGGTGCTGGCCGGGGACCAGCTGCTGGCCGTGGCCGACGCCTCGGGGCAGGGGGCCAATCTGGTGGCTGCGAGCCTGCCGGAGGCGGTGGGGCTTCCAGGGTATCATCCCGGTCAGGTATTCACACCGGTTGGCGAAGATCCGGGCTTTTTGGCCGTGCTTGGACAGGCTTTGGGCGAAGCGCCCAAGCGCAGCCTCTTCACCGGCCGAAGCGGCAAGCGCCAGACCTATATTTTCGAGGGCCGTCAGGTCGCCCCTCCTTCCTTGGAGTTCCGGCGGCTGGGGCCGACCACCTGTCTGGTCCGGCTCACGGGTGTGACCCAGGGGTTTCCGTTGGTCTTCCAGGAGACGTTCCACGCCGGATGGAAGGCCTACCTCGTGCCTCTGAGCGAGGGGTGGGGGGCCGCAGGTTTGGGGCTGGCGAATGGTGCGGGGCTAACCGCCGGTTCGGCTAAGAAGGGTAGCGCGGATCTGGCGAATGGCGTGGATGCCGCCGCCCCCGGAGCCCCTGCCAGCTATGTCGCCGACGCAGCCGGAACAGGGAAGCTCCTCCACGAGTACCGGGTTTTCCTGAACAACCAGGACGACCAGGCCAACAATGCAGACCTGGCGGCCTATGTTCAGGCCGGGTGGGTGAGCACCCTGGGCGATGGCCGGGAAAAAGAACGCCGCAGCCGCATTTATGGCGCAGGCGGCAGGACCGTGGGCGAAAACGTTGAGGCCTACAGCGTGGGTTTTGTGGGCAAGCGTTTCCTGACCAGCCTGCAAAACGACAATCTGCCCGCCGCACCCCTGAGCGCCACCTGGCGCGAGGGGGCTTTTGTACCGGTGGAGACTCATGGCCTGGAACCCGCCGGGGCAGCCCTGATGTCCGGCGCTTCCTGGCGTGTGGACGGCGCGCAGGCCGGACTGGCTTTGCCCTGGCCCGAGGCCTTCCACTGGCAGGCCAACGGCTTTGCCAACACCTGGTGGCTGGAGCCTTCCCTTCTGGACGCCCTGGGAGCCGACAAGGCCCGCTATGTCCGCCCAAATCCCAAAGGCGGGCAGGATATGGAATTCATCATCGAATTCCGGCCACAGCGTTTTTATCTTTTGGGCCTGGCCGTCTCGGCTTTGACGGTGGCGGCCAGCCTGCTCGCCCTGGCCGTGTTCAGCCTGAGGGGATGGCGGGAGGCCAAAACCAGGAAGGCGCAAGTCCTGGTCATGCCATCAGGCGGGAAGCACGCCCATGGCTAGTCTGAACATTTACGCCAGCGTGCGCCATGATGCCACGGCGCACAGCGCCGGGCCGGATATCCGCCTGGCTGGGCGTTTCGGCGGGAGGACGCCCCGTGGGTAGGCTGGGAATCATCGAGAGCCAGCCTTCGCGCTGGCCCTGGTCTTTGGGGCTGGCGCTGTTTGGCGTGCTGACGGCCATGGCCTGCATGCGCTATCTGGCCCTGCGCTCCACGGTGTTCGACCTTGGCGTGTTCGTCTGCAACCTGACGGCCATGGGCCAGGACGGGCAGTGGTGGAGGGCTTTCAACGGCCATGTCCAACCGGTGCTCTGGCTGTTCTCCCTGGTCACGAAAGCACTGCCCGACTGGCTGGACCCCTTGGGGCTCATGGTCACCCAGGCCTTTTTCCTTGCCTTGCCGCTGCCCTTTCTCACAGTGCGCTACGGCGGCTTCACCGCCCTGGCCTACATGCTCAGCTTTGCGGTGTGGCACAACGGCCTGTTTGATTTTCACCCGGACCATCTGGCCATCCCCATAGGCTTCTGGTTTTTCTTCAGCGAAAAGGACGACCGGCCATGGATGGCCGCTTTGGCCGCATTGTCCCTGTGCCTTATCAAGGAGACTTTCGCCTTGCAGGCGGCAGCCTGCGGAGTGTTCCTCATGTCCTCGCGCCGGGGCGGTCCGGCTGGGGTGGTGGTGCTGGTTCTCAGCCTGTTTTGGTTCTGGCTGTCCACCTCCAGGCTCATCCC
Organism: Desulfovibrionales bacterium; assembly: GCA_038248065.1. Classification (GTDB taxonomy): domain Bacteria; phylum Desulfobacterota; class Desulfovibrionia; order Desulfovibrionales; family Desulfovibrionaceae; genus Fundidesulfovibrio. The sequence continues at coordinate 26,459 of JBBRUD010000038.1, read as the reverse complement.
CTTCTTTACCCTGGACGGCGAAGTGGGGCTGGCCGCCGGGGCCTTCTCCTGGATGGGAGGCGGGGGCGTGCTGAGCAAGCTGGGCTACCTGCTGCTCCATCCCCTTACGTCTCTCGGGCACATTTTCGGCGATATCAAGAAGGTGAAGTATATCGTTGCGTTGCTGGGGTCCGTGGCCTTTTTGCCACTTTTGGCCCCCAGAGCGCTGTTGGTGGCCCTGCCGCCGCTCATCCTGTCGATGCTCTCCACCCGGCCGGATTACTACTCCATCAGCAACCACTACACAGCCGGGCTGGTGGCACCGCTGATCATCGCCTTTGCCAGCGCCCTGCCCCTTGCACGGAGTTTCATCGAGGATTCCCGGTGGAGGGTTGACCGTTGGGCCGGGGTGCTCCTGCTGGTGCTTGTTGGGGCGCACATTGTTTTGTCCCCCTCGCCGTTTTCCGTGCAATTCTGGCGTCACGGGGGGCTTTCGGGCTATTTCCCCACCGAGCGGACCAAACGCATCATCCGCGCCCTGGAAACAACCCTGCCTTCGGACCCGGAAACGGTCATCATCACCCAGAACAGCCTGAACTGGGGCAAGATCGTCAGCCGCAACTTCTCCAACAGTTTCCCACTGGCCACCTTTACGCCGCATAAGGCCCAGGACATGCGCCAAGTCAGCTTTGCCGACGTGCGGCGCTTTGTCTTCAACGGGCAGAAGCCCGTGTTCCCGATCCAGGAAAGCCTGGCCGAGTACCTGGTGCTCGACCGCAAAAGACCCTGGTTCGTGGTGGACCAGGGCTGCGAGTGGCAGGACGGGGCCTGCCGCAACCTTGAGGTGGCAGCCGTGTTCACCGAAAATGTGGACCGGGCCATGGAGCTGTTCGAAGTAGTGCTTGAGGACGACGGCTTCATGATCCTCAAACGGAGGCAGCCGTGACGGCGCGCAGGAGTCTTCTCGGGTTGCTGCTGACTGCCTTGGTGTTGGTTGCTGCCCTGTTGCCCGGCGTGAGTGTGGCTGCGCCCGATACGGCTCAGGACGCTTCCGCCGCCAAGGGCATGGCCGGAGCGGACGGGCACAGCGCCGCAGCCGGGACCTTTGCCTCGGTTATGGAGCGGGGCGGCCTGCCCTTGCCCGGCAGCCTGTGGGCGGGCGGCGCGTCCCAGGTGCATGGCCGTCTCGGCATCCGCGTGGCCATGCGCAAAGTGAAATACGCCCGCACCCTGGTCGAAGCGCCTTTGCCCCTGCCGCCGGTTCAGGCGCTCTCCCCGACTTCGGCACCGATGCAGGAACAGGCGGGTACTTCGGCCCTCTGGCCCGTCGGGTTGGCGGTGCGCGAGACGCTCTTGGCTCCTTCGCCCCAACTGGCGGAAAAGGGGGCGTCCCTGGATATCCATGGTTTCAACGAAGTCCGTCTCGACTCTCTGACTGCCAGCCTGGATAATCCCGGCCGACTGGCCTTCAAGGCCGAACTGGCGGGCGGGCAGGCGGTATTCGTCAGCGATCCGCTGGAGACCGTGGGCCGCCTCACGCCCGGCTGGGCCGACGGCTCCGGCCGCGACGCCGTAGCTGTGGCCGGTGGGCGCTGGGCCGAAAAGAGCCTGCGCTATCTGGCTGCGCGCTTCTTGAACCGCGACCCTGACGACGTGTGGCGCTATGCCCAGGACGGCCTCTCTACTTTTGTGCAGCGTCGTTTCCGCAAGGATTTGACCGATGTGGGGGCCATCGACGTGGTGCTGCTGCGCGGCCAGGACGTGCAGGTCAATCTGGTGGTGGCCCTGGATCCGTCCAAGCCCAAGGCCCGCACGGTGCTCGACTGGTACGCCATGGAGAAGCGCTTCTTCGACCTGGGCGACGGGCGGCGCATTCTGCGCCTGTACCTGGGCAGATATCTGCGGGAGCTTTGCCCCGGCGCCAAGGGCGTCCAGTTGAGCGAGATGGCCCTGATGTTCTTCAAGGAAAATCAGGAGCAGGTGCTCAAGAACCAGAATGTGGAGAAGATTCTTTTTGTGCCCTCGGGCCTGGACCCTGCCTGGCTGGCCGAACACGGCCTGCCCCGCAACCTTCCGGCCAGGACGCGCGAAGTGTTCGCGGGCCGGGGGGAGCTTTCGGCCAATCTTCAGGTTCTCCAGGCCGAGCCCTACAGGTCCATGCCCCTGACCGGCCTCTCGGTGCTGCAATCGCCTCAGGATGCCAGCGAGCCCTTTGCCCAGACCCTGGAATCCGCGCGTCTGGCCCTTATGGCTCCGCGCAGGGACGTGCCCGCTCTGCTGGCCGCCACTGCGGAGCGCTGCAAAACCTTTGGCGCGGCCTGCGACATCAACGACGCCGATGGCCTGGTGGGTCAGGACCCGCTCTGGAATCTGGATTTCACCCCCTTTGCGGGGAAAGGTTCCAATACGGACGCCGGGGTGGACGCCGGAGCGGGTATGGGTTCGCTTGGGGACGTCGGTTCCGGTGCGGCCATCCGGGCCGTGAGCGTCGAAGGGCTGTTCCGTGCGGCCGCGCCTCTGCGGTTTTCCTCCGACGCTGACGGACTGGTGGTGGAAGGCCGTTCCTCGGAGCTGACGCTGGAGACCGGCGCGGCCTTCATCCCGGAGCCGGGCCGCGTCTACAGCCTGTGGCTGGAACTGGGCAGGCGGCGCACGGGTCTTTCCGCCGTGACCGCCGAAGCCTGGGGAGGCGGCAAGAGCGTGCGGGTGCCCGTGAAGCCGGGGTTCCCGGTGGTGTTCCCCCCCTTACCCGGTCGCGTGGAGGGCGTGCGCCTGCACCTGCGCTTCGACGGGCCGGAATTCGCCGTGAGCCTGCGTCAGGCTGTGCTCCAAAGCACGCCGGAGGTCCCGGCGCGCCAGAACCTGTTCACGGCCCGCTATCTGTTTGAAGAGGCCTTTCCCCTGGCCGCAGCAGCGCAGTCGCCAGGACGGCTGCTGCTTTCCGGCCCTGCGGCAGGCACTCCCCAGCCCTCCGGGCAGGGCTTTGCCTCCCAGTGGCTGCTGCTTGATCTTTCCACTTGCGTCTGGTCGGCGAATGATCCCGCCCCCGTGGTGGATGCGGCTATGGGAGGAGCTCAATTTTCTATACCCCTGACATCGCCTTCCGGCAGAGTGGCCGTGTATCTGCCGGGGCTGGGGGGCACCCATATCGGGGCAGGGCTTTCCAGCGGAGGCGGTGCGGCATCAGGGCTTACGCTCACCCTGCGCGGCGGAGCGCCCGGTGCGGACCTGACCTGCTCGCGGGCAGTGATCAGCGGACAGCGGCTGGCCAGCTGGCCGGATATTTTGGCCACAGGGCCGTTGGTGGAACTGGGCGGGCGGGCCATGACGTTGTCCACCCTTGATCCGGCCCAGGCTGAACGTATGGCCGCCACCAACTCCTGGCGCATGTTGGGTCAGGTGGAGCTGCCCGCCGGAGCGCCTCCGGTGCGGTTCTTCCGCTCGCCCTGGCTGGAGGTGGAGGCCCTGCTGCTGGCGGATGCTTCCGGGCCGGAGCTCTCAAGCCTGGCCATCCAGGCCGGTGCTGGCGGGCAGGCAGCCTCTTCCGCTCCGGTCGGCAAGCCGGGTCACTCGGGCAAGTGGCTGGCTTTGGCGGCTGTGCTGGCCCTGGCCGCCTGTGGCTGGTTGCTGCTGCGCGGCGGCAGGGGCGCAAGTTTCCTGGACGCCGCCGAAGCCTGGCTCTGCCGCGAGCGCGGCCGCGATGGTCGGCCTCTGCCCCTAGCTCCCTGGATGGCGGCAGCCCTCGCTCTTGCTTTGGGAGGATTCTTCCTGGGCATGGCCCAGGCCAGGCAATCCCTGATGTTTTCGGCCTTTCTGGCCATACCGGTTTGGCGGGCCATGAAGCCGCGTCTGTTATTCTTGCCTCATCGGCTTGCCAATGCCCCTGTGCTCTATTATTGCCTCGGCTTCCTGCTGGCGGCGGGCCTTGGGGCCTTGTTGCGCCTGACCGGCCTCCCAGCCGTGTCCGAATTGTTCGGACTCATGGGGCTGGGCCTGTTTTTCGCGGCTATTTTCCTTCATCTTCGCAGTATCATCGGGAGCGACACGTGCGCCGGTTCCTCAAACAGAACTTTCTGATTCTCGTACTCATGAATTCGGGCAACCTGTTCAACTACCTGTTCCAGGTGGTTGCGGGCAGGGCCATGACCCCGGACGAATTCGGCGGGTTCAACGCCCTCAACTCCAGCACGGTTATCATCGCTGCACCCATGAGCATCGTGCCGCTGATTATGGCGCGGTTTACGGCCTCCTTCGCTCTGGAGGGCCAGGGCCGGGTGCGCGGCCTGCTATCGGCTGGGCTCAAGTACGCCTTGCTGGCCGCAACGGTGGCCTGCGGCCTGGGGTTTGTCTGCGCTCCGCTGCTCAGAGACTTTTTGCACCTCGAATCCCTGGTGCCGGTGTACATCATGCTGGCCATATTGGGCGTCTCCCTGGTGCTGCCTGTGCCGTGGGGCATGCTACAGGGCATGCAGCGCTTTCTGGGGTACGGCCTGGCCGGTGCCAGCAACGCGGCCTCCCGCTTTGCCGCCAGCCTGGTGCTGCTTACCGGGCTGAGTCTTGGCATCTACGGCGGCATGCTCTGCGGCCTGATAGGCATGGTGGTGCAGATGTGCATCGCCTTCCTGTTTATTAAAGACCTGTTCCCGGTGCACCCGGAGCCCCTGCCCCAGGGTATCCACAAGGAAATCGGCAAGTACACCTTGGGTATGGTAGTGAGTTCCGTGGTCACCATGTGCCTGAACAACCTCGATCTCATCCTGGTGCGCCACTTCTGCCCCGGCCCTGAAGCCGGGCTCTACGCCACGGCGGCCATCCTTGGACGCATTGCCTTTTATGGCCCGTCGGTGCTCATGAGCGTGCTCTTCACCGAGGCCGCTTCGGCCAAGGCCAGCGGGCAGGAAGGCAACAAGAGCCTGTGGATGTCCATGGGCATGACCGTCCTGCTGGGCGGAGGGTTTGCCCTGTTCTGCCTGGTGGCTTCTGAATTCGTGGTGACCGTACTGTTCGGCGCTCAGTATGCTGCCTCAGCGCCGCTGCTGGTGACCATCAGCACGGCCATGGCCCTGCTGGCGGCGGCCAACGTGCTGTTCGTGTATTTTCAGGCCCGTTCGGAATTCGGCTTCATGTGGGTGCAGGGTGCAGGCGTGGCCTTGTTCGCCTCACTGGTATATTTCAACCATGGTTCGGCCACGGATGTCTCCCACATGCTCCTGTATTCCATCGTGTTCATCCTGCTATCCACGTTGGCCTGGTTCTTTTGGAAGACCCGTAGCCAGGGGTGATCCGGTTGCGGCGCTCCTGGACAACCGGCAGGGGAAACCGTACGATTTGGAAATGCAACGGCTCCGTAAGCCGGTATCACCACCCATTTTTGGAGACATGTTCACCGTGAAAACCGCTGCTGCCAGTTTTTATCAGACCCTGCGCGAACTTACTGAAACCATCCTGTACACCGATTCCGGCGCGGACGCCCTCGACCTGCCCTCGGGCATCGCCCGTGGGGCGGAGTTGCTCTGCGCCAGCACCAAAGCCGGTGGCAAGCTGATGTTCATCGGCAATGGGGCTTCTGCCGCCATCGCCTCCCACATGGCAACAGATTTCTGGAAAACCGGCGGGATGCGGGCCATGGCCTTCAATGACATCGCTGGGTTGACCTGCATCGGCAACGATTACGGCTACGCCCATCTGTTCGAGAAGCCCGTGGAGATGTTCGCGGATCCGGGCGACGTGTTGGTGGCCATCAGTTCCTCCGGTCGTTCGGAGAACATCCTGCTCGCCGTCAAGGCCGCCAAGGCCAAGGGCGCGTGGGTGCTCACCCTGTCCGGCTTTGAGCCCGGCAACCCTTTACGGGCGTTGGGCGACGGCAACTTTTACGTGCCGGTTCAGGCCTACGGCCCGGTGGAGGTGCTGCATCACTCCATCTGCCATTGCCTCCTCGACACCATCGTCAACTGCCGGTAACGGAGCACACGGGATCATCCCAGCCGTTCGCCTGGAGGCCTCTCCGGGCGGCGCGTTGCAGGCGCTCCACCGTGAGGGAGACACCTCCATGACGCGTCCGGGCCGCTTATCCCTCCTGAAAACAGCAGGGCTCATCGCAGCCCTGCTGGCCTGTTCCGCCGTTTCCCTGCCCGCCGAGATCTACTACTGGAAAGACGCCAAGGGCGTCGTGCACATGACCGACCGCAAAACCCCCGAGGCCGCCCAGAAGGGCAAGGTCATCGAGACCGGCGGGCCTGCCGCCGCGTGTCCTGGCGCGGACCGCAAGGCGCGGTTGGAGGCCATGCTGACGGGCATCCGCAGGAAAGCGCAGCTTGTCCCGCTCCAGCAGATCGTGGCTGAATACCGGCGCAGCCATTCGTATTCCACGGCGGATTACTTTGTGTGCGTCGATATGGCTTTGGAGCTCTCCAATATTCTGAAAACAAAAGGGTTCGTCCCTATTGTCGTGGCTGGAAACATCACGAGCGACACCGTTGGCCTCCCGCCTTCCGCGCTACGGAAGATGTTTGACCACGCCTGGGTGGTGGTGGAGTTGGAAGACGGCGCTTCTCTGGCCCTGGAAGCGACGGGCGGTTTTGCAGTGGACGAGAAAGTTCCCCACTTTGAATACTACTATCAGGGGTTGGCCTTTGATAACCCCCGCCAGGCCAAGGAGACCGACGCCCTCATCCACGGCGCCAACGACAACTGCAAGGCAGCAGCCGTGCTGGTGGACGCTTGGAACGCGAAATTCGCGGGAAAGTCCATGTCGCCTGAGGGCTCTGAAGTGAAGGGGCGTATGGACGCCAAAGTCGCTGAGTGCACCAATTCCGCAACGCAGTATGAAGAGCTGATCAAGCGGCAGTATCGGACGTTTTACTAGGAGTGTGAGGCAACCGCCCCTGCAAGAGCATCTTCGGCAAGGGTGTTGGAGAAGCCAGCCCTGAGCTCTTTCGACCAAGCATTGGTGAAGCGGACCTCAAGTATCACGCCCGGTTGCGGTGTAAGCAGCGGGTCGCTTTGGTCCGCAGGGCTTGTCTTGCAACCCCCGCCGGGTGCTCTCCTTCATGATGGAGCGGATCGCTTTGGTCCGTAGGGCTTGTCCTGCAACGCGTTGCTAGCCCATCAGGCGCAGGCCTTCCCTGGCGGCTGCCTCCACCAGCAGAGGGCATTTGGAAGCGAAGAGGCCCTTGGCTGCCGCTTCCTTGACTCCGGCGTCCGTAGCCATATCCGTTCCCAACAGGGCCGAGCAGGCCAGGTTGCCAAAGCGCTCACTCAGCGTGGCAACCAACTCGCGCACCGTGGCGCAAGTCACTTCCGAGGCCTTGGCGTCGCCATCGGATGCTCGTCCGTGGCGCAAGCCAAGAGCGAGCATGGCTCCGGTGACGGCCCCGCACGTGAGTCCGTTCCACATCCCGGCGGCAAAGGGCGTCGTGAGTTGTGTAAGCATCTCCGCAGGCATCCCCGAGTGCGGGGCCAGGGCTTCCAGTACCGCCTGAGTGCAGTTCCAATGAGAGAGAAAGCGTTCTTTGGCGACGATCGCGGGATCAGCGCCTTCAAGGGGGGAGGCGGACCCGGCTTGGGCCGGAGGCAGCCCTTCGACAGCCACTGGGGCGCAGGCTGTACAGGCATCAGTCAGCGGTTGGCGGCGAGTGGTCTTCATGGGGTTACCCCTTTTGCGCCAGGCAGGGTGCTTAAAATCCCTCTTCCAAGGGCGGATTGATCAGACAATCCTCTTCCATCTCCGCCTTGGCGATTCTGGCGGCCTTGAGCTTCACCTTGCGACCGTGGAGTTCCAGACGATCCGTGGCGAGCCACTGTACCGCTTGGGAGAGCACCCGGTGTTCCATGCGCAGAATGCGCTCGGCAAGGGTCTGTCCATCGTCTTCAGGAAAGGCGGGCACGGCGGCCTGGATGACCACGGGGCCGTTATCCATGATCTCATCCACGAAGTGGACGGTGCATCCGGCCAGTTTGACGCCGTAGGTCGCGGCATCTTCCTGGCCGCGCACGCCGGGGAAGCTGGGCAGCAGGGCCGGGTGGATATTGAGTACCCGACCGGAAAAGGCCTGGAGAAAAGCCGGTGTGAGCATGCGCATGAACCCGGCCAGCACCACTGTCTTGGCCCCGGAAGCCGTGATGGCTTCGATCATGGCGGCGTCGAAGGCCGCCCTGTCAGGGAATTCCGTATGGGGCAGGCAGAGGTTGGGGATGGCGTGGTTGGCCGCCCTGGTCAGCCCGTAGGCATCCTCCCGGTTGGAGAGCACCAGGCTGATTCGGGCGTCGAGCACCCCGGCCTCGATGCGGTCGATCAAGGCCTGGAGGTTGGACCCCGATCCTGAGACCAGGACGGCAATGGGCAAGGCCACGGCCTAGGGCCTCTCCAGGGAGGCGGTCAGCGCCTGAACCAGTGCCGGTATGGTGTAGGCTTCGGGCTGGATGTCCGGGGTGAACCCGTGCTTTTCCAATGTGGCGGCGGTGATGGGGCCGATGCAGGCGATGGTCAGCTTGTCGCGCAGGGGAGCCAGGGTCGCAGCCGGGATCATCTGGAAGAAGTTGTCCACGGTAGAAGAACTGGTGAAGGTGAGGTAGTGGATCTCGTTCTCGCTGATGGCGTCCAGGATGTCCTGGGGGTCCTGGGCGGAGAGCACGGTCTGGTACACGGGCAGCACTTCCACCTCGGCTCCGGCCTTGCAGAGCTCTTCGGGCAGGATCTCGCGGGCCTGAGCCGCGCGGGGGATGAGCACCTTCTTGCCGCCGATCTGCAAGGCCAGGAGGCCATCCACCACGGCTTCGGCAATGTATTTCTGGGGTACGAAGTCGGCCTTGATGCCCTTGTCGGCCAGAGCCTGGGCCGTGGCGGGTCCGATGGCGGCCACCATGAGGCCCGACAGGGCGCGGGCATCGCGGCCAATGGCGGTCAGCTCGTTCCAGAAATACTTGACGCCGTTGACCGAGGTGAACACCAGCCAGTCGAAACCGTCCAGGCGACCGATGGCCGCGCGCACCGGGGCGGTGTCGGCCAGGGGCTTGACGTCGATGGTGGGGAATTCGTGGCAGCAAGCCCCCATGTCCGAGAGCAGGCGCACCAGATCGCTGGCTTGTTCGCGGCTGCGGGTAATGACTACGCCCTTGCCCAGCAGGGGCTTCTGCTCGAACCAGTTGAGCTTGTCGTGCAGGGAGACCACTTCGCCCACCACCAGCAGGGAGGGGGCCTTGAAGCCCAGTTCCTTGGCCTTGTCCGCGATGGTGGCCAGGGTGGCGGTCATGGAGCGGTGGTGGCAGGTGGTGCCCCAGCGCACCAGAGCTGCCGGGGTATCCGGGCTGCGACCGCCATCAATGAGACGGCGAGAAATTTCGGGCAGGTTTTTCACGCCCATGAAGAAAATCAACGTGGAAGCTGCCTGGGCCAGGGCGGGCCAGTTGTGGGCCGAGGCGTCCTTGGTGGGATCCTCGTGGCCGGTGATGAAGCTGACCGAGGAGGCGAACTTGCGGTGGGTGATGGGGATGCCCGCATAGGCCGGAGCGGCCACGGCGCTGGTCACGCCGGGGATCACTTCGAAGGTGAGGCCGTCATCGAGCAGCTCTTCGGCTTCTTCGGCTCCGCGCCCGAACACGTAAGGGTCGCCGCCTTTGAGGCGGGCCACAACCTTGCCCTCGCGGGCCTTGGCTACGATGAGCTTGTTGATCTGGTCTTGCGGCAGAGTGTGATCCCCGCCTTTTTTGCCTACGTAGATGATCTCGGCGCCGGGGCGGGCGAAATCCAAAAAGGCCTTGTTGGCCAGGTAATCGTAGATGAGTACGTCGGCGGTTTCGAGAACAGCCTTGGCCTTGAGGGTCAGAAGGCCTGGGTCGCCGGGGCCTGCACCGATGAGATAGACGTTTGGCATAGGTATGTTGGGGTAAAAGCGTTGCGAAAGGGGAATTGTGTTCAGGGGGGCAAGCCCCCCCTGAACGGGAAACCTCAAGCGATCAAACGGTCAATCCTCGGCTGAGGGATTTGCGTCCATCTGCCGGAACACCTCTTTGGCAGAGGCCAGGGCGTTCAACGCAGCCGGGAAGCCCGCGTAGACCGAGAGCTGAATGAACACCTCGGCGATCTCTTCGCGGGTCAGTCCGATGTTCAAGGCGTTTTTGACATGCGCCTTAAGCTGCGGCTGTGCGTAGCCCAGGGTGGCCACTGCCGAGAGGGTGACCAGCATCCGGGAGCGCAAATCCAAACCAGGGCGGGAGTACACATCCCCGAAGGGGTACTCCAGCACGTAGTTCAGCATGTCCGGGGCTACGCCTTGAAAGGCCTGGCGCAGCCTGTCCTCGTTGCCGGGGTCAAGCGTAGCCAGCAGGGCGCGGCCGCGTTCCAGGCGCTCGCCGGGCACGGCTTATTCCTCGCGCATTGCGCTGATGATGCTGACCGGCTCAACAGGCACGTCGTCGTGGAAGCCCTGGCGGCGGGTTTTGACCTTCTTGATCTTGTTGACCACGTCCATGCCGTCCACCACCTTGCCGAACACGCAGTAGCCCCAACCGTCGGGGGTTTTGCCCTTGTGGTCCAGGAAGACGTTGTCGCTGGTGTTGATGAAGAACTGCGCGGAGGCGCTATGGGGCTCCATGGTGCGGGCCATGGCGATGGTGCCGGTGAGGTTGGAGAGGCCGTTGTCCGCCTCGTTGATCACCGGGGCCTGGGTGGGCTTTTCTTTCATGGCGATGGAGAACCCGCCGCCCTGGATCATGAAGTTTTCAATGACCCGGTGGAAGATGACGCCTTCGTAGTGTCCGGCGTCGACGTATTGCAGAAAGTTGGCCACCGTGGCCGGGGCCTTGTCGGGGTAAAGTTCCAGGGTGATGAGGCCCATGGAGGTTTCCAGCAGAACCATGCGAACGCTCCTTGAATGAAGTGTTGTGTGAGGCTTGCTACCGTACATCCGGCTGGGAGTCCATCCCCGGCAGGCTGCTGCGGCGAATGTCAACGACACCGGCTAGACGGCCTCTGCTGCCAGTCGTGATAAGAATTGATAAAGCGGAGCTATCATGGTGAACCCTGCTGCCAGGTCGCGGCCCAGGGTGCTGTCGAAGAGACGGCTGTCGCTGGGCCTGTTGCAGGTGAGGAAAACGTTCTTGCGGTTGTGCCAGGCGCGCAGGTTCTCCGGCAGGGCGGGGTTCAGCACGCGTTTGTAGAGGTCGCCCTCGATGGCGAAGGTGGTCTGATTGTCCAGGAAGTCGACCTGCCGGGCAAACGCGTCTTGATTGTCCTCGATGGTATGGCGAAGCACATCCATGGTGGGCTTGGAGGCGGCGTAAAAACCCATGCCGAAGCGGTATGCGTCGGGAGCGAGTTCGAAGAAGAACCCGGGCCGCTCCTGCCAGCCTTTGCCGGGGTGCTTGAAGGCCAGCCACATGCAGGCGCGGTAGGGCGACTTGTCACGGGAGAAGCGGATGTCGCGGCGGATGCGCGACAGGGTTTTGTCGACTGCCGGGCGGGTTTCAAAAGCCGGGTCTATGGCCAGCATGGCCGGGGCCAGCTGTTCCACCAGGGCTGCGAAGGGGGGCAGCAGATGTTCCTGGTAGTCGCCTTTGTGGGTCTCGAACCATGCCTTGGAGTTGTTGGCTTTAAGCTCCCGCAAAAAAGCCAGGGTGGCCGGAGTAAAACCTGCAAAATGTTCCATGGGAATCAGGTAGCGGGTTCGGGCCGGGGTTTCAAGCGCTGCCAGGCAATGAGGACTACCAGGAATATGGCGCAAAGTGTGGAGAACAGCCCGGAGGACTCTTCGGCAGGCGTGGACAGCCAGCGGGAGACATCCAGTCCCAGCGCCCCATACAGGGCGTTGACCGCCAGACCGAAACCCAGGGAGCATATCACGATGGTCGTCAGGTAGACGGCGGTGGTTCGCAGGCCGAGCATGCGGCTGATGACCGTGAGGCTGGCCAGGTTAGTGGCAGGGCCTGCCAGCAGGAAGACCATGGCCGCGCCGGGCGAGAGCCCTTTCAGGGCCAGGGCGGCCACCAAAGGCGTGGTGGCGGTGGCGCAGACGTACACCGGCCCGGAAACCACCAGCATCACCAGCATGGACCCCAGGCCCGGCCCCAGGTTGTCCAGGGCGTCGGCGGGCAGCAACGCGGCGATTATCCCGGCCAGAAGAATGCCCAGCAGCAGCCATGTTCCCACGTCGGCCAGCATGTCGCCAAAGGCGTACTCCAGCCCGCCGCGCAATCTGACCAGGATGGTTTGCGGCCCACCGGGCGTGTGGGAACAGTCAAGCCTTCCAGGCGTTTCGGCGTCGTGCGCTTCGTGCAAGCCGGGCAGGTCGCCGGACGGAGCGATGCCCTTCATGCCGACAAGTGCATCGGGCGGCATGCCGCCTGGTATGATGAGCGATTCGGGAGACAAAACCGGGTTTGCCATGGCAGCCGGAATATCCGGCGCGGCAGCGGAAACCCCTGCGGCATACGGAGCAGGCGCGGTCGGGCAGCCGCAGGAGCAACCGCAGCGTGTGCTTGCCGTGGAGGCGGCCACATCCGGCGGCGGAGGGGAATCCCCCGCGTCCAAAGCGTTGATGGCTACACCCGTGGCCACTCCGATGAACAGGGCGGCGATGGGGCGCACCACGGTCATTATGGGGTCGAGCAGGGCGTAGTTGACCGCGATGGAATCCACTCCCGTCTCCGGGGTGGAGATCATGAAGGCCGCCGCCGCCCCTTTGCTGGCCCCGCCGCTGCGCAGGCCCGAGGCCGCAGGAACCACCCCGCAGGAGCACAGGGGGATGGGAATTCCGATGAGCGAGGCTTTGATCACCGGCCATACCCCGCGCCCGCTCAAATGCTTGCGCAGCAGACTGTCGGGAACAAAGGCCTTGAGCAACCCGGCCACAAAAAAACCGAAGAGCACGAACGGAGCGGATTCCAGAAGTACGGTCCAGGCTTCGTTGAAAACAAGGATAATGAAATTCACTCTCAAATTGTAGCTTTTGGGGTGCATGGTGTCAAGGGTGGGCGTTACCTGGGGAGGGCCGGGGGACATAATGTCCCCCGGCAGGGTATGGGGTCAGAGCCCCCCATGCTTCTTCTATCTTCCGAAGGTAACTGTGATGCTTGCTTTGGCCAAGGTGTGCTTGCCCAGCATGAACCCTACAAGGGCGGGCATGGCAGTGGGCTTGAGGTCCAACGTTGCGACGTCCAGGGCGTAGACCGTGAAAATGTACCGATGGGGTTTGTCACCTGCGGGCGGGCAGGCTCCGCCGTAGCCAGGCGCGCCGAAGTCGGTCAGGGAGTCGATGGTTCCGGCCGGGAGTGTGCCGGTGTTGGACGCACCTTCAGCCAGTGAGGTTGCCGTGGCCGGGATGTTGAACACCACCCAGTGCCACCAGCCGCTGCCGGTGGGGGCATCGGGATCGTAGGCGGTAATGGCGTAGCTTTTCGTAGCCGGCGGGGCGTTCTGCCAAGCCAAGGCGGGTGAGGTGTTGCCGCCCTCGCAGCCATGCCCGCGCAGCACGTGTTTCATGCCCAGGGACGCAGCAGAGTTGAGGGTGGGGCCGGTGAGGGTGAAGTCCGCAGCCTGGGCGGTTTGTGCACACAGGATGAGCAGCGCGATGGCGAAAAACTGTTTCATGAAAACCTCCTCGAAAGTTGTGAACTTCGAGGAGGCTACCAAAGGGCTATACGGGGCGCTGTCCCGATTCGGCCGCAAGTTGTGCCGATTTGCCGCAGGCGCGGCGCAGTTCGCTGGGCGGCAGGCCGAAACGCTCGCGGAAGCGCTCGGCAAACTTGGAATGCGACTCGTAGCCGCAGCGCAGGCCCACTTCTCCAACAGCCAGGTCGCTCTGTTGCAAAAGTCCCAGCGCCGCGTGGAGGCGGATATCCTGAAGGATGCTCCTGAAGCTGGATTTCTCCAGAGCCAGACCGCGCCGCAGGGAGCGTTCGGTCGTGCCCAGGCGCACGGCCATCTCCCCTGCGGTCCACCGCCGGGACGGGTCGCCCATGACGGCCAGAGCCAACTGCTCCTTAAGGGGCGAGCGGGGGCAGGAGAGCAGCATGGCCCCTCCCTGATGTCCGCGCAGAAGCAGCAGGACGCCCAACAGGCAGGAATCGAGGAGCGGTGCGTTCTCCGGGCAGGCCAGTGCCATGTCCAGCAGATGGTCCACGGCCTGAAGCAGCGGCAGGGAGGGCTGTCCGGTCAGGGCGTCAAGGGAGGGGAGGCGGGGCAAGGCTGAGAAGCCGTTTCCGGCCCGGACGCCGTCGACAACGCCGGGTGGGAAGGAAATGCAGGCCGCGAGGTATCGACCGGTTGCGGCGTCGGGAATGTTCTCCACGTGGAGTTCCCATTGAGGCGGAATACAGAACATCCGACCGCGCGGGATGACCACGCGTTCGTCCTGGGTTGCCAGCACCTTTGTGCCTTCGAGCACCAGCAGGCAGGTGGGGGGGAGAATGGAGACCGAAGAGAGCTTGTGCCGAAGGATGTTGGCAACGAAGCCGATGCCGCCGGGCAGCGGAGATCCGGTCCGCGCAGCCGGAGCCAGGCGAAGGGTCTTGTTGCGGATGGCGTCGTGGATACGCCGGGAGTCTGGGCCGGGGGCACCGTCCATTGGGAGCATATTCGGCAGGGCTAGCGGTCCCTGGCCTGATAGCGGTTGATCTTGGCTTCCAGTCTGCGGCTGGCATGGGTGAGCACGAAGCAGATGATGAAATAGAGCAGGGCGATGGTAATGAAAATCTCGCCGGGGGCTTTGGTGGTGCGGTTGTTGACCTGGGTGGCGGCCTTGGTGAGTTCGTTGACGCCGATGATGAAGGCCAGGGAGGTGTCCTTGGTGAGGGAGACGAACTGGTTCACGAAAGAGGGAATCATGTTGAAGAGGGCCTGGGGCAGGATGATGTAGGTCATGGTCTGGAAGTGCGACAGGCCGGAACCGCGCGCCGCTTCCATCTGGCCCTTGGGCAGCGAAAGCACACCGGCACGCAGAATTTCGGCCACAAAGGCGCTGGTGAACACGATGAGCGAGATCATTGCGGACTGGGCTCCTGGCAGACTTTTGCCCAATATCGCCGGAGCCAGGAAATAGAACCAGAAAATGAGCATGAGCAGCGGCGTGCCTCGGATGATCTCAATGTAGACCATTGCAGGAACGCGCAGCCAGGCCCTTTTGGAGAGGCGCATCAGCCCGACCACAAGACCCACCCAGAACGCGCCGAAAATGCCGCCCAGAGCCATGAGAATGCTCATGGCCAAGCCGCCCAGAGGTCCGCGAGGATACGCGCCCCACAAGAAGTAATCGAAATTGTCGTATACGACTTCCCAATGCATGCCGGGCCTACCGTGAAGCCCGCGGGATGCGGGAGTTGTAGAATTGGATCAGCCCGGACACTATGAGCGACAGGGTCAGATAGATGAGCGTTGAGACCGTGAAGGCCTCGAAACCATGGAAGCTGTAGGATTCGATCTGCCGGGCCATGTAGGTGAGGTCCATGACGCCGATGGTCATCACCAGGGAGGAGTTCTTGATGAGGTTCAGGAACTGCGAGATAAGCGGCGGGATGATGATTCTGAAGGCCTGGGGCAGAATGATGTATCCCATGGCCTGCATGAAGGAGAGGCCGCAGGCTCTGGAAGCTTCCAATTGGGTTTTAGGGATGGCGAAAATCCCCGAGCGGATATCCTCGGCGATGAAGGCGGCGGTGTAGGCGGTAAGAGCCAGCACGCCGGCAGCGAATTCGAAGTCCTGTTTGTAGAGCCATTTGTTCACCACTTCGGGCAGCATGCTGCTGGAACCGAAATACCAGAAAAATATCTGCACAAGCAGTGGCGTGTTTCGGAAGAACTCAATGTAGGTCATGCTCAGCCATTCCAATGGCTTGACCTTGGAAATGCGCAGCACGGCCAGAAATGTTCCCAAAAGCATGGAAAACACGATGGAGATCGCGGAGATCTTCAATGTTGTGATCAGGCCGTCGATAATCCATTCGCCGTATTGGCCAGTAACCACAAGATGCCAATCAAACTGATACGCCAACGTATGCTCCCGGACTCTTGGTCAAGTTCGAACACATGAATGGAGCGGAGACGCCGTGCGCCTCCGCTCCTCTTGAAGGCTAGGGCCAGAGTTCCATTTTCCAGGTCAGGGGGATGTTGTTCTTGGTGGTCTTGCCGAACCACTTTTCGTAGATCTTCTGGTATTCGCCCTTTTCCCACATGTCCATGAGGGCCAGGTTGACGAAGTCGCGGAATTTGGAGTCGTTTTCCACCAGACCGAATCCGTAGGGCTCAAGCGAGATGTAGTCGCCCACGATATCCCAGCTTTCGGGCTTGTCGTCGGCATACTGCAGGCCCACGAGGATGGCTTCGTCGGTGGTGACGGCGTCGACCTTACCCTGCTTCAGGGCCAGGAAGGCCTCGGGGTAGGTCTCGTAGGAGATGATGATGGCTTCGGGGTTGGCTTTCTTGGCGTTCTGCTCGGAAGTAGAACCCTTGGCGGAGCCGATCTTCTTGCCGGAAAGGTCCTTGACGGACTTGATGCCGCCGTCTTTCTTCACCAGCAGGCGCTGGCCGGTCATGAAATAGGTGATGGAGAAGTCGATCTGGCTTTCACGTCCCTTCTGGTGGGTCATGGTGGCGGCCACGATGTCCACTTCACCCTGGGTGAGCATGGGGATGCGGGTGGCGGAGGTGACGGGCAGGGTTTTCAGCTTGACGCCCAGCCGGGTGGCAAGTGCCTGCATGAGGTCGATCTCGAAGCCCACGATCTGGCTGGTCTTTTCATCCACATATCCGAAGGGGACCTGGGAATCCTTGACGCCGGCCTTGAGTTCGCCGTTCTTTTTGATGTCTTCGAGTTTACCGGCAAAGGCGGGCATGGCGCCCAAGGCCAGAATAAGCAGTGCGATCAACGCCAGGGTAAGCCGTTTCATTGAGAAGCCTCCTCAGGGGTAAGAGATTAGAGAATTTCCTTAAGAAACGCGCGCGTGCGCTCATGCTTGGGGTTCTTGAAGAATTCCTGCGGCGGCGCGGCTTCGATGATCTCCCCGCCATCCATGAAGATGACGCGGTCCGCCACTTCGCGGGCAAAGCCCATCTCGTGGGTGACGCAGAGCATGGTCATGCCTTCGCGGGCCAGATCCTTCATGACGTTCAACACTTCATTGATCATTTCCGGGTCAAGCGCCGAGGTGGGTTCGTCAAACAGCATCACCTTGGGGCGCATGGCCAGGGCGCGTGCGATGGCGACGCGCTGCTGCTGGCCGCCGGAAAGCTCGGCGGGATATTTATTGGCCTGGTCGTGTATGCCCACGCGTTCCAGCAGGTCCAGGCCCAGCTGTTCCGCTTCGCTTCGGGGGGTCTTGCGCACCTTGACCGGAGCCAGGGTGATGTTTTTGAGCACCGTGAGGTGGGGGTAGAGATTGAACTGCTGGAAGACAATGCCTATCTCGGAGCGCAGTTGGTTGACGTCTGTAC
Organism: Desulfovibrionales bacterium; assembly: GCA_038248065.1. GTDB lineage: Bacteria > Desulfobacterota > Desulfovibrionia > Desulfovibrionales > Desulfovibrionaceae > Fundidesulfovibrio. Next base: position 9,058 of record JBBRUD010000038.1, on the reverse strand, counting down.
CCGGCGCGTGGATGTTCTTTTCGCCGAAAAGAATGACGCCGCGCTGGTATTCTTCCAGGCGGTTGACGCAGCGGATGAGGGTGGACTTGCCTGAGCCCGAGGGGCCGCAGATGACCAACACCTCGCCCTGCTCCACGGACTCGTTGATGCCCTTGAGTACGTGGAACGCGCCGTACCATTTGTGGACATCCTTGAATTCAATCATGGGCATGCGGCCGGGCTCCTGGTCACGAGGTTTGCAAAATAGTCAAAGAGAGAACAATTATCAGGTCTTGCCCGTTTGTCAAGAACGCCGCCATCCGTCTGGAGTCACCTGTCCAATCTGACCATGGGCGAATCGAAAGGGCGGTCGTCGTAATTGTGGAATACTTTGCCATCTTTGACGAAATAGGTGCTGGGCTCCTCGCTGGAGGTCATGCGCGCGCCGTCGATGGTGAAGGGGAACCAGCCGCGCACCACGCTGCCGCGCTGGTTGTCCCAATGGTAGAACAGGGCATAGCCGCCGTCTTTCTTTACCAGCCAGTAGTCGAAGACGTGAGGGCGCTTGAACTTGGTCGGCGGAATGCGCCGCCAGTGGCCCAAAAGGGCAGGGTCCGGCGGGTTCACCACCCGGCAGTAGACCGTGGGCTCGCCAGCCGCATCTGCGGGCAACGCGGCCTTGTTGGCAGCGCATCCGGCCAGAAGGGCCAGCAGCAGGGCAGCGGCCAGATATCTCATGCGCTGACCCCTGCTGTCCGGCTGTGCGCCGGAGTGCAGGCTGCCGTAAATCCCATGGCGGCCACTGGGCAGACCAGGGAAAGACGTACAGGGGTGCAGCCCAGATCCGGCTGGCAAGGGCTGTCTTCCAGGGTTCGCAGGAGCGTGCCTTGCCCAGTTGGGGGAAGGTTGAGGTTGAAATAGCGGGAGACCACCCGGAAGAAGGCCTCAACGGCTTCAGTGTGCCCGGTGACCGGCTGTGGCCCGTCTTGGAGCGCTTGGGCGGGTGTGGAGGGGGGGGCAGAACCCGGGTCGGCATCGGGAATGCCGTCTGCGCTGGAATCCTGAGCGATAATCTCCGGGCTCGCGTTCTGGAACCCGCGTCCGATTACTGCAAGCATCTGGTCGTCCATATCGAGGGAAAAGTGCATGGGCTGTTGGTCCGGCCCGGTCGCGCACAGGCTGAAGGCGCGCGGGCGCGCGGCGGTATCCTGGCCTGGCAGGTCGACGCGGGTTTTGAGGGGAAGACCCACGAAGCGGGCAAAGGCCCGCTCCAGCGCTAACAACAGTGTGGAAAGTATCTGGTGTTCGGCAAATTCCGTCAACAGGGCGTTCAGAACATTCTGGTGACCTGCCTGATCCAGGAGGAAGCGTTCCAGGATGGCCTGGTACTGATGGGGGGTCAGCACGCCGTTTTCGAGCAGGGCTTCACCCAGGTGCACCTGGTGGACATTTTGATGGTAGAGTAAGTCGTTGAGGGCGTTTTTGTTCAGATAGCCTTTGGCCAGGGCCAACTCGCCGAAATTCAAATCCGTGTCAGCCTGCTGGCGGAGGATGTCCTCCACCTGTTCAGACGTTAACAGATTCAGCCCCAGGGCCAGTTCGCCCACTTTCCGATTGGCGAGAGTCAGTCTGGCCATGGCCATGGCCAGTTGTTCCGGCGTTACCGCACCGGCCGCTAGAAGATAACCGCCGAGAAAGTGCGGGGTCATGGGAGGACCTTGGCTTTGGTGGTGGGTTGGGCAAGTGTGTCCATTTCGAAACTCACAGGCTTTGCGGAGGCGGTGACGTTTTCAATATACTGTTTGAAGGTCAGCGCCTCGGGGAAATCCGGCCTGACGTGCAGGGATTTCCGTAAAAATGCCAAGGCGGCTTTGTGTTTGCCCCGTTCATAGAGCACGCGGGCGACATTGCAGAGCAGATGTTCGTCGTTGCGGGACAGGCGCAAGGCGCGGGCATAGTGGCGCATGGCCTGGATGAGCATGCCGTTCTTGCGCAGTTTTATGCCGAATTCGTTGAACAGGTGCTTGTGTTCCGGGCGCAGGGCGGACTGGAGCTTGGCAAGTTTGCAAAACACCAGATTGGCCCGGTCGTTCTCGGCTCTTTCGAGATAGGTGAGCCCCAGTCCGAAGGTGGAACGGATGTGGTTCTCGTCGATGCGCAGGGCGTTTTTGTATTCGAATTCGGCGGTGAACAACTGACCGGAATCGCGGCAGCGGTCGGCCTGATCGGTGGTCTGTTCCAATTGGCGCATGGCCGGAAGAACCTTGGTGAGGTAGGAATTGGGTTCTGGAGTGTAGCGGTTCAGCAACTCCTCCATGCTGATGGTGTTGGCCTCGCCGGTGGGAATGAAATTCGCGTTGAGAGGGCGTATGTGCACCCGGTTTCCTGCGATTTCCTCGGCGAAAAAGAGCGAAGCCTGCTTGACCCTGCGTTTGGTGGAGCCAAAGCCTACCGTCGTCAGGGACTCGGTGGAAAAGACGCCCCGGATGGTTTGTTGAAGAGTATATTCGTTTTCTTCAGGCATGTGCTGCTCGCCGGACGAAAAATATGAGCCTGAAGAAGAGGTAGCCGGTTCGGCTTGTGTTGTCCACTCGGAGGGGGAGCCTGGGTGGTGCAAATCCCCGATGAAAATTGCTGATGACCGGCTTGATACCATGAGGTATGTATTGCTCCGCTATGAACCAAGATCTCGGGAAACTTCGCATCGACCGCTCTCGCCCGGCCCCCCGGCCCGGCAGCGGGCGGTTGAAAAAATGGTTGTGGAGCGCTGTGGCCGTCCTGGCTGTTGGGCTTGGCTGGTGGCTTATGCCCCGTTCCCTGACGGCGGAAACCAGCCAGGCGGTGATGGTCTATCCCACCAGGGCGCTCACGACAGTGAACGCCACAGGCTACGTGGTGGCGGACCGCAAAGCCTCGCTGGCCTCCAAGATCACCAGTCGGCTGGTGTGGCTGGGCGTGGAGGAAGGCAGCCGGGTGAAAGAGGGCGACGTGCTGGCCCGGCTGGAGAGCGAGGACGTTGCCGCCAACCTGGTGCGGGCCAAGGCCGACGTGCAGACCGCCCGGTTCCGGGTGGAAGAAACCGAGGCCGAACTCGCCGACGCCAAACTCAACCACGGTCGCTATCAGGCCCTGGACGCCCAACACGTGGTGGCCCGCAGCGAATACGACCAGGCTGTGGCCCGCATCCGCAAGGCCCAGGCCGCCCACGAGCAAGCCCAACGCCAGTTGGCCGCCCGCAACGCAGACCTGGAGAACGCCAAGGCCCAGGTGGAATACACCGTCATTCGAGCCCCCTTCGACGCCGTGGTGCTTACCAAAAGCGCCGACGTGGGCGATATCGTCACCCCCATCGGCGCGTCCACCACTTCCAAAGCCTCGGTGGTGACCATCGCGGACATGGGGTCCCTTCAGATCGAGGCCGACGTGTCCGAATCCAACCTTGAAAAAATTTCCTCCGGGGAGCCCTGCGAGATCCAGCTCGACGCCTTCGGCGAGGAGCGCTTTCCCGGCTACGTGCACATGATCGTGCCCACGGCGGACCGCACCAAGGCCACGGTGCTGGTCAAGGTGCGCTTCAAGACCCTGGACCCTCGGATATTGCCCCAGATGAGCGCCAAAGTGGCCTTTCTGGAGCGCGCGCCCACTGCCGAAGAGCGCACCCCGCGTCTGGCCGTGCCGGCCAAGGCGCTGGCGGCTGACACGGCTGGCGACGGGGCTGCCGTCTTCGTGGTCGTTGATGGCAAAGCCCGGCGCACGACAGTGAAAAAGGGCATGAAACTCGGTGACATGGTGGAGATCGTCGACGGGCTCAAGACCGGCGACCGCGTGGTGCTGGCACCGCCCGCGAATCTGGCCGACGGCGCCCGGATATCCCAGGCGGACAAGTAAGTGGCCGAGCCCTTCATCGCCATCCGCAACCTTTCCAAATCCTACACGCGCGGCGGGCAGGACATCCCCGTGCTCATGGATATCTCCTTCGACATCGCGCCGGGGGAGTTCCTGGCCCTCATGGGCCCTTCGGGGTCTGGCAAATCGACGCTGCTCAACTGTCTGGCGGGTATCGACCGGGTAAATGCCGGGCAGATTCTGGTGGCCGGGGAAGACATCACCCAGCTTGGGGAAACCGCCCTGGCCGAATGGCGCAGCCGCAGCGTGGGATTCATCTTCCAGTTCTACAACCTTATTCCGGTGCTCACCGCCCTTGAAAACGTGGAGCTGCCCCTGCTGCTCACCTCGCTTTCTCGCGCCCAGCGCCGGGAGCACGCCGTGGATACCCTTACCGCCGTGGGCCTGGCCGACCGCATGGACCATTATCCGGCCCAGCTTTCCGGCGGCCAGCAGCAGCGCGTGGCCATCGCCCGCGCCGTGGTGACCGACCCCGACATCGTGGTGGCCGACGAACCCACCGGCGACCTGGACCGGGCCTCTGCCGAAGAGATCCTTCATCTGCTGGACCGCCTGAACAGCGAACTCGGCAAGACCATCATCATGGTCACTCACGATCCCAGGGCGGCGCAGCAGGCCCATGTGCTGCGCCATCTCGACAAGGGAGAGCTTTCCCGTGTTGCTGATCAAGCTGGCCTTTAGAAACGCCTTCCGCCACAAACTGCGCTCCGGCCTGACAATTCTGGGCGTGGCCGTGGCCATCCTGGCGTTCGGCCTTCTGAGCACGGTCATCGACGCCTGGTATTCCGGGGTGGAGGCCAGCGCGTCCAACCGGCTGGTGACCCGCAACGCCATCTCGCTGACGTTTTCGCTGCCTCTGGCCTATAGGGAAAAACTCCGGGCCGTGCCCGGCGTCACCTCCGTGTGTCCGGGCAATTGGTTCGGCGGCGTGTACATCGACGAGAAGAACTTCTTTCCCAACTTCGCCTACGAACCCAACACCTTGCTGGAACTCTACCCCGAATATCTGGTGGAGCCCGCCCAGCGCGCCGCCTTCCTGCGCGACCGCAAGGGCTGTCTGGTGGGGGTCAAGCTGGCCAAACGCTTCGGCTGGAAGGTTGGGGACAACATCACCCTGCGCGGCACCATCTTTCCCGGCAACTGGGAGATGACCATTCGCGCCCTCTACAAGGGCGCTCGGGCCAACACCGACGAAAGCCAGCTCTTTTTCCATTGGGCCTATCTGGACGAGACCCTGCGCCAGACCACGCCCTCCAGGGCCGGACAGGTGAGCTTCTATCTGGTGGGTATAAACGACCCCAATCGGGCGGCGGACATCGCCCGGCTCGTGGACGCCCAGTTCAAGAATTCTCTGGCCGAGACCCTCACCGAAACGGAAAAAGCCTTTCAGATGAGCTTCGTATCCATGTCCGACACCATCATCATGGCCATCCGGGTGGTCTCCTTCGTGGTGGTGCTCATCATCCTGGCCGTGGCTGCCAACACCATGGCCATGTCCGCCAGGGAGCGCACCGCCGAATACGCCGCCCTGAAAACCCTGGGCTTCAGCGCCACCACCCTTGGCCTGCTGATCTTTGGGGAATCCTTGGTGCTCTCGATAACTGGAGCGGGGCTCGGCCTGGCGCTCATTGTGCCTGCGGCCAAGGCTTTCGGGGCGGCCATGTCCGATTTTCTGCCCGTGTTCCAGGTGTCGCGCAAGACCTTGCTCATGGGCGCGGCTTCCGGGGTGATGGTGGGGCTGGCCGCCGGGATCGTCCCGGCCCGCATGGCCTCAAGACTGCGTATAGCCGAAGCCCTGCGCAAGGTGGGCTAGCCCGTGGCCATCCCCATCAGCTATTCCTGGCGCAATCTGGTCACCCGGCGCATGACCACACTGCTCACCGCCGGAGGCATGGCCCTGGTGGTTTTTGTGTTCTCCGCCACGCTGATGCTGGCTGAGGGATTGCGCAAAACCCTTGTGGCCACGGGGAGCCCGGACAACGCCGTGGTGCTGCGCAAAGGCAGTGAGACCGAGGTGCAGTCGTCTTTGAGCCGCGAGAACGCCGACGTGGTGGCCACCCAACCCGAGGTGGCCGTGGACGGCCAGGGCCGCGTGCAGGCCGCCAAGGAAATCGTGGTGCTCATCTCGCTGATCAAGCGGGGCAGCGCTTCGGCTTCAAACGTGGTCATCCGGGGCACCAACTACGCGTCCATCCAGCTGCGTCCTCAGGTGAAACTGGTGGAGGGCCGCCTGCCCGCCCCCGGCTCCACCGAGATCATGGTGGGCAAAAGCACCCTCTCCAAGTTCGCCGGGGTGGGCCTTGGCCAGACCCTGCGTTTCGCCCAGCGCGACTGGACCGTTGTAGGGGTGTTCGACGCGGGCAACACCGGCTTCTCCTCCGAGATGTGGGGAGACGCGCAGCAACTGATGCAGGCCTTTCGACGGCAGTCCTATTCCGTGGCCGTGATCAAGCTGAAGGACCCGGCGGATTTCGACGCCTTGCGCACCCGCCTGGAGGCCGACCCCCGCCTGCAAGCCGAGGTGAAGCGCGAGCGCAAGTACTATGAAGACCAGTCCAAGGCGCTGTCGAAGTTCCTCACCGTGCTGGGCGTGAGTCTGACGGCCATCTTCTCCATTGGCGCCATAATCGGGGCCACCATTACCATGTATTCCTCCGTGGCCACCCGCGTGGGCGAGATCGGCACGCTGCGCGCCCTGGGCTTCAAGCGCCGCGCCATCCTGGGAGCCTTCCTGGCCGAAGCTCTGCTGCTTGGCGGACTCGGCGGAGCCGCTGGCCTGCTGGTTGCCGCCGGAATGAGTTTTGTCACCTTCTCCACCACCAACTTCCAGACCTTTGCCGAACTGGCCTTCAAGTTCTCGCTCAGCGCCGAGATAATCGGCATGTCCATGGGGTTCGCCCTGTTCATGGGCGTGGTGGGCGGCTTTCTTCCTGCGCTGCGGGCGTCACGGTTAAATATCGTGGAGGCGCTGCGGACGGGGTGAGGGGGGGCGGCTTCAGTCGAAGTGTACAGTCTATTGATGTACTAACGTCAGTGCGGTATGGTCATCCATGCGAACAAATAAAGTTCTCCTTTGTCTCTTCTGTGCCCTCTATTCGTCGTTTTGTCTAGCGATGCCCGTGGTCAGTCAAGCCCAGACACTGGAACAGGCCGTTGAGGAATTGCGGCAGGCACGTGTGCAGACGCGAGCGGCGAACCTTGGCGAGTTGATAATCACCCCCGGCAACACCGTGCAGGGCAGGCATTCCGTCGGGCCGGGATGGCATGACGCCGGGTGGGGATTGGCTGGGGGCTTGGGTGTCGAAGATGCCCTTCGCTTGCTGAATCTCGTAGAGTTCTACGGCTTCATCCAACGGAGGGATGCTGCGGCCAGGAAAATTCTCTGGGAAATTGCCGAGCGTATTGAAAAGTCAATTACAATAACCCGGCAATGGCCCGCGAAGACGAGCAAGTATTTAGAAGGGCACAAAAATAATCCGGAGGCCAAGGCCGCGCTTGAGCATATCGACGCTATTGTGGACATGGATGTAACAGCTCTCCGTAAAACCGTCTTTGCATTAAGGCAGCAGGTTCTGGCCGATGGGCCGCCCCCTACGGGGCGGCCCTTGCTGGCTGAGCGGTTTCCAGAATACCTGCGATTCACCCACAAGGTGCGGCGTCTCTCCGGCGAAGCCGAGGCCATGGAGCGGAAGTACGGCGTGCACATTTCGAGGAATTGGCCTGGGCGGCTTGAGGGCATCCAGGACGAGTGCATGTTCCTGGCGGACCACATGGCTTTGGCCTTGGAAGTCAACCTCAGTGCGCAAAGCCCCAAACCAGTGCTGGAAGACGCGCGAGTCTTCTCCGATCAGTTTTGGTTCATTACCATGATGGCCAAATCGCCGTGTGAGAGGCCTTCGTGGGACACACCTTTCACCAGTCAACTCGAAGAGCGGTTCCAAAAGCGCGCTTGTGCGCTTGTCGATGCTTTCTATAAGTTGTTCAACAAAAAGGCCGACGACCTCTATTCACAAATTGAGGCCATTTCTCCGCATGTTCGCTGAAAAGACCGCCGACCGTTTGTCACACGGTGAAGACGTTTCTCCCGTTAAGGGCGGTTGTTATTTTTTCATTGTCCCATCCCACTGGTTGGGGAACATGCCGCGGACGTAGTTGGATGCTCCTTTCGCGTACGAACCGTCCTGTTGGAAGCTGTATGGCCCTTTGTTGTAGGCGGCTTCGGCTCTGTACGGATCGCCTTTTTGAAGGTTGAACATCTTCCGGGCGTAGAGTGAGGACACCATGCTGTTGAAGCTGGGATCGTTCATCGCCGCGCGGTAGGCCTCCTGATTGAATACAGGCTCGTTGCCCTGCCCAGGAATTTTTGACTTGAAATCGAATCCAACATCAAGCGCTGCGATAGGCCGTACCTGATTGAGGCCAGCAGCTTGTGACCCCGGAACCCATGCGTTCGCGTTTCCCTTCGATTCGACCGACCCCTTGTTTGCGGCGTACTGTTCCGGGTATCCCTGATACTTGAACCAGTAATCGGCGGCGTCCTTGGCCGCGCCGGTGGGAGGGCCGTAGTTAGAACCAGGCGGCTGCATGGTTGTGTAGGTGTTTTGGACACCCGGTGCGGCAGTGGTAGGATTCAGGGGATACTTCTTGTTGAATTCCGTGAGGAAGGTGGACAATTTGTCCGGGTCGTTCACCCATTTGAGGTGTTCCGGCAAGGTCGTGCCGCCTGCTTGCGCAACAGGCGGCGTCTGCGCCGGTCCTTGCTTCGGCTGTGGCCCGGCAAACTCGCCGGTGCTCGTTCCGCTGCCGTTGGTGCTGGACGCGAGCGGCTGGACTATGGGTTGCAACTCTGCACTGCCGACGTTTCCATAGCCGCCCAGGTTTTGGCGGATTGTGTCGCTAACCCGTTTGAACCCGGCCTGGATGATTGGGTGGTCCATGGAGATGATGGGCGTGCCCTTGTCCGCCATTTTTTGAGAGAATATCAATAAATCCAGTGGAATTTGATACCCGTTGTCTGTATCGTTTGGTGTATTTCCGTCGTTTAAGGCCATGGAATGCTCCTATGAATGTTCACGCGGTGCGTGAACGGGTTGGCGCACAAGGGCGCGTGTATAATGCCATTGCGGTGTAAGCCGAAAGAGAGTGTCGTATGTGGTGTGATTTGGATTTGAGT